>JAIBBS010000109.1 GCA_019694555.1 Nannocystaceae bacterium
CGCGTCGGCGGCCTCGCAGGCCAGGCGGTGGGACATGAAGCCGCCGTTGGACATGCCGGTGGCGTACACGCGCTTGGGGTCGATGCACGTGCGCGCCTTCACGTCGGCGATCACCGCCAGCACGAAGCCGACGTCGTCGACGTCGTTGGTCACCGCGGTGCCGCAGCAGGTGCCGGCGTTCCACGACGCATCGGTGCCCTCGGGATACGCCACCACCAGGCCGTTGGCGTCCGCGACGGGATCGAACTGCGAGAACAGCTGCTGCTGCGCGGCGTTCGAGGTATAGCCGTGCAGGTTGATCACCAGCGGCGCCGCGACGCTGCCGTCGAGTCCGGCCGGCACGTAGAGGTTGTAGCGGCGCATGATGCCGTCGTGCTCGATCATCAGGCCGTCGTACTGGCCCTCGCCCATCGCGTCGGCGGGGCACCCCAGCGGCTCACCCGTGGTCGAGCTGTCACCGCCGTCGCTGCTGCCGCTGCCGCCGCCGCTGTCGGCCGCGGTGGATCCGGCTTCGCTGTTCGCGATCGACGTGGCCGCGGTGCCGCCGCTGCCGCCGTCGCTGCTGCTCGAGCCGCTGCCGCTGCTGCCAGCTGTGCCCTCGCTGCCCGGTGAGCAGGCGAGCACGACGAGCGCGAGCAGCGACGACGACGCGGGGCGCAGGATCATCGCCCGAGCTTCGCACGACGCCGCGGGCTTGGTCAGTCGCTCGCGAGCACCGCGTGCTCGCCGGCGGGCAGACCCAGCCACAGCGCGCGGCGGGCCGCGTCGTACCACCAACCCGGTGCGGCCGCGAGCGCGTCGGCGTCGGTCGCCGCGGCCAGCGGCGCGCCGTCGAGCGTCACGCTGCCCGGCGCCGCGGGGATCCCCAACAGCTCGATCACCGCCGCGCCCACGAAGACCTCGCCCGAGGTCCACTGCACGCCGGTCGCGTTGGACTCGCGGGCGACCGCGAGCACGGCACCGTCGTACAGCCGCCGGGCCGCGCTGCCCTCGGGCACCGCGCGGGCATACAGCACGCCCGCGTCGCTCGCGAACGAGTCGACCAGCTCGGGCGCACTGGTGGGCGAGAGCGAGTCGATGCTCGGACGCAGCAGCGGCACGATGCCGCCCGCGCGCAGCCACAGCGGCAGCTTCGACAGCGGCGCGTCGACGGTGACGTCCCGGCCCGCGACGCCGCCGTCGAGCTCGCTGCCGTCGAACCAGTCGACCCAGCGCCCCGGCGGGATCGTCAGCGTGCGGGTGGTCGCGCCGGGCTCGATCACCGGCGCCACCAACAACGCATCGCCCAGCAGGTAGACGTCCGAGGGATGCACGCCGAGCTCGGGGTAGGCCAGTCCCAACGGCCGCACGATCGGTCGCCCGCCGTGGGCCAGCGCCTGCAGCTCGGTCCACACGTACGGGAACAGCCGCAGGTGCAGCCGCGTGGCCTCGCGGTACCAGCCCAGCATCTGCTCGTCGCCGAGCTCCCACGCGACGTCGCTGCTGCCGGTACCGATCTGCATCACCGGCATGAGCGCGGTGTGTTGGAACCACCGCGTGAACGTCTCGATGCTCGGCGGCCCATCGCGGTAGCCGCCGGTGTCCGACGCGAACAGCGGAAAGCCCGACGCCGACAGCGACAGTCCCGCCGCCACCGCCGACGGCAGACCACCGACGCCGCGGCTGCCGTCGCGCTCGTCGCCGAAGCGCGACAGATCCGCGTCGAGATCGCCGGGCCAGATCACGCTGGCCTGGGTCTGTTCGCCCCAGGTGCCGGCGCGCGCGAGGATGAAGCCGCCGTCTTGCGGCAACGACTCGACGTAGGGCGCGTGGTAGCCGCTGTGGAAGCGGACGTGCATCGTGCGCTCGTCGCTGCCGTCGGCGAACGCCCACGGCACGCGGCCGGCACCGACGCCGGTCATGACGTCCTCACCGTAGTCGAGCTTGTAGCCCTCGATGCCCATGGCCGCGTACTGCCCCAGCAGCCCCGCCCACCAGTCGAACGCGTCGGGGTTGGTGAAGTCGATCGGCGCCGCGCCCCACTTGTTGAGCAGCAGCCCCGTGACCGGCGGGAAGTAGCCGGCCTGCAGCGCCTCTTGGTGCAGCCGCAGCGCCGGCTCGTCCATGTCGCTGACGTAGGGCGCGTGCCACAGCGCCACGCGCAGCCCGAGATCGTGCAGCGTGTCGATCATGCCCTGCGCATCGGGGAAGCGCGTGGGCTCGAAGTCGAAGGTGTTCACGCCGGTCGCGTAGGGCCTGTCGATCCACAGCGCGCTGTGGGCCAGGTCGAGCTCGCGCAGGGTCTGGGCGTCCGCGAGCACCTGCGCCGCGTCGGTGTTCTCGTTGCGCCACAGCCACGGCCCCAGCGCCCACGGGGCCGGCAGCGCCGGCGCGCCGGTCACCGCCCACAGGTGCGCGGTGACATCGAGCGGGTGCGCGGCGGCGAACAGATGGAATCGCAGACCCGCGTCGCCGTGCGGACCCAGGCCGTAGGTCACCTGCACGAGATCGTCGGCCTCGGTCGCGAGCTCGAACAGGCCGGGATGATCGTCTTGCACGAACAGGCCCCAGCCGCGGGTGCCGATCGCCAGCGGCACCGGCACGTGGACCTCGTTGCTGCCGCCTTCGTACTGCAGGTCGGCCTCGAGCTGCATCGGCCGCGCGCGGCCGCGGTGCTCGACCGCGTCGAAGACCTCGCCCATGCCATAGAAGCCCTCGTCGGCGTCGCAGCGCGCACGCAGGCGCATCGCGGCGGTCGGCGTGCCGCCGGGCGCGGGCAGGAACTGCGCGCTGTAGCGACCGCGCGCGGTCTCGTCGAAGCGCACGCTCGCGGCGGTGCCATCGGCGTAGCCCAGCTGCAGCGTCAACGCGCCGCCTTCGACCGCGGTGACGCTGGTAGGGCTCGCGAACGTGACCGGCAGCGCGTAGACCGGGTCGTAGCTGGCGTCGGGATCGACGGCGTCGACCTGGCCCAGCTGCCACGCGTCGGGCGGCAAGCGCAGCAGCACGGTGTCGTCGCGCAGCAGCAGCGTGTCGCGCGTGTCCTCGTCGAACACCAGGGCGAACACCGCCGGCACCTCGACCCCGGTCTCGCCGCCGCTGCTTGCGTCGGCGCTCGTGCTGGTGCCCGGCCCGCTCGTGCCCTCGTCCGCGGAGCTGGCACTGCCCGAACCACCGCCGGCCTGGCCGCAGGCGAGCATCCCCGCGGCTGCGAGTCCACCGGCGCGAGCGAACCAACGACGACGACGACGACGACGGAGCATCGGCGGGCGCAGCGTACCAGCGCCGCGGGCAAGCCGCGCGCAGGCGATGGCGAGGACGCTCCGCGTCCTCTTCCCGTGCCTCTCATGGAGCGGCCGCGCGCGCCGTGAGCTCACGGCGGAGCTCGGCGTGCTCGCGATCCAACACCGGGTCACCCTGGGTCGCGCGCAGGATCGCGTCGGCGCGCTCGAGCAGCGCGGTCGCAGTCGCGTCCTGGCCCGCGTGCCCGGCCCACGCGGCCTCGGCCAGCAGCGCGCGCGCCACCGGCCGCGCCTGCACGCCGTACAGCGCCTCGTGCAGCGTGACCGCGCGCGCCAGCGCGGCGCCGGCCTCGACCCCGCGCCCGGTCGCGGCGTAGCAGCGACCGCGTTCGAGCGCCGCGTTGGCCTCGATCTCGCGGTCGGGGTTGTCGCTGCGCGCCGCGATCGCATCGATGCGCGCGAGCACCTGCAGCGCCTCGCCACAGTCACCGCGCTCGCGCAGCGCCCACACCAGCGCGATCAGGCTCGACAGCAGCTCGTGCGCGTCGCGGCCCCACGCGCGCTCGCCGATCGCGATCGAGTCGCGCGCGATCGCCAGCGCCTCGTCGGCGCGGTGCAGGGCCACCAGCGCTTCGACCTGCTGGTAGCGCGTGGTCAGCTGCCACACGCCGTCGGGCCCATCGAGCGCGCGCTTGGCCGCGAGCACCTCGGCCAAGCGCGCGAGCGCGGCCTCGTGCCGACCCAGGGTGATCTCGAGCCCCGCGAGGTTGTTCTCGAGGCTCACGACGTCCGGGTGCATGCGTCCGCGCGCGGCCATCAGCACCGCGAGGCCCTGCTCGAACAGCTCGCGCGCGCGATCGATCTCGCCGAGCTCCTCGGCCACCAGCGCGAGCTCGTTGATCGCCGGCACCACCGCGGGATCGGTCGCGCCGCGCAGCTCGACCATCAGATCGTAGGCGCGCTGGGCATGGCCGCGCGCAGCGAGCCAGTTGCCGGCCTCGCGCTGGCGCTGCGCGAGGATCAGCGCCAGGTCGGATTCGTGGCCCAGCTCGCGCTGCTCGGGCGGCAACGACTCGAGCCGCGCGCGCGCCAGCCGTTCGTACAGCGTCGCGTGCTCGAGGTCGTCGCGATCGGTCTCGCCCAGCAGCTGCAGCAGTGCGCCGACCACCACGTTGCCGCTGTCGGCCCGCTCCCCCGCGACCCACGCGTCGGTGCAGCTCGCCGGTGCGCCGTGGATCCGATCCGCGCGCGCGTCGGCGCGGCAGGCCAGCAGCAGCGCCCGCGCCTCGCGGCGCCGATCGCCGCGCGCCCGCGCCACGTCGGCGACCGCCCGCGCGGCCCGCGACGCGTCGACGAAGTGCGCCAGCTCGAGCTGCAGACGCGCGCGCATGAGGTCGGCCTCGAGCTCGCCGCCGAAGTCCTCGCGCTGGGCCGTGACGAAGGCCTCGTCGAGGCAACGTTCGGGCAGCGCGGTGCGCTCGGCGGTGCGCGCGGCCTGGCGTGCGAAGTCGCGATCGGCCGCGGCCAGCAGCTCCACCCGCGCACCGATCTCGGCCAGCTGTTGATCGAGGCACGCCAGCGCGCTCGCGGCGTGCTCGACCGCGGCGGCGTCCCCCTGCAGCGCCAGCTCGCACGCGACCCCGCGAGCGTCGCGCCAGCCCTGCGTGCGTGCGTCGAGCACCGCGACCACCCGCGCGGCGGTCTCGGCCGCGTAGGGCAGCTCGAGCGCGCCCAGCCGATCCTGCACGCGCGTGCGCGCAGCCTCGCCCCAGGCCTGGTCCATGCGTGCGGCGCCATCGTCGATGCACGCCTGCGCGTCGGGCCGCCTGCTGGTGCCCCACGCGATCGCACCGCCGGCGAGCGTCACCGCGGCCGCCGCGATCGCGAGGTTGCGCCGGCGATGGCGGCGACGCTCGATGCGCTCGAGCAGGGCCGGCAGCGACGCGGGCCGGCGCGCGGGCTCGGGCTGCAGGCCCCACGCGATCGCATCGAACAACCACCGCGGCACCCGGCGCGCGCCGTGACCCGACGGCGGCGGTGCGCAGCCCTCGGCCTTCTCGCGCGCCAGCGCCTCGAGCGTGCGGCCGCGAAACGGCTGCACACCGAACACCGCCTCGTAGGCGGTCGCGCAGAAGGCGAAGATGTCGGTGCGCGCGTCGCCGGGCTCACCCGCGTGCTGCTCCGGGGCCATGTACGCCGGCGTGCCGGCGATCTCGACCATGGTCGTGCGCGGTGGTCCCGACTCGTCGGTGCTGGTGCCGCCCGAGGCCGCGGTCGCGAGGCCGAAGTCGAGCACGTGCACCGGCGGCGTGCGCTCGTGCGTGCGCCGTCCGACCAGCAGGTTGTCGGGCTTGAAGTCGCGGTGGACCAGGCCCGCGCGATGGGCCGCGGCCAGCCCCCGGCCGGCGGCCAGCAGCACGTCGAGGATCTCCGCCAGCGTGCGCGGAGCCTCGCGCAACCACCGGCGCAGCGTCGCGCCCTCGACCAGCTCCATCACCATGTACACGCCGGCCGGCCCCTCGTCGCGATCGCGCGGCAGCTCACCGACGTCGTAGACCGCCACGACGTTGGGGTGCGAGAGCTTCGCCACCGCCTGGGCCTCGCGCAGCAGGCGTTGGCGCGTGCGATCGCTGCGCGAGCGCGGCATCACGACCTTGATCGCGACCTCGCGATCGAGCTCGGGGTCGTGGGCGCGGAACACCGCGCCCGAGCCACCGCGCCCCAGCTGTTGCGTGACGACGTAGCGGCCCAGCGAGAACGGCGGCTCCAGCCACGTCAGCGATGCGCTGCCGGCCTCGTGCAGCGTGTCCTGCGAGGAGAACAGGTCCTCGGGCACCCGCGCAGGCAGCGGCTCGGGACCGGGCTCGGGCGCCATCGCGCCCCCAGTCTATCAGCCGCGTTCTTCCACGCGGCCGTCGACGTGGCGGGCGAAGCGACCGCGCGTCGCACCGTGCACCGGATCGTCGTCGGGCCAGGGCCAGCCGCCGAAGCGTGTGCGTTGGTAGTCGAGGTAGGCCTGCTGGATCTCTGCGCGCGTGTTCATCACGAACGGCCCCTGCTGCGCGACCGGCTCGCCGATCGGCCGGCCCTGCAGCAGCAGCAGCTCGCAGCGCCGCTCGCCCGCGCCCAGCGGCACGGGCTGATCGGAGTCGAGCAGCGCGACCGAGTGCTGTCGCAGCGTCCGCGGGCCCATCGTGATCGCGTCGCCGACGAAGAAGTACAGACACCGCGTGGTCCCGGGCGCCGGCGGCAGGGTCCAGCGCGCGCCGGGCTCGAGCGCGAGGGTCCAGATCGCGACGTCGCTGTCGGGCCGCGCCGCCCACGAGCGCGGCGGCGGAGCGGGCGGCGGCGTGGCGCCGAGCGTGCCCGCGATGGTCGTGATCACGATGCCGCGCCCCGCGTCGTCGGTCTGCGACAGCTGCGGGATGTCCTCGGACCACAGCATCGCGAAGTGCGGCTCGGCGAGCTTGTCGGCCGCCGGCAGATTGAGCCAGATCTGGAACAGCTCGAGCGGGTTGGCCTGGTCGCGCCGCAGCAGCGGGAACATCTCGGCGTGCACGATGCCGCGGCCGGCGGTGAGCCACTGCGCATCGCCGCCACCGAAGCGCGCGGTCGCACCGAGCGAGTCGGAGTGATCGACGAAGCCGCGGCGAACCACCGTCACCGTCTCGAAGCCGCGGTGGGGGTGCTGCGGGAAGCCGGGCACACGCTCGCCGTGGTACATGCGCCAGCCGTCCTTGCCGGCGAAGTCCTGGCCGAGGTCACGCCCGGTCAGCGGCACGGCCGGGCCCAGGCCCTCGTTGCCGGCGGGGTAGGCATCGTCGTGATGGACACAGAAGAGGAAGGGGTCCACGCACGGCCACGGGAATCCCAGCGGAGCGACTTGCAGGATCGGATCGGACATCGGTGCGGCGCGCTCCAGCGTGCCTGCCGGTGCGCCGCCGCGCAACGGCCCGCGAAGGGGCGCGCGGCCGCGCGGCGGCGGCGGTATGCTCCGGGCGCGTGGCCCCGTTCCCACCTTCGCAACCTCGTGATCGTGCGCGTCGACGCGGCGGGCTCGCGCTCGCGCTGACCCTGCTGGTCGAGCTCGCCTGCCGTCGCGACGAGTACACCGAGCCGCCGGAGCTCGACGCGGACGAGCACCTGCTGCTCACGCCGCGCGGCAACCCCGAGGAGCTGCTCGGGCGCTCGGTCACGCCCGACAGCAAGGGCGGCTATGCGCTGTCCGACGAGCGCCCGCCCGGCTGCGAGGTCGCGATCCGTCGCGTGCCCGAGCGCTGGCATCGCACGTACATGCAGGACATCGGCAAGGTCGCGCACGTCGGCACCGGTCAGACGCCGATCGGTGATCTCACCGCGCAGTTCGGCAAGACCATGCGCATCGAGGCCGACATCAACAACCTCGAGGTGCTCGAGGCCGACCTGCGCGGCTGCACCGGTCCGGTCGTGAGCGCGGTGCGGGTCGGCACCGGCAAGCGCGAGATCCGAGCCAACAGCGAGGCCAAGGTCGAGGGCCACGTCAAGGCCAAGGGCGTGCCGGTCGGCGCGGGTGCGGGCAAGTGGCGCACGGTCGAGCGCGCGCTGGAGTGGAGTGATCCGCAGGCGTGGGCGTTCCAGGTGCGCGAGGCCGGCGGTGGCAACGACGGCCGCGTCGAGCTGGTGCTCATGCCCGAGCAGGTCCACGACGGCGACGTGTTCAGCGTGCGCATCCTCAGCGCGCGCCAGGTCTATCTCGTGGTCGGCTTCGTCAGCGAGCACGGCAACGCGGGGCTGTTGCTGCCCAACGGCAAGCAGCCGCTGCCGATGATCACCGCCGGCGGCAACGTCGAGCTGACGCTCAAGGCCGCGCTGCCCAAGCCCGGCGCTGCGTCCCGCGATCGCTTCGTGCTCTACGCGTTCAGCGAGCAGGGCGATTTCGACATGTTCAAGCCGCCGGCCGGCAGCCTGGATGCGGCGACGGTCGCGAAGTACTTCGAGGAGCTCCCGGGCAAGCTCGCGTCGATCCCCGCGCGCCGCTGGACCAAGACCGAGGGCTACCTGCTGATCGAGCCTTGAGCCGCCAGCGAACCTGATACCATCGCGCGCGATGTCCCTGCGCCTGCTTCTCGTCGGGCTCGCCGCCGGCTCGCTGGTGCTGCCGCCGCAGCGTGCAGCCGCGCACCCGTGGGCCGTCACGCTCCAACCGTCGGACCGCGACGTCGACGGCGTCACCGACGACGTCGATCAGTGCCCCGACACCTACGGCGCGCCGAACAACTACGGCTGTCCGCCGCAGGCGCAGCCGGTGAACCCCGATCGCGACGTCGACGGCGTCCCCGACGCGAGCGATCTCTGCCCCGACGCGCCCAACTACACCGCGGACGGCTGCGCCGCGCCGACCACGACCACGCCGCCGGTCGACGTCGATCCCAACGACGAGTACCAGGTGCTGCTGCGCACGCTGCCGCAGGACTTCGACATCAACTACCGCTTCGACGGCGCGGCCAAGAAGTACAAGCGCGAGAACGATCCCGGCCGCATCGCCAAGCGCATGAAGGGCCTGGGCGTCGCGGGCGGCACGCTCACGCTGGTCGGTGCGGTCGGCATGCTGTCGGTCATGACCGCGGGCCTGGTCATGAGCAAGCAGGCCAAGGACGAGCTCGAGGGCATGGAGACCAGCACGACCTCGCCGATCGACGGCAGCGGTCGTCAGGCGCTGCTCGACAAGGGCGAAAAGGGCGACAAGGTCGCGATCATCGGCACCTCGGTCGGCGGCGGGGTCACGGCGCTCGGTGTCATGCTGCTGATCGGCGCACGCTCGCTGCGCAAGAAGCAGTACGGCTCGACCAGCTCCGGCGGCTCCGGCGGCTCGACCAGCCGCATGTCGGACTCCGACCGCAAGAAGTTCATCCTCACCGGCGGCCTGTTGCTGGTCTACGGCCTCATCGGCATGGCCGCCGGCGGCGCGCTGCTGGCCAACAAGGACGCCAGCAAGCAGAAGACCGGCAAGGTCGTCATGGGCATCAGCGGCACGCTCGCGGCGCTCGGCGTGGTGTTCCTGGTGCCGCCGATCATCGCCAAGCGCCGCACCGCCAGCACCGTCACCGGCGGACCCATGTGGGTCAAGAGCGGCGGTGGCATCGGCGTCAACGGTCGCTTCTGAATTGGGATGAGACGCGTCGCGTCTCATCCCCGAGTCGGCTCGAGCAGCGAAGCGGCCGTGGCTACTTGCCGCCCTCGCACAGCCCGCTGCGCGGCTGTACGCTGCTCGCGGGATCGACCAGCGACTCGATCAGCTCGCCCTGCGCGGCATCGATGTCGGCCAGCCGCGCCGCCGCACGCTCGAGGAAGCCCTCGATGGTCAGCTCCTGCCGCGAGATCGCGGCGGTGAAGCCGTTGCCGGGGTTGAACACCGACAGCACCTCGGGAAACGAGATGTCGGGGCTGCTGCAGCCGACCGGGATCGCGGCCAGGGTCGCGATGCGATCGGCGGGCGTCGACGAGCTCGACGTGCCGAAGTCGTACTTGTGCAACAGCGGCGTCGACAGCGTGTGGAACACCGACCACCAGCCCATGTCGTGGCGCTGCATCAGGCTCTCGCTGGTGATCGCGGTGGCCGAGCCCGGCAGCCCGTCGTTGATGGTCGGTCGCGCGAACGGCAGCGCCTTGGTGCCACCGAAGAGCGCGCGTCCCATCTCGTCGTCGAAGTAGGCCGCGAAGCCCTCGTGGAAGGCCACGCAGCTGTCGCCGACCAGGCCGTGGGTGCTGCCCTGCAGCAGCAGCGTCTCGGTCAGACAGATCTCGCCCGAGGTGTGGTTGTAGGCCCAGCGGTGCCCCAGCTCGTGCAGCAGCGCGTCGGTGTCGAAGTGGTCCTCGCTGCCGTCGTTGCTGCGGAAGATGTAGATGACCTTGGTGGTGGGGTTGCAGTAGCTCGCCTCGACGTCGTCGGGCGCGACGTCGCTGTTGTGCGGGTACTTGACCGCGACCTGCCCCGAGAACGCGAACTCGCTGCCGAACGATGCCGCCTTCGCGATCGCCATGCGGTACAGCACCCAGATGTCCGCGTGCGCCCACGGCTCGTCCTCGTCGAGGTCCAGGGCACCGTTGGCGCTGAAGATCTTGTCGCCGACATCGGTGGTGCCGGCGGCGTGCTCACCGCTGGACTCGTCGAGGATCGTGTACCACTTGACCTTCTCGACCGACGAGGTCGAGTGCTCGTGCCGCACCTCGAGGTCGTCGTCTTGGAACTTGACCTCGATCTTGAAGCGGCGGCCGTCGCAGTTCTTGGTCGCCGAGACCGAGAACGCGCCGTCGCTGCCGGTGCGCACCGTCGGCCACGCGTTCCACGTACCCCACACGCCCATGACCTTCTCCTTGGCCGAGACCCGCACCTGCACGTTGGCCAGCGCGCTCTTGTCGAACTTCGACGCGAGCTCCGACAGGCGGTGATCGACCTTCAGCTTGCCGCGCACGGTCCAGGGGCAGTCGGCGCGGGCATCCTCGGCGTGCAGGAACACGGCACCGCCCAGGGCGGCGCAGACGGTGGGGAGCAGCAGGGTGCGGAGCATGGCACCCGCGGTAGAGCCACCGGGGGTGCGGATGGATTAAGCGCGGATGCTCGGCGCGACTGGGCGCGCGGGCGTGCGCGGTCCGAGGCCGCGTTCAGCAGGTGCAGAAGTTCTGCGCGGTGGCACCGTCGTAGGTGCAGCAGCCTGGGTTGTTGTTGCAGACCGTCGAATCGCCCGGGTCGCAGACCTGGCTGCACGTCACCGTCGCCTGGTTGCACACCGTGCCCGCGCAACACGCCAGCATCGAGCAGCTCTGGCCCACGGGGGCGCACTGTCCCTGTGCCTGCGGCGTCTGGCACGTGTTCCACGTCGAGTACCCATCCGGGTTCGGCAGGCACACCGACTTGCCCGGGCAGTCGCCCTCGTCGTCGCAGGGCAGGTCCTCGATCAGCTCCTCGCCGTCGAAGCACGCCGAGACCGCAAACGCGGCGGTCGCGAGTGCGACGCAGATCGAGAGCACGGACGCAAGGCGAACGGGGTGGGGTCGCGTCATGATCGAGGATCCGTCACTGCACGGGGGTGGTCGCCGAGGGGCTGCCGGCGGGCACGATCTTCACGTCGGACAGCGAAGGCACCTTGGCCTTCTGGCCGCGCTGCAGCGACTTGAGCGCGCGGCGGACGTGCTTGATGTGCGGGTAGTCGGCCTCCGCGAGATCGCTGTAGCCGCTGAGGAACGCGGCGCAGGCGGCCTGCTTCTGGTCCTTGTTCTTGTGCTCGAGCGTGAGGTAGTCGCGCAGATACTCGTAGTCGTTGACCATCGAGGTCTCCTTGTTGCGCAGCGCGCGGGCGTAGATCTGCCACTCGCGGCACATCTTGAGGGCCTGGATGCGATACGGGTTGGTCTCGGCCGACAGCCGCGCGAGCTCGCACCACTTCGAGGCGCGGGTCTCCGGCAGCGCTTCCTCTTCCTTTTGGATCTTCAGCGCCTCGCCGTACAGCTTCTCGGCGTGCATGTCCGACTTCTGGCTGAAGTTGACCGTGCCGCCCTCGAACAACGCGGCGTCGGGCACCGCGAGGGTGTCCGCATTCATCTTGAGGTCGTTGGCCGCCGCGCCGCGCATGCGCATCTCGGTCAGGTCCGGACCGCCCTCGCCCGAGGACAGCGCCAACGCCTGCTCCGCACCGATGCCGCCGACGATCTCCGGCGTCTGGTGCCGGCCCTGCAGCAGCATCTCCAGCGCGTCGCGCGAGTAGCCCACCGCCTCCTGCACCGTGATGGTGCCGTCCTTGTTGGTGTCGCCCCAACCGCGCATCGCCCCCAGCAGCAGGTACGAGAACGCGGGGCGGTTGAGCCCCGGCAGCGAGCCGGCGTACTCGTCCGACTTCGACGCCGACAGCACGATCGAGCGCGAGCCGGTCTTGAGCGACACGAACACCAGGTCCTGCAGACCCTTCTCCATGACGCTGCCGCCGGTGGAGGTCTTGCCGTTGAAGCACGCGTCGAGCACCACGATCGGCGTGACGCCCTCCTTGCTCTCGAGGATCGACAAGAGCTCGGTCTGCGCCACGCCGCGCGCCTCGATGCTGTCGGGCGTGGGCCGCACGTCCGCGCCGATCAGCCACGCGTCGTCGCCGGTCTTCTTGGGCGCGCCGTGACCGATGAACACGAACCACAGCCGCCCGCCGGGCGAGACCTTCTCGACCGCGCGGCGGGTGTCGGCGAGGATCTCCTCGCGCGTGGCCTCGTAGTTCCACAGAAGGTGCGTGTTGGCTTCGGGCACGCCCTGACTCTTGGTCAGGAACTTCACCCAGTCGGCCGCGTTCGCGCGCGCACCGGGGATGTCGTCGACCTGCTGGTAGTCCTCGATCGCGATCACCACCGCGGCGTCGCGCAGCGCGGGGTTGGTCACCGGCGGCGGCGGCTCGGCGAGGCTGGGCCACGCGGTGGCCTCCTTCTTCAGCGAGACGTTCTTGCCGCCGCGGTTGCAGCCGGCCGCCGCGAGCAGGCACGCGGACAAGGCGATCGCGAAAAAGCGGGCTTGCGCACCCAGGGTCATGGCAGGACGCTCCCTCGGTTCGCCCGCGGTGCGGGCGCCTCGAACGACGAGAAGGACGATAGCGCGGCGGGGCCGGTCGCAGCAAGCGTGCGAGGCCGCGCGTCGCCCCTGTCGGCATCGCACGTGTGCAACCGCTGCGGTCGCAGGCACACTCGCATGTGCACCGGATGGCGACCCCCCCCCTCTCCGAAGCCCGCGAACAGTTCCTCGCCCTGGTCGGCGACATCCGGCCCCAGCTGCACCGCTACTGCGCGCGGCTGGTCGGCTCGACCGTGACCGGCGAGGACATCGTGCAAGAGACGCTCGCGAAGGCGTTCTACGCCCTGAGCCTCGAGGGCCCGACGCCGCCGCTGCGCCCGTGGCTGTTCCGGATCGCACACAATGCCGCGATCGACCACCTGCGCCGTCACGAGACCCAGCGGGTCGATCCCCTCGACGAGCCCGAGCGCGTGATCGACCCCGATCTCGCGCCCGACCCCGCCGTGGTCCGGGCCGCGCTCGCGAGCTTCCTCGCGCTGCCGTTGCGCCAGCGCAGCGCCGTCATCCTCAAGGACGTGCTGGGCCTGTCGCTCGAGGAGGTCGCCGAGGTGCTCGACACCACCGTGCTCGCGGTCAAGGCCGCGCTCGTCCGCGGCCGCGCGGGCCTGCGCGCGCACGACAACACCACCGCGACCGCGCACCCGAGCACGCTCGCACCGGCGGAACGCGAGCGACTCGATCGCTACGCGTCGCTGTTCAACGCGCGCGACTGGCAAGGCTTGCGCACGCTGCTCGCCGAGGAGTGCCGGCTCGATCTCGTGTCGAAGGCCGCGCTGCGCGGTGCCGCGGTGCAGAACTACTACGGCCGCTATTCCGCCCTGCCCTACGTGCGCGTCGAACCCGGCACGGTCGAGTCGCGTCCGGCCCTGCTGGTGTACCTGCGCGAGGGCGCCAGCGAGCCCGACTACTTCATCCTGCTGGGCTTCGCCGACGAGCGCGTCGCGACCATCCGCGACTTCCGCTACGTGCCGTACATCATGACCGGCATCGACTGGACCCGCGCCTGAGCCAGCGCCCAGCCGGTCACGGTTCTTCGACCACGAGCGTGCCGTTGCGCGGCACGTCGTCGAAGCTCTGGGTCTGCCCGCTCACCGGCCAGTAGACCTCGACGTGGGCGACTGCGCCGTCGCCCGGCCCGAGGCCGAAGTGGGCCACGCGCTCGCCGTGGCCGTCGTAGTGGCCGCCGGCTCCGATCTCGCGCAGCTGCACCGGACCGCCTTCGTCGCGCCACAGTCGCACGCGCGCACCGATGCCGTCGCGGTTGCTGCTGCTGCCGACCGCGCGCACGCGCAGCCAGCCGAACTGGTTGCCGTGCTCGTTGCGGTACAGCTCGGGTGTGCCCGCGTTGACGACCACGAAGACGTCCTCGTCGCCGTCGGCGTCGTAGTCCAGCGGCAGCGCGCCGCGGCGCTGCATCGGCCCGGCGAAGCCGGCCTCGGCCGCGACGTCCACCCACGGCGCCACGCCGTCGTTGCGCCACAGTCGCAGCGGGTCCATGGTGTAGGCGGCGTAGTAGTAGCCGGTGGCCGCGAACAGATCGAGATCGCCGTCGTTGTCGGGATCGAAGAAGAACGTGCCCCAGCCCCAGCCCGACTCGCCCACGCCGAGCGTCGGCGCGACGTCGACGAAGGTGCCGTCGCCCTGGTTGTCGTAGAGCCGGTTGTCGCTGGGCGACTGATCGTCGGAGATCGAGGTGACGTACCAGTCGAGATCGCCGTCGCCGTCGTGGTCACCGACCGCGCAACCCATGCCGTTGTGGTCGAGCCCGACGCCCGCCGCGACGGTGCCGTCGACGAAGGTGCCGTCGCCCTGGTTCCAGAACAGGCGCGAGGCCGCGAAGTCGGACGAGACCATCAGCTCGGGGAAGCCGTCGTCGTCGAGGTCGGCGAAGATCGGCGCGAACACGAAGGTGCCTTCGATGTCCCAGCCGACCTGGGACCACACCGCGTCCATGTTCACGCCGGCGGCGTCGGTGACGTCCTCGAACACGCCGGGCTGCGCCGGGCCGAGGTTGTGCAGCAGCCGCGCGCGCGACGGCAGCGGGCCGTTGGCCGAGGTCGTGCGCCACTCGCCGACGAAGACGTCGAGCCAGCCGTCGAGGTCGTAGTCGCCGAAGGTCGCGCTGGTGCCGGTGTGGACCACGTCCGTGGTCAGGTCCGCGCCGCGCAGCTCGGCCTCCTGCACGAAGTTGCCGGCGCCATCGTTGATGTACAGCAGGTAGCCGTAGCCGCCGATCGACAGCACGTAGAGGTCCTGGTCGCCGTCGTTGTCGATGTCTGCGAACGCGGCGCCCGAGGAGTGGCGCACCTCGGTCAGCCCCGCGCCCAGCGTGATGTCGGTGAAGCTGCCGTCGCCCTCGTTGCGCAGCAGCACGTCGACGTCCTCGAAACGGCCGGCGAAGAGATCGAGATCGTCGTCGCCGTCGATGTCGGCCACCGCCGCACCGCCGGTCATGCGCTCGGGCGTGCAGTAGCCGTTGGTGCCGGGGCCGAGCTGATCGACGAGGCACTCGGGCGAGGTGTGGTACTCGCCCTGCACGTAGTCGATGCCGGCGGCGAGCGTCACGTCGGTGAACTGCAGCGGCAGCGGCTCGAACGGCTCGCCGCCGCTGCTGCTGCTGCTGCTGTCGGCGGAGCCGCCCGCGCCCGCGCTGCTGCTGCTGCCGTGCGCCGACGTCGTGCCGTCGGGGCCGGTGCTGGTCGACGTGGACGCGCCGGCGGTCGTGGTGCCGCCCGAGTCGCTGCCCGCAGCGGTCGAGGTCTGGGCGCTCGCGTGGCCGTCGCCGCCACTGCTCGTGGAGCCGACGGACGCGGCGGTGGTGGTGCCACCGCCGCTGCCCGCGAGCGTGTCGCCGCTGCTGCCGTGGAGCGTCGCATCGACCGTGTCACCGCACGCGGCGAGCACGAAGGACGCGAGCACAGTCAGCGTGCGCGGCGACATGGCGTGATCACGCTCGGGACCTGCGAACAGGCCCCGAGCGCGCGTGGGTTCACGGGACGCAGGTCCACGTCACGGTGTCGCACAGGACCTGGCCACCGGCGTCGATGCCACAGTCGCCCTGACCATCGAAGGTCTGCGTGCCCACGGCGTCGCAGGCCGTCGCGGGCTCGCAGTAGCCGCACTCGTTGCCGCAGGTGCCGCCGAACTGACCGAAGTCGGAGTAGCCCAGCGACTGACAGATCTGCGTCGCGTGGTAGTTGCCACCCGCGCCCGCGGCCGCCGAGATCCACGCGCCGGTGTCGTCGGCCGAACACACGACCCACGGCTGACCCGAGATCGCATCCACGCCGCTGTCGCACACCGCCGGGAACGCCGGGGCCGGCGGGGTGATGTTCAGCGTCCACGCGCCGGTGTTGCCGCTGTAGCCGGACACCGCGAGCAACACCGCCTGCCCGTCGACCAGGTCGAGCGAGATGGTCGACTGCAGCGTGCCCAGCGAGTCGTCGTTGCAGGCCAGCTCCGCGCCGCCGCAGTCGGTGTAGGCCGACAACACCGTGTCGTAGCCCGAGCCGAGCAGGTCGAAGGAGTACGTGCCGGTCTCGGTCGCGATGAAGTGCACCACGTGATCGACCGACCCACCGCCGCCGCACGCCTGCGCGAAGTCATCGTCCTCGCCCGTGGTGTCGCCGGCGGTGACCGCCGCGCCGGTGGCAGTGCCGATGTCTTCCTCGACGCAGGCCGGCAGCGCCTGCGAGCAGCCCGAGGCGTCGAAGCCGTCGCAGTCGACGTCGCACCCCAGCGTGTTGGCGCACAGCGAGCCGCACAGATCCGCCGCCTCGCCGGCGCAGATGCTGTCCCAGGTGTTGGAGCAGCAGAAGCCGTCGACGCCGCACACGGTCGCCTCACAGCCGCCGTCCTCGCAGCCGGGCCCGCCGTTGGCGAAGCAGCAGTTGTTCGTGGGCGCAGGGTAGCCCAGCGTCTGGCACGTTGCGCCACCGAGGTCGGCGCCGTCGCAGACCTCGCCGGCACTGACGATGCCGTCGCCGCACGTCGCCGCCGGGCACGACTCGAACCCGAGACACGCGGGCGCAGTCGCGGCCTCGTTCGCGCACTGGCCGTCCCACGTGTCGTCGCAACAGAACGGGTCGAGGGCACAGACTGCGTCCTGGCAGGCCTGATCCTGGCAACCCGCGACGGTGCTCGCCTGGCAGCACGGGCCCGGGAACGGCACGCACGCGGTGGTGTCGAAGCCGTCGCAGGTGCCGCTGCACGCCAGCGTGCCGGACGCGAAGCCCTGCGAGACGCAGTCTTGACCGCCGAGGTCGGCGCCGTCGCAGAGCTCCGCGCCGGTGAGCAGACCATCGCCGCAGGTCGTGATGCACGTGGTCGGGCACAGAGCGTACGCCTCGTTGACGCAGATGCCGTCCCAGGTGTTGTCGCAGCAGTAGGCATCGATGCCGCACACCGCCGCCTCGCACGCGTCGTCGCCGCAACCGGTCACGCCCTCGACCTGCGCCTCACAGCAGTTGTTGGTGCCGGTGCAGCCGCTGGGGTCGTACGCCGCGCAGCCGACGTCGCACGCCAGCTCGCCACCGTCGTAGCCAAGGCCGATGCAGTCGACGCCGCCGAGATCGGTGCCGTCGCACAGCTCGGCGCCCTCGATGGCGTTGTTGCCACACATGAAGCTGATGCAGCCGGTGGTGTCGAGCGTGCAGCCGCGGCTGCACGCCAGCGCGCCGGCGTCGAAGCCCTGCGAGGTGCAGTCGAGACCGTTGAGGTTGGCGCCGTCGCACTCCTCGGGATCCTCGATGGTGCCGTTGCCGCAATTCACGTTGCAGCCGGTGGTGTCGAGCGTGCAGTCGCCCGCGCAGCCGAGGCGACCGCCGTCGAAGCCCTCGCTCATGCACGTGGCGCCGCCGAGGTCGGCGCCGTCGCAGTCCTCGCCCGCGTCGACCACGCCGTCGCCGCAGACCGGGCCGACGTCGGTGGTCGAGCCCGAGTCGCTGCTGCTGCCCGAGTCGGTGGCGGTCGCCGTGTCGCTGCTCGACGAGCCCGAGTCGGTGTCGGTGGTCGTCATCGTCGTCGAGGCGGTGGTGGTGCCATCGCTCGAACCCGAGTCCGCGCTGGCGCTGCTGTCCGCCGTGGTGGTGTTGGTGGTGGCGGAGTCACCGCTGGTGCTCGCGTCCGTGTCGGAATCGGAATCCGAGACGGAGGTCGCCGAGGTGTCGTCGCCAGGACACGCGGCGAGCAGCGTCGCCATCATGACCATCGAGGTGGGCTGTAGGAACAAAGCGCGGTACGTCATGGGGTCCGGCGAAGCTCGCACGACGACCGCCGGATTTCAGCTGCGAACACCACGGACCGCTCGGGTTGCGCGGAGGTGGAATCGCGCACGCACGCGCTCGCGCGCGGATTGTCAGCAATCCGACGCTCGACAGGGCTCGGGAACGCGCGAGCGCCTACGTTCGCGGTGGCCGGGCGGTCACGCACCAGAGATCTGACTCACGGCGCGCGCAGGACATCGACGCGCAGCCCCACCGGCATGGGGTTGCCAGGCTCCAGCTCGATCAAGGCGTCGAGGACCTTGCGGTCCTGCAGCTCCGACGGTCGATCGGTGTAGACCCGCTTGGCCCCGACGCGCTGCGCGATGCGGACCACGCTTCCACCGAAGCGTTGCTCGGGGTACGCATCGCTGATCACCTCGACGCGATCGCCCGTCTGCACGCGCGCGACGTCGATCTCGTCGATCTCCGCGCGGACCATCTTGTGCGAAAGATCGCCGATCACCAGCAGCGGCGTGGGCGGTTGCGCGGCCACGATCTCGCCGGGCCGCCGCAGCCGTCGCAGCACCACGCCGTCGCTGGGGGCGCGCACGTAGGTGCTCTCGATCTGCGCGTCGATGGCAGCCAGGCGCGCCTGCGCCAGCGCGATGCGGGCGTCGGCGATGGCGACCTCGTCGGCGCGGGCACCCGCCTCGAGCAACGCCAGCTGCTTGGCCGCCTCGGTCTGCTGCGCGGAGGCGGAGTCGAGCTGCTCGCGGGTGCGGTCGGTCTCGGCGGTCGTGAGCACGCCGCGCTCGTGCAGCGGCACCGCGCGCGCGTGCTCCTTGCGCGCCAGCGCCAGCGCGGCGTCGGCCGCCCGCAGCCGCGCGCGCGCGGCCTGTCGTTCCTGACCGCGCGCACCGTGGACGAGGCGCTCGCGCTCGGCCTGTTCGAGCTCGATCGCCGCGACCGCGGCGGCGCGCTCGGCCTCGAGCTCGCGACGATCGATCTCGGCCAGGATCTGCCCCGCGACCACGGTGTCGTTCTCGTCGACGTGCATCGTCACGAGCAGGCCGGGTCGACGCGCGCCGACCTCGATCTCCTCGCCGCGCGGCTCGACCCGACCCGGCGCCGCGAGTCCGATCGGCGCGGACGCACCGACGCTCGACGCCGGCTCCGGCTCCGCGCGCACGACCGCGGCGACGCCGACCGCGACCGCGAGCAATGCCACCGTCCACAACGACCTCTTCATGGGTGCCTCCGATGTGCCGGATCCACGACCCGGCCGTCTTCCATCTCCACGATGCGATCGCCGCGGTCCAAGATGCGGCTGTCGTGGGTCACGATCACGATCGCGCGGCCGTCGTCGGCCAGGCGTCGGAACAGCGACACCACGTTGGCACCGCTGTGCGAATCGAGCGCGGCCGTGGGTTCGTCCGCCAGCACCACCGCGGGATCGGCCGCGAGCGCGCGCGCGATGGCGACGCGCTGGCGCTGCCCGCCCGACAGCTGCGCCGGGTAGTGATGGCCGCGATCGCCCAGGCCCACGTCCTCGAGCAGCTGCTGCGCCCGCTGCCGCGCCGCGCGACCGCGCATGCCCACGAGATCGAGCGCGACCTCGACGTTGCCGGCCGCAGTCAGGGTCGGGAACAGGTTGTAGGCCTGGAACACGAAGCCGAAGTGCTGCAGCCGCAGCGCCGCGAGGCGCTCGAGCGACAGGCCCGAGATGGTCTCGCCCAGCAGCGACAGCGTGCCGTGGGTCGGGCGCAGCAGGCCGCCGAGGATCTGCAGCAGCGTGGTCTTGCCCGAGCCCGAGGGCCCCAGCAGCAGCACGACCTCACCGCGATGGATCTCGAACGAGACCCCACGGACGGCCTCGAACGCGGTCGCGCCGCTGCCGTAGACGTGGCGGATGTCGCGGGCGGCCAGCACCGGCTCGGCCGGACGGTGCGCGAGCGCAGCAGTCATCGGAACACCCCCACCGGATCGATCGACATGACCTTGCGGATCGAGATGACCGCAGCGGCGATGCACATCGCCAAGGTCAGCAGCCCCAGCGCGCCGGCCAGCCATGGCGGCAGGATCGGCGCGGCGCTGGCGTTGCGCGAGGCCCACACCAGCACCTCCACGATCGCGAGCCCGACCCCGTAGCCGACCGCGGCGCCGATGGCCGCCTGCGTGACGATGATGCGATACAGATAGGAAGCCGGCGCCCCCATGGCCTTGAGCGTGGCGTATTCGGGCAAGCGATCGATGGTCGACGCGTACAGCGTCTGCGCGACGATGACGACACCCACGACCAGGCCCAGCAGCGCCGAGATCACCAGCGAGAAGCCCGCGCCGGTGGTGTACAGCCAGTAGTCCGACGACGACTTCGCGAACGCGGCGGCCTGGTAGACCTCGACCTCGGGGATCCGGGCCTCGATGTCCGCCTCGACCTGGGCCGCGTCGGCCCCGGGCTGCAGCGCGATCAGCAGGTAGCCGACCGTGCGCTCGGGCGCACCGACGAAGTGGCGCACGTTCGCGAGCGTGGCGAAGACGTACGGCGATTGTGTGAACGTGCGCACGCCCTGCGTGAAGCCGACCACGCGCGCGCGCCGACCGTTGATCTCGACCGTGTCGCCGATGCGCTCGACCCCGAGCTTGCGCGCGTACAGGCGATCGACGATGACCGCGTCGGGACGGCGCAGGTCCTCGCGCTGGCCCTCGACCAGCTGCCACGGTCCCGCGAGCGTGCCGTCGATGGGAAAGCCCACCAGCTGGATCGACTCGGTGCCGCCGCCGGGCTTGTGCCACCGCGCGAAGTTGATGAAGTAGGGCTCGACCCGCGCGACGCCGGGCACGGCCATGGCCTGGTAGCGGCGGCGCTCGTCGAGCGGCCCGCCGAGATCGACGTCGAGCGTGCCCTTGGGCACGACCCACAGATCCGCGCGCGCGTGCTCGACCAGGCCCGCGGTCGTGCGCGTGAAGCCGACCAGCAGCCCGGTCTGCATGCCCATCAACACCACCGAGAACACGATGCCGACCAGCGTCACCACCAGGCGCACGCGGTCGTGCGCGAGGTTGCGCCACGCGAGCAGGGTGGTCATCCGCCACGAACCGGCGAGGGTCGTGCGGGCGTGCGGGCGGGGGGTCTGGGAGGCCATCGGGGACGCGTCGGGCGTCGATGGGTGAACGGTGATAACCTACCCGGTGTTACGGCGGTTGCAAGCGGCCGTCGTCGACCCCACGATGCCCACGTGCCCGTCGCGCGTCCCGCCAAGCCCGCCAAGACGACCGCGCGTCCCAACAAGGCGCGTGCGGCCCGTCGCGCGGCCGCGCCCGCCACCACCGCACGGCGTCGCAGCCCGCCCAAGCGCCGGGGCGAGGGCGCGGATCGGCGCGCCGAGATCCTCGCAGCGACCAGGCGCCTGCTGCTGGCCGAGGGGCCCGAGGGCGTGTCGATGCGCAAGGTCGCGGCCGCGGTCGGCGTGTCCTCGACCGCGGTGTACCTCTACTTCCGCGAGAAGGACGAGCTGCTCGACGCGATCTGCTACGACGTCTTCGACCGCATCGTGCCCGCGCTCGAGTCGTTGATGGCGGCGCCGGGCGATCCGCTCGATCGCCTGCGGCTGGGCCTGCAGCTGTACCTGCGCTTCGGGCTGCAGCACCCCGACGAGTACCGCGCGGTGTTCCTGACGCGGCGACCCAACAACGGCTGGGATCACCTCGCGCCGCTGCATCACGTCGACCGGTGGGGCAACCCGCGGGTCAACACCTTCATGTTCCTGGTCGAGGGCCTGCGCCGCTGCGTCGAGGCCGGCCGCATCCGTGACGGCGATCTCACGTTGATGGCCGAGGTCGTGCTCGGCGCCCAGCACGGCTTGCTCGCGCTGCTGCTCAACGCGCCCGAGCAGAAGTGGTCGGACACCGACGCGCTGGTCGAGGCCAACGTCGAGCTGATCTTGCGCGGGCTCGCACCGTGACACGCCCGCGCGCCGCTCGGGCCCCGAGCGCGCGCGCGGACGGCCGCGAGGCTCACTTCTTCTTGGGCGAAGGCAACGCGACGACCTTGCAGTTCATGGTCTCGCCGTTGGCGGTGCAGCTGTACATCGTGCCCTGCACCTTGAAGAACTTGCTCTTGCTCTCGGTCAGCAGGTAGCTGCCGTCGGGCTGCTGCCGGATGCTCGAGTACGCGACGCTGCAGCCGGTGGAGGCCAGGGCGCCCAGGGCCATCGTGGTCAGGATGAGCTTGCGCATGGTCATGGTCGTGGGCCTCACTTCGACACCGAGACGTCGACGAGCTTGCACGCGTCGGGCGACGCGGCCTTGGTCGGGCACAGCCACACGGTGGCCTTGGTCGCGAACACCTTCTGGCGCGCGCCCGCGGCGTAGACGTAGCCATCCTGCATCGCCGGTGCAGTGTCGTTGAGCCAGGTGGAACAACCGCCGGCGCCGATCGCCAGCCATGCCAGTGCGAACTTGATCTTCGTCATCCTCGGTCCTTTTTTCGCGGACACCCGGTCCGCTCGCGAAACACAACCAGCGGGGCCGGCACCCTCGCCGCCCCCGTCCACTCGTTCCAAGCGCGCTGTCTGACGACGGCGCCGCGGCGATGCTACACCCGCGGGTGCGATCTACGTCACTCGTCGTCGTCGTCGGGCTCGGGCGGCGGCGGCTCGCGCATCGCCCGGGGCGGCAGCAGCTCGGGCTCGCTCTCGACCTTCTGGGCCATGAACAGCGAGGCGTCGAGCTTGAAGAAGTTGCGCTTGCGATAGAACGTGAGCGCGGGGCGGTTGTTCTCCGCCACCTCGAGCACGAGGTGCGTGCAGCCGCGCACGCGCGCGAGGTGCTGCAGCTGCTCGAGCATGAAGCTGCCGATGCCGCGGCCCTGGTACTCGGGATGCGACGCGAGCTCCTCGACGAACAGCGGTCGCATGTCGCGCTTGTCGAAGTAGCGCGGGTTCACCCAGTTGTCGCTGCCGGTGACCTGGTACGCGCACTCGGCGTAGCCGACGATCTGGCCGCCGACCTCGAACAGCAGCTGCTCGATGCCCTCGTCGTCGTACTGCTCCTCGAAGCGCTTCTTGCTGCGCGGGCGCTGGTACTCGACGGTCTCGCGGTTGACGTCGCGGAAGACCAGCTTGAGAAACTCCCACACGCGGTTGAGATCGCGCCGGTGCATGCGCCGCACGCGGATCGCATCCGCGGGTGCGGGCGCGTCGTCGGTCTCGGTGTCGGCCTCGGCCTTGCCGCCTGACTTGCCGCCGCTGCGGGCTCGGGTCTTGCGCGCTCGCGCCATGTGCGTCCGAGCGGCAGTGTACCCGAGCCAGCCGGCCCCGTGAGCGCCATCACCCGCGTGGATCGACCGCTGCACGGCAACGCAGTAACGCCAGGTCACCACCGCACGATCGCTGGTTTGCGCGCGCGGTCCCGCTACGCTGCGAAGGACACCCCGACCGCGGCCCCATGGACGACCCGAACCCAGCCGCTGCCGCCCACGCCGAGCCCGGCTCGCGCCGCGGGCTGTCGGAGTCGCAGATCCTGCTGATCATCGGTGCGGTCCAGTTCATCAACATCCTGGACTTCATGATGATCGCGCCGCTGGGCCCGCGGCTCGCGCTCGCGGTCGACATGCCCGAGTCGCGCCTCGCCGACGCGGTCGCCGCGTACACCGTGGCCGCGGCGACCGCGGGCATCGTGGGCTCGACCTTCCTCGACCGCTTCGACCGGCGGCCGGCGCTGCTGATCGCGCTCGTGGGCCTGGTCGCCGGCACCGCGGCCGGCGGCCTCGCGACCAGCTTCGGCGAGCTCGTGCTCGCGCGCATGCTCGCGGGGGCCTTCGGGGGTCCCGCGACGTCGATCGCGATCGCGATCGTGTCCGACGTGATCCCGGCGCACCGCCGCGGCCGGGCCATGGGCGCGGTCATGGGCGCGTTCGCAGCGGCGTCGGTGCTGGGCGTGCCCGCCGGCCTGGCGCTGGCCGAGGTCGGCGACTGGCGCACGCCGTTCTTCGCGGTCGCGGGCGCGGGGCTGGTCGTCGCCGCCGCGGCCACGCGGCTGCCGCCGCTGCGGCTGCACTTCACCGGAACCCGCCCCCAGCCGACCTCGCTCGTGCGCATGCTGTCGCGCCCCGCGGTGCTGGCGTCGTACGCGATGACGTTCACCGTCAACGCCGGCGCGTTCGTGCTGCTGCCGAACATCGCGACCTTCGTGCAGAACAACCTCGGACTGCCCGAGGCCCAGCTCAAGTACCTCTACCTCGCCGGCGGCGTGGTCAGCTTCTTCACCACGCGCGCGTGCGGCAAGCTGGTCGATCGCGTGGGCACGTTCCGCATCGCCACCGCGGGCTCGCTCGGCTTCGTGTTCGTCACCTGGATCGGCTTCGCCGAGCCCGGGGTGTTGCCGGTCGACACCCACCTGCTGGCGTGCATGTACGGCGTGTTCATGGCGTTCATGTTCGCCAACGGTGTCCGCAACGTCGCGTACCAGACCCTGACCACGCGCGTGCCACGGCCCGAGGAGCGCGCGCGCTTCATGTCGCTGCAGTCCGCGGTGCAACACATCGCGGCCGCCGCCGGCGCGTTGCTGTCCGCCCGCGTGCTCGAGACCACCGCCGATCACCAGCTGGTCGGCATGACCAAGGTGGCGTGGATCTCGATCGTGTTCGGGCTGGTGCTGCCGCTGCTGGTCAAGAACGTCGAACGCCGGCTTCGTGCCGGCGCTCGAGCGGAAGGCGGATGACGCCGCGGCCGCGCGAGGCGGCCCCGGCGGCGCGGCTCACAGGCCGCCGGGCTGACCGCTCTCGGCACCCCAACGATCGGGCGAGCGCCACAGCCGCGAACGCAGCAGCTCGCGCTCGTACACGAACTCCTTGGGCAGGCGATCGAAGAAGCGATCGAACAGCTCCTCGTGCGCGTGGGCCTCGACGTTGCCGGGCTCCTTCGCCACCGACATGAGCTCGTGGAACTTCTCCTGGTCGAAGTTGCTGCCCTGCCAGTTGATGTCCTCGTGGCGCGGCATCCAACCCAGGGGGCTCTCGATGGCGTAGCCGCGGCCCTTCACGCGGTCGATGATCCACTTGAGCACGCGCATGTTGTCGCCGTAGCCCGGCCACAGGAACTTGCCGTCGGCACCGCGACGGAACCAGTTCACCCGGAAGATGCGCGGCGGGTTGGGGATGCGGCGGCCGACGTTGAGCCAGTGGTTGAAGTAGTCGGCCATGTTGTAGCCGCAAAACGGCAGCATCGCGAACGGGTCGCGCCGCATCGCCGCCTGCCCCACCGCCGCGGCGGTGGCCTCCGAGCCCATGGTCGCGGCCAGGTACACGCCGTGGGTCCAGTTGAACGCCTGGTACACCAGCGGCTGATCCTTCGACATGCGACCGCCGAAGATGAACGCGGCGATCGGCACGCCCGCGGGGTCCTCCCACTTGGGGTCGACCGACGGGCACTGCGACACCGGTGCGGTGAAGCGCGCGTTGGGATGCGCCGCGGGGCTGCCCTTGGCCGGCGTCCAGTCCTCGCCCTTCCAGTCGACCAGGTGCGCGGGCGTGTCGTCGGTCAGGCCCTCCCACCACACGTCACCGTCGTCGGTCATCGCGACGTTGGTGAAGATGCAGTTCTTGGTCAGGGTCTTGATCGCGTTGGGGTTGGTCTTGACGCCGGTACCCGGCGCGACGCCGAAGAAGCCCGCCTCGGGGTTGATGGCGTAGAGCTTGCCGTCGCGCGGCTTGATCCACGCGATGTCGTCGCCCACCGTCCAGACCTTCCAGCCCTCGAAGCCCGCCGGCGGCACCAGCATGGCGAAGTTGGTCTTGCCGCACGCGGACGGGAACGCCGCCGCGACGTAGGTCTTCTCGCCCTGCGGGCTCTCGACGCCGACGATGAGCATGTGCTCGGCCAGCCAGCCCTGATCGCGGCCCATCACCGAGGCGATGCGCAGCGCGAGGCACTTCTTGCCCAGCAGCGCGTTGCCGCCGTAGCCGGAGCCGAACGACCAGATCTCGCGGGTCTCGGGGAAGTGCGCGATGTAGATGTTGTCGGGGTTGCACGGCCAGCGCACGTCCTTGTCGCCGGCGGCGAGCGGACGGCCGACCGAGTGCAGGCACGGCACGAACTCGCCGTTGTCACCGAGCACGTCGAGCGCGCCCTGGCCCATGCGCGTCATGATGCGCATGTTGACGACCGCGTAGGCGCTGTCGGTGATCTGCACGCCGAGCTTCGCAATCGGCGAGCCCAGCGGGCCCATCGAGAAAGGCGCGACGTACATGGTGCGGCCGCGCATGCAGCCGTCGAACAGCTTGCCCAGCGTCTGCTTCATCTCGCCGGGGTCCTTCCAGTTGTTGGTCGGACCGGCGTCGTTCTTGTTGGTGCTGCAGATGAAGGTGCGATCCTCGACGCGCGCGACGTCGCGGGGATCCGAGCGGGCCAGGAAGCTGCCGGGGCGCTTCTCGGGGTTGAGCCGGATCATCGTGCCGGTCTCGACCATCATGTTGCACAGGCGGTCGTACTCCTCCTGGCTGCCATCGCAGATGTAGACGGAGTCGGGCTTGCACAACGCCTTGATCTCTTCGATCCAGGCCAACAGTCGGGCGTGCTTGGTCTTGCCGGGCATCGTTCGCGGTGCTTCCTTCTGGCGCCCACGTTGATGCACCCGCGGAGGCACTGCTGCCAAGGGGGCGGCCCAAAACGTCGTGCGCAGCCGTGGCGCGAGGATCGAAGTGTGCGGCGCGGCATCGCGAGATGTCGCACGCGCCCCGGTCGGGCCCCCGAGCGCGCGCTGCGCGACGGTGTGCATGGCGCTGCACGGGGGGTTACGGCCGGTTTGCCGCACGTCGTGGTCGCGGCGGTCATGCTCGGACGCGTCCATGAAGCTCGTCGTGTTCGGCAACTCCGGCGCTGGCAAGAGCACGCTCGCGCGCGCGCTGGCGCAGCGCCACGGGCTGGCGCACCTCGATCTCGACACCATCGCGTTCGACGACGCGCAGCCGGGCGTGCGCCGCGAGCCGCAGGTCCAGCGCGCGCTGCTGCAGGCCTTCGTCGACGCCCACGCAGCGTGGGTCATCGAGGGCTGCTACGCCACGCTGGTCGCGGCCGCGGCGGCGTTCGCCGACGAGCTCGTGTGGCTCGACCCCGGCATCGAGGCCTGCCTCGCCCACAACCGCTCGCGGCCGTGGGAGCCGCACAAGTACGCGAGCAAGGCCGAGCAGGACGCGATGCTCTCGCGGCTGCAGGCGTGGGTGCAGCAGTACGAGACGCGCGACGACGAGTTCTCGCGCGCGGCGCACCAGCGCGTCTTCGACGACTTCGCCGGGCGCAAGCGCCATGTGACTTCGCCGACGTCGTGATCGCG
>JAIBBS010000110.1 GCA_019694555.1 Nannocystaceae bacterium
GTGGGGGACACCAGGCGCGCGAGCGCGGCCGGGGTCATCGCGACCGCGAGCACGCCGGGGTGGGGATCGGCCAGCGGCGCGAGCCGTGCGGTCAGCCGCGTGGGCGAGGGCACCGGCGTGACCGCGGGCGCGTCGGTGGCGGCATCGGCGGGACCGGTCGCCAGCAGCGGCAGCAGCTCGACCGCGAGCGCGGCATCGGGACGCGCCGCTGCGATCGCGGCCAGCAGCGCCGGCACGCGCACGCATGCGCTGATCACCTGCAGCGGCGAACACGGCACGCACGCGTGGACGTGGCGCCACAGATCGGCCCACGCACGCCGTGCGAGTCGCTCGATCGGATCCAGCGGCGGCGCGGCGGGGTCGAGGGCGAGCAGCAGCGCGCCGCCGTCGGCCCACGACAGCCCGCGCGCGATCAACCACCCGCCGGGCGTGTCGCCGATGCGCGGCACCGCGACGCCCATCAACAAGGGCAGCGGGCGATGGGTCGAGGCCGTGAAGCGATCGACCGCGCGGATCGGTGGATCGATCTCGTCGAGCACCATGCGGGGGCGCGGTCCGCCGCGGCGATCGAGCGCGACGTCGTCGCGGGCGCCGGGCCGTGTGATGGGGCCGGGTACGAGCACCTCGGCGACCGACGGCTGCGCGCTCAGGGGACGGACGAGCTCGAGCATGGATCTGCCTTGCCAGAGCCTGGGTGCGGCGACCAAGAAAGTGGCCGAGCCCACCCTCGCCGCCGCGCACGGCGGGGCCGGCTCGCGGGTGGGCACGGGCGCTGTCGTCGGGGCGCGCGCGAGCGGGACAACGTCGGCAGTTTCGCGGTCGTAGCCGACGTCCTATCGTGTGGAGCATGAACCGCGAGCCGGTCGTCGGAGTGCTCGGTGGCGCGTTCGATCCACCGCACCTGGGTCACGCGCTGCTGCCCGCGTACCTGCGCGCGCGCGGGTGGGTCGACGCGATCGTCGTGGCGCCGGCGGCGAACCATCCCTTCGGCAAGGCCATGGCGCCGTTCGAGCAGCGGCTCGCGTGGTGCCGCGCGGCGATGGCCGACTACGGTCCGTGGCTGACGGTCAGCGCGATCGAGCGCACGCTCGCCGAGCGCGAGCCCGGGCCCAGCTACACGCTGCGCCTGCTCGAGGCGATCGCGGCGCAGCAGCCCGGCGCGCGGGTGCGGTTGGTGGTGGGCTCGGACATCACGCGCTCGGGCGACACCGCGAAGTGGCACCGCTGGGACGAGATCGAGCGCCGCTTCGCGCCGCTGGTGGTGCCGCGCGCCGGCTGGTCGGAGCCGCAGGCCTGCACGCTGCCGGAGGTCTCGAGCCGGGCCATCCGCGCGTGGCTGCAAGACGGCGGGCCGCAGGCGCTGGCGCAGGTCGCCGACGCCGTGCCCGCGTCGGTGTTCGCGATGCTGCAGCCGGCCGGGGCGCCGGTGTGGATCGTGGGCCGCGGCCACGTCAGCACCCACGCCGCGGAGTTCGTGGCGCGCCGTGGGCATCGCGTCGAGGTCCTGGGCGGACACGCGGTCGCCGACGGCGGTCCGCTGCCGCAGCAGCCGCCCGCGGCGGTGTGGATCGCGGTGCGCGATGGCGGCATCACGCCGGTGGCCCAGGGCCTGGTCGGTCGGATCCCGCCGCAGACCGTGGTGCTGCACGCCGCGGGCTCGCGTCGCAGCGAGGACGTGCTGGCGCCGCTGCGCGCGGCCGGCCACGCGGTCGGCTCGCTGCACCCGGCCGCGAGCATGCGCGGCGGCGCAGTGCGGGCATCGATCCTCGAGCAGGCGGTGTTCGGCATCGAGGGCGACGCCGCGGCCGAGGCCTGGGCGCGAGCGCTGGTCGCCCCCGCACCGGTGGTCGCGCTGGGCGGCCTCGACGCCCGCGCGCGCACGGCCTACCACGCCGCGTGCGCGTTGGTGGCCAACCATCTCGCCGTGCTCACGCTGCAGGCGGAGTCGGTGTGGGGCTCGCTGGGCGCCGACGCGACGCTGCGCACGGCGCTGGTGGGCAGCCTGCTGCGCAGCGCGGTCGAGAACCTGCTCGCGCTGGGCGTGCCCGCGGGGATCAGCGGGCCGGCGACGCGCGGCGATCGGGCCGGCATCGCCGCGCACCGCGACGCGCTGCCGCCGGGGGCCGCGGCGGTCTACGACTGGCTCGGCACGCGGCTGCTCGACATGTTGGCGCGCACGAGCCCGTGAGCGCCAGCCGCGGGCGTTCGCGTCAGCGGATCACGAAGCCGGTGCGATCGACGTCGACGTGCAGCGCGGCGCCGGCGCGGACGCGGCCGCGCAGCACCCGGTCGGCCACGAGCGGATCGATTTCCCGCGCGAGCAGGTGCCGCAGTGGTCGCGCGCCCAGGCGCGGATCGTCGCCGGCCCGCGCGACCAGGCGCGCGCAGGCGTCGTCGCTGAGCTCGTAGCGCACGCCGCGTTCGCGCAGCAAGCGATCGCTCGAGGCCCGCGCGATGCGGCGGCAGATCTTGTGCAGCTCGTCGGGCGACAGCGGCTGCATCACCAGCGGCGCCTCGATGCGGTTCCACAGCTCGACCGGGAACGCCGCGCGCGCCGCAGCGAGCACCTCGGGCGCGGCCATGTACGGCCGGCCGTTGCGCTCGCGCAGGTGCTGCGAGCCCAGGTTCGAGGTCATGAGGATCGCGGCGTGGCGGAAGTCGATCACGCGCCCGCGGCCGTCGGTGAGGCGGCCCTCGTCGAGCACCTGCAGCAGCAGCTGGTGCACGTCGCGGTGGGCCTTTTCGATCTCGTCGAGCAGCACCACCGCGTGCGGCCGCGACAGCAACGGATCGGTCAGCGCGCCGCCTTGCTCGAAGCCGACGTAGCCCGGCGGGGCGCCGACGATGCGCGCGACCGCGTGCGGCTCGGCGTACTCGCTCATGTCCAGGCGCACCAGCGCGTCCTCGCGGTCGAACAACGCGGCGGCGAGCGCCTTGGCCAGCTCGGTCTTGCCCACGCCCGAGGGCCCCAGCAGCAGCGCGGTCAGCATCGGGCGGTTGCCCGCGAGCCCGGCGCGGGCGCGGCGGACCAGCTCGGCGATCGCGACGATGGCCTCGCGGTGTCCGACCACGCGCTCGGACAGCCGCGCCTCGAGCTCGAGCGCGTCCTGATCGGAGGCCGCCTCCACGCGCACCAGCGGCAGGCCGCTGCGCTCGGCCACGAGCTCGAGCACGCTGGAGCGCGCGACCTGCCGCGCGCCGCGACGGCGGGTGCGGGCGCACGCGAGCTCGAGCAGATCGAGCGCGCGGCCCGGCTGCGCGATGCCGCCGAGGTAGCGGTCCGACAGCCGCGCGAACTCGCTGGCCGCGAGATCCGGTGCGAGCTCCAGCGCGTGCGCGCGCAGGATCGCCGGCGCTGCGGCGGCGACCGCCTCCGCGATGGCGCCGCCGCCCAGCGGCGCGAGCTTGACCACGTCGCTGGCCTCGAGCACGCCCGGCAGCCACTGCGTGAGCCGCATCAGGCCCTCGAAGGACACCACCGGCAGCACGCGCGGGCGGTCGCGGGTCCACGCCTGCGCCAGCACCGACAGCCACGGCGGCGGGCTGTCGAGCACGCGCTTGTCGAGATCGTCGAACAGCGCCAGCCCACCGCGGTGCGCGATGAGCTCGAGATCGGTCGCGAGCGCGTCGTCGTCGTCGCGGTAGTCCAGGGCCGACAGCGCGAACACCGGGCGGTCCGCGCCCACGGCGAGGTGGCGCGCGAGCAGGCTGCGGCCGCAGCCTGGCTGACCGCACAGCACCACGGTGCGCCCGCCGTTGCGGCCGGTCGCGTCGCGCAGCTGCGCGAGCTCGTCGTGGCGGGCCAGAAGCGGCGGCAGGCTCGCGGGATCGAGGGGGCAGGGCGCGTCGTGCCGCCCTCTCGCCGCGATCGCGGCGGGCCCGACGAGCGCCGCCTCGAGCGCGCGCTCGGTCGGGCGCTCGGTCGGGCGCTCGGTCGGGCGCTCGGTCGGGCGCGCGGGCGCCACGGGATCCACGTGCGCCGTCGCGACGCTGCTGCGCACCGCGGTCGGGCCCGGCGGTCGGGGCCGCAGCGCGGGCACGCGGGGGCTGCGATCGAGCCGTGGCACCGCCGTGTTGCGCGGCGCCCGGGCCACGCCCTCGCGGCCGATCGCGACGTTGCGCGCGGTGCCCCGCGGCCGCCGTCGCAGCAGCAGCTCGCGGCGCAGCTGCGGGCACGAGGCACCCAGCTGCTCGAGCAGGCGGTAGCCGTGACAGTCGGCCGAGCGCACGATCGCGAGCAGCCGCGCGCCGGGGTCGTCGTCGCCCGGCGTCGCGCGGGTGCGCCAGTCGTTGGACTCCGGGCCGCACGCGGCGTGCAGCTCGGCCCGCGCGGCGGCGACGCGCTCGAGCGTCACACCGTGCGCGCCGAGCAGCGGCGTCAACGTCGGTGCGGCCGCGAGCTCGGCCACGACCTCGCACGAGCACTGCAACGAGCGACTGCCGGGGGTGCCCATCGGCCGGACGCTAGCAACCCCGGCCGCGCCGCCCAAGGAATCGACACGGACAGGGGGGCGGGATCGCCTCGCCCCCCTGCGGCCGTGCTCACGGGATGAAGTTCATGCAGCCTTCGGCGACCTTCTTGAGCGCATCGTCGAAGAACGCGTCGTAGCCCGCCGCGCACACGCTGCCCTCGAAGTGGGTCTCGAAGCTGTCGAAGAACTGCTCGAGCCGCGAGGTCTGCTCCGCGCCCTTGCCGTCGGCCGACAGCGCCGCGCAGTCCTCGAAGCGCGGCGAGCCGCCGATGAGTCCCAGCGCCACGATGTTGCTGGACTTGCCGGCCTTGGCGTCGACCATCGTCGCGAACCACTCGTCGGGTTCGCCGAGGCTGCCGCCCTGGGGCGCCGGCGCATCGGTGTGGTCGTCCTCCTCGTCGCTGATGAGCAGGAACACCAGCAGGGCATCGTCGCGCATGAAGCCGGCGTTGCAGGCGCCCTCGGCGGCGTTGGCCGGATCGACCGCGGCCGTGAGCGCGCCGATCTGCTGCTCGACCGGGTTGCCGTCGGTGCCGACGATCGCAGCGCACGCGAACTCGTCGGGGAACGTCTCCGCGGCGCCGTCCATGTACGAGCCGCCGGTGGAGAAGTTGCACGAGCTGGCCGGGTCCGCGTTCGACAGCGGCTTGGTCACGAACGCGCCCAGGGTGTAGTCGCACGCGCTGCAGTCCACGCCCTCGGCCGGGCAGCCGTTGGTGGGATCGTCGACGGTGCCCAGCGCCGGGTAGCTGTCGGTGTCGACCACGCCGACGCGGAACGACTTCACCGTCGGCAGCGCGGTGCGCATGGCGTCGACGAAGCCCGGCACCGAGTCGACCAGGTTCTGCTGCTCGTCGGCCATCGACGACGAGTTGTCGATCACGAACACGAAGTCGATCTTGTCGCAGTTGAGCTGGGTCGGCTCGCCCGTGCTCGAGTCGGCGGCGTCGGTGGTCGAGCTGCTGGTCCCGTCCTGGCCGCTGACCGAGAAGATGCCGTCGAGCGTGGTCGAGCTGTCCTCGCCACCACCGGTGCCGGCCGCGTCGTCCTTGCACGCGGCCTGCAGCAGCAGCGCGCCCACCACGGGCGCCAGCAGCGGGGCCAGGCGCGGGGCGGTGCCCCGGCGCCGGGTCGCGGGCACCCGCGACCGGTTCGCATCGTCGTGCCCCCTGGCGGGGCGGCTGGACATGGTCGTCATCAGAAGTTCTCGTAGACGATGTTGACGGTGTCGCCGACCACCGGGATGTTGTTGGTGACCGTGAGCGTGCACGTCGCCGCGTTGTAGGTCCAGTCCGCGGCATTCATCGGGATGCCGTTGACGATGACCTCGATGGTCGCGGGGTTGATCGCCAGGCAGTTGCCCGAGGGGTTGCCGTCGAGCACGTAGGTGTCGTTGGGGATGTTGTTGACGATGTCCTGCGCCAACCCGGACAGATCGTAGTTCGCGGCGCACACCGCCGTCATCGAGTCCTGCGTCTCGGTCAGCAGCGAGAGCTTGACGTACTCGTCACCGGTCTCGGCCATGGTGTTGCAGGTGAACTCGTAGCCGTCGTCCGCGCCCATCAGCACCGCGGTGCCGGTGCCGCCGATGATCGAGTAGAAGGTCCAGTCGTCGACCACCACGTGCGTCGGGAAGAAGTTGGTCATGAACGTGGTGAAGCCGAGGTAGCCCATCCAGTCGTTCGCCAACGAGGTGTAGTTGTTGGCCGAGAGCGGGTCGTCCCAGCGGCACAGGTTCGTGGTCGTGCCGTCGACGATGAAGCCGGCGCCACAGTCGTCGACCGACGAGTCGTCCTGCGGGTTCACCCAGTTGGCGTCGTCGCCGTCGTCGTCGGTCGTGACGATGAAGGCGAGGTGCGAGTTGGGCTGCAACCGCGGGATCCACACCGGCGACTGCTGCATGATGCGGCCCAGCGCGTTGGAGCTGTGCACCATGCACGCGCCGTTGGTGCCGCCGTTGGTGTCGTATTGATAGAAGAGCGGCGCGTTGTCGGTGCAGTTGTTGCCCGCCAGCGGCGGCGCGACGCACATCTCGAACGACTCGGTGCCGCGGTCGGCGATGACGTGCAGGTGGCCCGAGGAGCCCGACGCCGCGAGCGTGTCGGCGAAGTCCTGCAGCTCGACCTCGACGGTCGCGATCTCCTGCGCCATCGAGCCCGAGGAGTCGATCGCCCAGATGATGTCGACCGGACGGATCTGGTTGTCGGTGCCGACCAGGAAGGTCTCGATGCAGGCCGGCGCCTCGCCGTCGCAGTTGTTGTCGACGCCGTCGCCGCAGATCTCGTCACCACCGGGCAGCGGCACGCAGCTCTCGGGCGGCTGCGGCACGCCGTCGATGCAGGTCGGCACCTGCACCTGGCAGTCGAGCATGCCGCAGACCCAGTTGCCCTGGTCCTCGTCGGTGAGGCCGTCGCAGTCGTTGTCGATGCCGTCGCAGGTCTCGTTGGTCGCGCCCTCGTAGGGGTCGCAGCTCTGCGGGATGCCGTTGATGCACGCCGGCACCGAGTGCTGGCACTGACCCACGCCGCACTCGAGATCACCGAGGTCCTCGTCGGTGTCGCCGTCGCAGTCGTTGTCGATGCCGTCGCAGGTCTCCTGCGTCGCGCCCTCGAGCGGATCGCACGCCGGCGGGTCGCCGTCGGCGCAGGCGGTCACGGAGTGCTCGCACTGGCCCACGCCGCACTCGACCATCTCGTCGCCGAGGCCGTCGTCGATCTGGCCGTCGCAGTCGTCGTCGAGGCCGTTGCAGACCTCGTCGGTCGCGCCGTCGTCGGGGTCGCACTCGTTGGGCTGGCCGTCGACGCACACCGGCTCGTCGTGGTTGCACACGCCCATGCCGCAGTTGTCGGTGCCGAGCTCCTCGTCGGTCTCACCGTCGCAGTCGTTGTCGAGGCCGTCGCAGACCTCCTGCTCGGGGCCCTGCTCGTCCTCGCACGGACCCCAGTGGCCCAGATCGAGGTCGTCTTGCACGCACTCCTGCACGCCGGGGTGGCAGATGCCGACGTTGTACGTGTTGGGCGCGCCGCTGTAGCACCACTGCTGCTGGCCGGGGTCTTCGCACAGGCCGTTCTTCACGCCGGGGGGATCGCTGGGCGGGTCACCGGGGCCGCCGGTGTCGGTGTCGCCGCCGGAGCTGCTGCCGGCGGAGTCGGTGCCGACCGAGGCCGAGCCGCTGCTGCTCGCGGAGTCGGTGCCGACCGAGTCGGTGCCGACCGAGTCGGTGCCGGCCGAGTCGGTGCCCATCGTCGCCGAGCCCATCGTCATCGAGCCCTGCGACGCACTCATGCCGCCGCTGCCCGAGTCGGCGCTGTCGGTCATCGAGCCCGACAGCGAGTCGCTGCCCGAGCCGCTGCCGCTGCTGCCGTCGCTGTTGCCCTTCGAGGTCTGCGTCTCCGATCCACCGCCGCAAGCGGATCCGAGAGCCGAGAGCGCGACGAAGATGGACAGCCGATGAACTCGACGATGCATGGCAAGACCTCGCGTCATGGTTCGACCGATCGCGACCCTTGGTTTTCCGTGCCGGACCCGCCCCCCGCGCGTCCGGCCCTCGATCGGTTTCGAGCCGTTCATACTATGAAATAACTGTGAGGTCGGGAGCAAGTCAAACGATTTCGGCCGGCCGGGCGAAATCGATCCAGGGCCGCGAACGGGCCGTGGGCGCGCCGCGGTGGGGAGATCGTCCCCAGTCGGTCCAGATGGCGCCGAGTGCGGCCCGGGCGCGGCGTCCGAACGGCCGTGCGCGGCGCCGCGCATCCTCTTCTAGAATGTTGTCTGAAAAAACGGTAACCATGGTTGCACGGGCATGAGCCCGCTGCATCCAGTGCACACGGCTACGCCCGGGGGGACGTCCATGCGCCGCACCGCTTCGCTTGTCCGCATCGCTTCTGTTCCATGGCTCGCGCTGCTGCTGCCCGCGTGTCCCAGCGACACCGCGCCGGTCGATGACTCGACCACGACCGACGGCAACGGCATCAACACCATCTCCGACTCGCACGGCACGAGCTCGACCGGCGACACCGTCGCCGACTCGGGCACGACCGAGATGAGCGCGGGCACGTCGGGCATGCCAACGTGCACCGACACGATCCAAAACGGCGACGAGACCGACGTCGACTGCGGCGGCAGCTGCGATCCGTGCGACGACGGTCAAGGCTGCAACCTGCCCGAGGAGTGTCACTCGCTGGTCTGCGACGGTGGCGTGTGCCAGAGCGCGACCTGCTACGACTTGGTGCAGAACGGCAACGAGGACGGCGTCGACTGTGGCTCGGGTTGTCCCAACCCCTGCGGTCAGACCGGCGAGTGCGACAGCGACGGTGACTGCCGTCCGGGCGAGTTCTGCAACGTCGACACCTGCGAGCCCTCGGCTTGCGACAACGGCGTGCTCGACACCCACGAGACCGACATCGATTGTGGTGGCGTCGACTGCCCCGACTGCGGTCCGGGATCCGACTGCAACGTCAACGCCGACTGCGACTCGCACGTGTGCGACACCATGGCCGGCGTGTGCGCCGATCCTGCGTGCGACGACGGCCACCAGAACGGCGACGAGACCGACGTCGACTGCGGCGGCTCGTGCGAGCCGTGCGGCAACTCCGACAGCTGCATGGTCAACGCCGACTGCATCAGCGGCATCTGCAACATGAACAACTGCGAGGCGCCGGGCTGCAACGACGGCGTGCAGAACGGCAACGAGACCGCGGAGGACTGCGGTGGCGACTGCGGTCCGTGCGACGACGGCGAGGGCTGCGTCGACGCGAGCGACTGCACCAGCGGCGTCTGCGACAACATGGTCTGCGCGATGCCGACGTGCAGCGACGGCGTGCACAACGGCGACGAGAGCGACGTCGACTGCGGCGGCGCGTGCGGGGCGACCTGCGGCACCGGCGACGACTGCTTCAACCCCGGCGACTGCGTGCAGGGCGTGTGCGAGTTCGGTCAGTGCTCGGCGCCCGACTGCCTCGACAACGTCGAGAACGGCGACGAGACCGATCTCGATTGCGGCGGCGCGTGCGGGGCGACCTGCGAGGTCGGCCAGGACTGCATCGACGGCGGCGACTGTGTCGAGCAGGTCTGCGAGGTCGGCGTGTGCTCGGCGCCCGACTGCATGGACGCGCTCGAGAACGGCGACGAGACCGACGTCGACTGCGGCGGCAGCTGCGGTGCGACCTGCGACACCGGCGATCAGTGCATCGACGACGACGACTGCATCAGCGGCGTGTGCACGATCAACACCTGCCAGGCGCCGACCTGCACCGATGGTGTCGCCAACGGCGACGAGACCGGCATCGACTGCGAGGGCAGCTGCCCCAACCCCTGCGACATCGGCGGCGAGGACACCGTCAACACCTATACGCTGGACTCGCAGCTGTCGCCGGCGATCGGCGCCGCGCCCAGCGGCAACTACTATGTCGTGGTGTGGGCCAGCGTGCCCATCGCCAACCCCGCGCAAGACGGCAGCAACGCCGGCATCTACGCGCAGATGTTCGACAACGCCGGCCAGCCGTTCGGCAACGAGTTCCTCGTCAACACCACCACCAACGGCACCCAGGCCAACCCTTCGGTCGCGGTCTACGACGGTGGCTTCGTGGTCGCGTGGGAATCGCCCGATGCCGATCAGACCGGCGTGTTCGCCAAGCGCTACGACTCCGGCGGCACCGTGGTCACCGCGGAGTTCCAGGTCAACGGCAGCGCGACCGGCATCCAGCGTCGGCCCGACGTCGCGGCCGACAACGGCGGCGCGTTCGTGATCTGCTACGACAACCGTCCGCTGGCCAGCTACGAGGTGCAGTGCCGCCGCTACAACAACGCCGCGGTCGCGCAGAACCCCGAGATCCAGATCAACTCGACGACGCTGGGCGACCAGCAGCTGCCGTCGGTCGTGCGCGCCAGCGACGGCACCTTCACGGTCGCGTGGCAGTCGACCAACGATCAGGATGGTGACGGCATCGGCGTGTTCATGCGCCGCTACAACAACGCCGGCACCGCGCTGATCGGCGAGACCCAGGTCAACGGCACCACGAACCTCAACCAGAGCCAGCCCGCCGCCGGCGGCAACGCCGATGGCGAGTTCGTGATCGCGTGGAGCAGCGACAGCCAGGACGGTTCCTCGACCGCCGTGGTCGCGCGGCGCTACGACGCCACCGGGACCGCGCAGGGCGGTGAGTTCCTGGTCAACACCTACAGCGCGGGCGCGCAGAACAACCCCGCGGTGGCGCTCAACGCCGACGGCGACTTCATGATCGCGTGGGTCTCCGCGAACCAAGACGGCAACCTCACCGGCGTGTACGCGCAGCGCTACAGCCAGGCCGGCGCGGCCGTGGGCGTGGAGTTTCGCGTGAACACCACGACCGCGAACTTCCAGGAGGAGCCCGACATCACCGTGCGCGGTGCGGACGAGCCGATCGTGGCGTACAGCAGCGGCAGCGCGTCGGATCGCGACGTGCTCGTGCGCCGCTTCGACGCCAACTTCCCGTGAGTCGCGGGCGGCCGTCGCCGGCGCCGCGATCGCGGCGTGCGGCGCGGCCGCGGTGGGTCGCCCGGGCGCGGCCGCCCCGGCTCAAGCCGGTGCGGCGCAGGGTCGATGAGGACCCCGCGAGGGTTCGATGTCGTTCCGACGTGCGATCGCAGGCGGCGTGATCCTGGGTGCGATGCTCGTGCCGCTGCGGCCCGCCGCGGCGCAGCAGCGCAGCGCAGCGACCGAGCGCTCGGTCGAGGAGGTCAGCGCGAAGCTGCTGGCGTGGGTCGCCGATCCCGATCCGGCCGCGGCCGCGGCGCTCGATGCCCGCGTGCGCGCCGGCGTGCCGCCGGGCGCGTTGCTGGCCGTGCTCGACGCGCTCGCCCGCACGCCGCGGCTCGAGCTCGGCGCGCTGCTGCACGAGCTCGCGTGCTACCGCAGCGTCGACGTGCGCGCACGCGCGCTGACGGCCTGGGCCGCGATGGGGGACGAGGCCGCGCCGCAGGCGATCGCGCGCGCGGCCGCCGACGTCGCGCTGCCGGTGCGACGGCTCGCGGTCGCGCTGGCGCAGCGTCATCCCAGCGCGGCCGCCCGCGCGACCATCGAGGATCTGCTCGCGCGCGACGCCGAGCTCGCCGCCGAGCTCGCGGCGCCGGCACCGGTGCTGATCGAGGAGCCGCAGGACGTCGTCGTCGAGGACGAACCGTGAGGCGCCGCGCCGCGCTCGCGCTGGTCGGGCTCGCGCTCGGCGGCTGTGCCCGCGTGCTGCCGGAGCAGGCGGCCGCGCACGGCAACCTGCTCGCCCACGCCGAGCCCGGACGCCGCGCGCCCAGCAGCCACGCGCGCGCCAGCATCGTGCTGTTCGAGCACGGCGGCGTGCGGGCCATCGATCCGGTCGATGCTCGCACGCAGTGGTACCTGCCGCTCGAGGTCACCGGTCACCCGGTCGCCGACGAGGGCAGCGTGTATTTGCCGGTGTCGGGGCATCGCGTGGTCGCGGTCGATCGCGAGACCGGCACGCCGCGGTGGTCGGTCGCGCTGCCGGGCGAGGCGCTCGCGGGCCTCGCGGTCGGGGGGCCCTGGCTGGTCGCGTCGGTGATCGGCGCGCGGCGAGGACACCGGGCCGCGATCGTGGGGCTGTCGACGCACGAGGGCCACGTCCGCTGGCAACGCGCCGTCGACCACGCCGTGGGTGTGCCCGCGGTCGGCGGCGACGTCGCGGTGGTGCCGCTGGGTCGCGATGCGGTCGCGCTGCGGCTGTCGAGCGGTCGCGAGCTCGCGCGCGCACGGCTGGCGCTGCCGGGCTCGGCCGCGTCGCAGCGCGTCATCCACCAGGGCCGTGCGTGGTTCGTCGGCGGCGGCACGCGCTGGGTCGAGCTCGGCCACGGCGGTCGTGCGCACGAGCTGCGCGGTGCGGTCGCGCCGGTGTTCCCCGAGCACGCCGCGGTCGATGCCGGTCACGGCGACGACGAGCGCCTGCGGCTGTGGTTCGACCTGGGCGAGCGCGCGCTGGGGCGCGACGCGATCCTGCTGTCGCGGCGCGCCGTGATCGCGATGCGCGTGGGGCCCGACGGCGCACCGCAGCGCAGCCGCTGGGCTCACCTCGAGGACGCCGGCGAGTTCGTGGCCATGCAGGTCGCCGGTGAGCGCGTGGTGCTGGTGCGCGAGGACGGCGGCATCGTCACGCTCTCGCGCGCCTCGGGCCGCGAGATCGATCGCATCGCCGGCGGCGAACCGGTGCGCGGTGCGATGGTGTTGGTGCCCGATCGCGTCGCACGCGGTCACGCGGACGAGCCCGAGTCGGGCCGCGACGTGATCGCCGATCTGCACGCGATCGTGCGCGACGCCGACCCGCGGCTGTTGCCGGCGCAGCGGCTCGCGGCCGAGCTGCTGTGGCGCGACGACCAGGCCGAGGTCCGCGCGGCCGTGCTCGCGCTGGCGCGCGGTCAGGTCCGCGGCGAGCAGACCGCGGCCGCCGAGGCGCTGCGCGATCACGCGGCCGCGCTCGCGCAGGGGCGCTGGGGCGGCGGCACCGATGCCGACGTGCTGGCGGTGGTCGAAGCGCTGCGGCAGCGACCGCGCTTCGGTGCCGACGACGACGGCCGCGCCGGCGCGATCCGCCAGGCCGCGCACTCGGGGCGGCCCGAGGTGGTCGAGGCCCTGGGCGCGCTGTTGCTCGATCCCGGCACGCCCGCGGCCGAGCTGGTCGAGGTGGTGCAGACGCTCGCGCAGCTGCGCGATCCCGCGGCGGTGCCGCCGCTGTCGACGTTCCTACGCCGCTACCACGCCGATCAGGCGGTCGCGTACGAGTCGAGCGCGCTGCGGGGCGCGGCCGCGCTGTTGGTCGAGCTGGCCGCCGGCGAGGGCGACGACGCGCGCGCGGCCCGTGCTGCGCTGCAGGAGGTCGCGGCCGACCCGTTGTGCGAGCCGTCGCTGCGTGCTTTCATCCACGCGCAGCTGGCCGCGCGCCGGGTGCCTGCGACCGACACCCATGAGCAAGCCCCGGTATTGTCTGCGCGTCTGTGATGGTCCCAGCTGCGGCGTGATGCACGGCAGCGAGCGCCTGGTCGCGCTGGCGGAACGCATCATCGCGCGCGAGCCGGGCCTGGCGGGCACGACGGTGGTGCGCAACTACACCTGCTTCGGCCGCTGCGACGACGGGCCCAACATGTTCGTGCAGCCGCTGGGGCCCGGCGACGATCCCGATCGCGATCCCGAGTTCGAGGTGCTCGAGCGCGAGCGCGGCTTCTACCCCGGCATGGACGAGACCAAGCTCGAGCGCGTGCTGACGCAGCACTGCGGGCGCGGCGAGGTCGTCGACGATCTCGTCGACGACTACTGAGGCGTGGCTTCGTCCTCGCGCCGCAGCAGATCCGCCAGCCGCTGCGGGCCGATGTTGCTGCCGCACACCAGCGCGACCACGCGGCGCCGATCCAGCCGCGACGCCAGCGGGCCCAGCACCGCCGCGGTCGCGGCCGCGCCGGCGGGCTCGGCCGCGAGCTTGAGCTCGGCGTACAGCAGGCGCATCGCGTCGCGCATGCCGGCGTCGTCGACGTGCACGAGCTCGTCGACGTACGCGCGGCACAGGCCGTAGCTGTACGGCGCGGCATGGGGCGCGCCGAGGCTGTCGGCGATGGTGCGGACCGCGTCGATGCCCTGCGGTGCGCCGGCGGCGAAGCTGCGATGCATGCTGTCCGCGCCGGTGGGCTCGACGCCGTAGACCGCGACCTCGGGCCGCAGCTGCTTCACCGCGGCGGCGATGCCGGCACACAGGCCGCCGCCGCCGATGGGCACCACGATCGCCTCGAGCTCGGGCACGTCGTCGAGGATCTCCAGCGCGACCGTGCCGGTGCCGGTCGCGACGGTCTTGCCTTCGAACGGATGCAGCATCGTGCGGCCCTCGTCGGCCGCGATGGCCTGCGCGGTGGCGAAGGCCTGGTGCACGTCGTCGACCAGCACGACCTCGCCGCCCTGTTCGCGGCAGCGAGCGACGCGCCACGGATCGGCGGTGCGCGGCATGACCAGCTTCGCGGTCGTGCCCACGGCGCGGGCGGCCCACGCCACCGCGATGGCGTGGTTGCCCGCGCTCACGCCGGTCAGGCCGCGCGCGCGCTCGGCCGGCGCGAGGTTGCGTGCGGCGAGCAGCGCCGCGCGGGCCTTGAAGCTGCCGGTGACCTGGAGCAGCTCGAGCTTGAGCCACAGTGCGCTGCTGCGTCGCTCTGCGAGCGCGCCACCGTGCCACGCGAACGTCGGTGTGCGGCGGATCGCGTCGCGCACCGCGAGCGCGGCGGCGCGGAACTCATCGAGGGTCGGGGCGTCGACGACCATGATCGGCGCGCGCATGCTACCGCCACGCGCGAGCCGTGACGGCCGCCACCGGGTTCACCCCCGCAGCTGGCACCACGTGGCCGATTTCACTGGCGCACAGGGGGCGTTGATGGCATCCGTGGGCCAAGGGCCTACGCATGAACATCGATCCGAACCGCTTCCTGACCCTGTGCACCCTCATGGCCGCGCCGCTGGTCGCCGCCGTCCCCGGCTGCATCATCACCACCGACGACGACGGCGGTGGTGACAGCACCTCGGCCAGCAGCACCGCCTCGACCACCGCGAGCACCACCGACGGCACGAGCGCCTCGACCGGTGAGTCCAGCGGGGGCAACAGCGCCGAGGGCAGCTCGGGTGTCGCCGACAGCGGCAGCAGCGGCGGCGGCAGCAGCGGCGGCGGCAGCACCGGCCCGCTCGACACCAGCGGCTCGGGCTCGGATTCCGGCGGCGTCGACGTGGGCGACTGCTGCGAGGCGCACGCGACCGGCGGCTGCACCAACGAGGCGATCCAGGACTGCGTGTGCGCGCAGGACGAGCCCTGCTGCGCCGCGATGTGGGACGACATCTGCGTCGAAGAGGTCGACTCGCTCGGCTGCGGCATGTGCGGGGTCTGAACCGCGCGGCCGATGCAGCTCGATCGCCCCACGCTGCCGCCGTTTCCGTGGGCCGATCGCTTCTTCACGATCGGCACCACCGGCACCAACGGCAAGACCTCGACCACCCTGCTGCAGGCGGCGATCCTCCGCGCGCAGGGTGAGTCGGTCCTGGTGGTGTCGACCATCGGCTACTTCATCGACGATCACCTGCTGGCCGACGTGCCGCGCACGCTGCTGGGCTTCCACGAGGCCTTCCGGCGCGCCGCGGCGCAGGGCCTGCGCTTCGCCGTGGTCGAGGCCACGAGCAAGGCGCTGGCCGAGGCCTACGCCAAGCGCTGGCGCTTCGATCTCGGCGTGTTCACCAACCTCTCGCCCGATCACCTGCAGACCCACGGCAGCTGGGAGCACTACCTCGCCGCGAAGGCGCAGCTGTTCGTGCACCTGGGCCCCGGTCGCACCGCGGTGCTCAACGCCGCCGACCAGGCCGCGCAGCTGATCGACCGTGCGACCCCGACCGACGTGCGCCGGCAGTGGTTCCACGCGCCCTCGCGCGGCCCGGCGCTGTGCGAGCCCGATCTCGCGATCGCGACGGTCGAGCTCGACGCGCGCGGCACCGCGGTCACGCTGCGCCCGTCCGCGCTGGCCGAGCAGCTCGGCGGCGGCTTCACGCTGCGTCTGGTCGGCGAGGTCTTCGCCGAGAACGCGCTCGCGGCCGCGCTCGCGACGCTCGCGGCCGGCGTCGCGCCGGCGACCGTGGTCGCAGGCCTGGCCGCGTGCGCGCCGGTGCCGGGCCGCTTCGAGGTGCTGCAGCACGACCCGCTGATCGCGATCGACTACGCGCACACGCCCGATGCGCTCGCGCGCACCTGCGACAGCGCGCGACGGCTGGCGCGCGGCCGCGTGCTGGTGGTGTTCGGCGCGGGCGGGGACAGCAGCGCCGACAAGCGCGAGCCCATGGGCGAGGTCGTGGGCGCGCGTGCCGACGCGGTGTGGATCACCAACGACAACCCCCGCCGCGAGGACCCGCGGGCCATCGCCGCGGCGCTGCAGCGCGGGGTCGAGCGCGGCGGACGGGCACGGCTGTCGCTGCAGCTCGATCGCGCCGCTGCGATCGCGGCCGCCATCGCGGACGCGCGGCCCGGCGACGTGCTGGTGATCGCGGGCAAGGGCCACGAGCGCGGCCAGGATCACGGCGATCACGTGCTGCCGTTCTGCGACGTCGACGAGGTCCGTCGCGTGCTCGGAGTCGGACCGTGAGCGAGGCGCTGCGCGCCGCGGCGCAGGCCGTGATCGACGAGGTCACCGCGTGGGCGCTGGCGGCGTTCGGCTGGACCCACGTCGCGCTCGCCCCGATCCCGATCGCGCCCGATCGCGTGGCGCTGCACGGCACCGTGGTCGCGCCGCGCCTGCTCGCGCGCGTGCAGCAGCAGCTCGCCGCGCGCGGCATCGCCAGCGACGCCGACGCGGTCACGTGGCTGCGCGGCGATCACTTCGTCGCGGTCGCGGCGGCGTTGCCGTTGTGGCGACGGCCCGATCGCCGCGCGGCCGACGAGCTCGTCACCGAGCTGCTGCCCGGCGACGGTCCGCTCGAGCGGCTCGCGCAGCAGCACGGCGCGAGCCTGGTGCGGGCGCCCGACGCGACGCTGGGTTGGGCCCACGCGCCGCTGGGCGAGCCGGTCGCACCGCGAACGCTGGGCACCGAGCCGCTGCGCCCCGAGGTGATCGCGGACGCGGTGCCGCGCTGGCTCGGCACGCCGTATCGCCTCGGCGGTGCGACGCTCTTCGGGGTCGACTGCTCGGCGTTGGTGCAGCGGTTGCTCGCGCAGGCCGGCGCATGCGTGCCGCGGCACTCGGCCGATCAGATCGCGATCGATCCGCAGCGCGGCGCGGGTCCAGACGTCTGCGGCACGCTCGTGGCGCTGTGGAGCGCCGACGAGGCGCCGTGCCACGTGGGCCTGCGGCTGGGGCAGGGGCAGATCGTGCACGCCTCGCGCTCGCGCGGCGCGGTCGTGATCGACGCCACCGCGCGCGCGCAGCGCGACGCGGCGCGGCTGGCCCACGTCCCGCTCGCTGCGATCGCGGCGCTGCAGCAGCGCGCGCGCGGGGCCACCAGCCTGCTGGGCCTGCTCGCGCCGGCTACGGCACCACCGTCACCCGCGGACGAGCCCGACGCGCGGTCGTGAGCTCGCCGATGACGGCAGCCTCGATCCCGGCGGCGCCCAGGGCCGCCTGCGCGCGCCGCAGCGCCGAGGGAGCCACCGCGGCGAGCAGGCCGCCCGAGGTCTGTGCGTCCGCGAGCAGCAACGCCGCGTGGGGATCGTCGCGCAGCGCCGGCGCGAGCGCGAGGCGACGGCGCACGCTGTCGAGGTTGGCGCGTGTGCCCCCGGCGAAGCAGTCGAGCGCCGCGAGGCGCCGCGCGGCCGCGGGGATCGGCATCGCCGAGTACGTCAGCGTCGCGTCGACGCCCGAGCCGTCGAGCATCTCGAAGAGGTGACCCAACAGACCGAAGCCGGTGATGTCGGTGACGGCGTGCACGGCCTTGCCCAGCGAGCGCAGCGCGGTCGCGGCGTCGCGGTTGAGCGTCGACATCACGCGCGTGACGGCGCGGATCTCGGCCGGTCGCGCGAGCCGCCGCTTGATCGCGGTCGTGATCACGCCGGTGCCCAGCGGCTTGGTCAGCAGCAGGCGATCGCCGTCGCGCGCACCGACGTTGCGCCACAGCGCCCGCGGGGACACGCGACCGACCACCGCGAGGCCGAACTTCGGCTCGGGATCCTCGACCGAGTGCCCGCCGCCGACCGTCGCGCCGGCCTCGCGGCACGCATCCGCGCCGCCACGGAGGATCCGCGCGATGACCCGCGGCCCCAGCAGCTTGGCCGGGCACGCCAGCAGGTTGAGCGCGACCATCGGCTCGCCCCCCATCGCGTACACGTCCGACAGGGCGTTGGTCGCCGCGATGCGACCGAAGTCGTACGGGTCGTCGACCACCGGCGCGAAGAAGTCGGCCGTGAACACGAGCGCAGCGCTCCCCATTCGGTACACCGCCGCGTCATCGCGGGTCTCGGTGCCGACCAACAAGGCGTCGTCGTGGACGTGGGGCAAACGGCGCAGGACCTGCGCCAACTCCGGAATCCGGAGCTTGCCCGCTCAACCCGCGGCGCGACTGAGCTCGGTGAGGCGCACTGTCGTCATGACCGCTTGTTCTCATACCAGAGCCGGCCCTGTCGGTCGCGTCCCAACCGCGCTACCATGGGCGGGCGTGCCCGCAGGCGCGCGCGGAGCTCTGCCGCCATGCCCCACGACCTCGACATGATCTTCACCATCGTGCTGCTGGTGGCCGCCGGCGGTTTCGTGTTGGGCGCGCTGATGTGGATCGCCGCGCGGCTCGGTGGTCGCGCGAGCAAGCCCGCGGGCTGGGTGATGGGCGGGTCGCTGACGCTGTACCTCGGCGGTGGCGTGGCCGGTGCAGCCGTGCGCGTGCAGCATGCCGATGCGCCGCAGGCCCAGGTCTCCGCCGCGCAGACCAAGGCGCCCGCGGACAAGGCTCCGCCCAGCACGGCCCAGACCGCGCCGGCCAAGGCCACGCCGCCGGCACCGACGCCCAGCCCGATCGCGCCGCCGGCCGAGCCGCCGTCGATGGGCACGCCGCCCGCGGCACCGGTGGGCGCGCCCGCTGCGACGCCGCCCGCCGCAACGCCGCCTGCTGCGACGCCGCCTGCTGCGACGCCGCCCGTGCCGCCGGCCGCCGCCGAGCCCGAGCCCGTGGCGGAGCCGGAGCCCGAGCCGGAGCCCGAGCCAGTCGCGAAGGCCGAGCCCACGCCGAAGAAGAAGAAGAAGGAAAAGAAGAAGAAGACCACGGTGCCCGCGGGCGATGGCGGCGGCGAGACGCCGGCGGTCGACGCGGAGCCCAAGCCCGAGCCCGAGCCCAAGGCCGATGCCGAGCCCAAGGCCGAGCCCAAGGTCGAGCCCAAGCCGGAACCGAAGCCCGAGCCCAAGCCCGAGCCCAAGAAGCCCGAGCTGCTCGACGTGCCCTCGCCGGGCTGACGATCAGCGCGGCGCGGCCGCGAGCGCCAGGCACACCTGCGCGGCGTAGTACGTCGGCAGGCCCCACGCGCGGTTGATCCACGCGCGTCGCACGAACACGTCGCGTGCGACCGACAGATCCGACAGGTAGAACGCCGAGGCGCCCAGGCGGATCCAGCCGGTCGCGACGCCGGCATCGCAGCTCCACGCCGCCGCGACCATCACGGTGATCGCGAGCACGTAGCCGACCACCGGGCCGCGCATCGCCGCGGGCACGTGCGGCCACAACCACCGCAGCACGATCACCGCCGGCACCGCGAGGATCGCCGCGCCGGTCGCGATCGTCACCGCCGACGCACCCGCGCGCGCGAACGCGACGGCGTAGCCGACGTGGCCCAGCGCGAACGCGGTCAGGCCGGCGAGAAACCACCGCGGCGCCCGCGAGAGCAGACACGCGTCCCCCACGGCGCACGCGCCCAGCGACAGCAGCAGCAGCCGTCCGTGCGGGTGCGTCCACGCGCCCTGCGACCACGCCAGCGCGAGGAAGCCGGCCGAGGCCGCGAGCTTGGCCGGGCGCGCCACGCCGCTGCGCTCGCGCGCCTCGGCCCACACCAGCGCCGCGGTCGCGATCGCGACCAGGCCGATCCACGGCGCTGCGCTCACGGGGCCTTGCCCGCGTCGTCGCCCGCGGCGAACACGAACGGATAGGTGACGCTGACGGTGCCGCCGCCCTCGGGCGGCGCGAAGCTCAGACTCATCATCGACTCGCGCATGCACTCGAGCAGGGCGGGGTGCTTGATCTCGCTGCCGGGATCCACCTGCGCACCGTCGACGACGCCGCCGACGTCGGCATCGCCGACGATGTCGAAGTGCATCGTCAGCTTGCCCGCGAGCGCGGCGTCGTCCTCGAGCGCGGACTCGTAGCACTCCTGCGCCAGCGGCACGAGGTCCTCTTGGATCCGCGCGCGGATGTAGTCCTTGTCGAGCGTGCCGGTCGCGGCCTCGTCGACGGTCTCGCCCGCGGTCTTGCTGCCACCGCCGCCGGTGCTGCCTCTGCGCTGCTGCAGCGCCAGCCGCAGCGCGTCGCTGCGGGCCCGGTCGCGCACCGTCGCGCGCGGTGGATCGCTGGGCTTCTCGGCCGGTCGCGCGGCCGCGTCCGCGCTCGTCGCCGGTGGTGTCGCGCTGCCCGGTCGCGCGCCCTCGCGGCCGAGCTCAGGCGCGGCCTTGCCCGGAGCCTTGCCGGCGGGCTGCGGTGCGGCCGGCGGTGCGGCCGGCTGGCTGCGGTTCCACAGGAACCAACCCGCGAGCACCGCGAGGGCCACGAGCGGCAGGGCGAAGTTCTTCCACGACGACGACACCGGCGCTCAGTATGCCCGGGCCCGGCGCGTCGCGGACGCGATCACGCGCGGCGACGCCGGGACGGCGGGCTCGCGGGCGTGCTCGCGACCGGCCCGCGGTAGCGCTCGGCCAGCGCCGCGAAGACGCCGCGCACGCCGAGGATCTCACCGCCGGCCGGTCGGCCCGGACGCGCCGACACGTTCCACGCCATCGTGTCGATGTGCACGAAGCGGCGCTGCTTGGCGACGAACTCGCGCAGGAACAACGCCGCCGTGATCGCGCCGCCCTCGGACACGCTGCCGACGTTGTTGAGGTCGGCGATGGGGCTGTCGAGGTGCTTGCGGTACGGAGCGAACAGCGGCAGCGCCCACAGCGGATCGTGCTGCGCCACGCCGGCGGCGAGGATGGCATCGCGCACGCCGTCGTCGGTGCTGAACAGCGCCGGCAGGTCGGTGCCCAGCGCGACCCGGGCCGCGCCGGTGAGCGTGGCGAAGTCGATCAACAGATCGGGGTCCTCGGAGTCGGCCTCCGCGAGCGCGTCGCACAGGATCAGCCGGCCCTCGGCGTCGGTGTTGCCGATCTCGACCGTGGTGCCCTTGCGCGTGCGGATGACGTCGCCGGGGCGGTAGGCGTTGCCGGCGACGCTGTTCTCGACGATCGGCAGCAGCACGCGCAGCTGCACCGGCAGGCCCGCGTCCATGATCATGTGCGCCAGCGCCATCACCGACGCCGCGCCACCCATGTCCTTCTTCATCAGCTTCATGCCCGAGGCGGTCTTGAGATCGAGCCCGCCCGAGTCGAAGCACACACCCTTGCCGACCAGCGTCAGCCGCGGCGCGCTCGCGTCGCCCCAGCGGATGTCGACCAGCCGCGGTGCGCGGGTGCTCGCGCGGCCGACCGCGTGGATCGTGGGGTAGTTGCGCGCGAGCAGGCCGTCGCCGACGATCACGTCGCAGCGCGCGTCGAAGCGCTTGGCCAGCGCGATCGCAGCCGCGGCGAGCTCGACGGGCCCCATGTCCGACGCCGGCGTGTTGACGAGGTCGCGGCCGTGCACGATCGCGTCGACGGTGCGCGCGACGTGCTTGGGATCGGCGCCCTTGGGCCACACCAGCACCGCGGGCTTGCGCTCGCGACTCTTGTAGCGGCCAAAGCCGTAGCTCGCGAGCGCCCACGCCATCGCCGCGAAGCTGGCGCGCTCGGGCGACAGCGGTCGCTCGAGCCGGTAGCGGCCCGGCGGCAGCTTGCCGACCGGCGCCGCGAAGTCCCACGGCTCGGAGCCATCGCCCAGCCCCAGCACCACGGTCGCGAGCTTGCCGTCACGGCCCGGCACCAGCGCGAGCTTGCCGTGCTCCGCGCGGAAGCCGGTCGACGCCAGCCAGTTGCGCACGAACGCCGATTGCCGCTCGAGCCACTTCGACTGCTCGCTGCGCTCGAGCGCGACGATGGCGGTGGCAGGGGGCTTGTCGCGGGTGGTCAGGGCGTCGAGCATGCTCGGGCGAAGCTACCACCGTCGCGCGCGTCGCGGCAGCACGGCGGCCAGGCGAGCCCTCGGTGCGGCACGCCGTCGCCTCAGCACGCCGCGCCGCACGAGTCCGACGCCGTCTGCACGCAGACGTCGTCCCACGGCTGCAGGCAGCACACGAAGTCCATCTCGCACACGCACTGCTCGACGCTCTCGTCGTCGCAGCCGGGGTTGCCGTGCGCCGCACAGCAGTCGCCGTCGCCGCCGATGCCGGGGCACTCGCCGCAGCCCAGCCGCACCACCTGCACCGTGCAGAAGAGATCCCACTGCACGGTGCAGCAGAAGTCGTCGCCGGCGCAGACGCACGACTCGATGGTGTCGTCGCCGCAGCCGGCCGCGTCCTGGGCGTCGCAGCACGGTCCGCCGGGGTTGCCGGTGTCGCCGGTCTCGGCCGCGCCGCTGCTGCCCGCGCCCGAGGAGCCCTCGAGCACGCCGGAGCTGTCGCCGGGGCCACCGCTGCTGCTGCCGCCGCCGCCGCTGCTGCCCTCGCTGCTGCCGGCGGTCGTGCTGGTCGCGGAGACGCTCGACGCGGTCGTGGGATCACCGCTGGGATCACCCGAGTTCGTGAAGGTCTGGCTGACCGGGCCCGAGGGATCGCCACCGTGGGTCACGACCGTGGTCGCGAACGACGTGGTCGAGCCGGTGTCGCCCGCGTCGTCGGCCTCGTCCTTGCCGCACGCCGACAGCACGCACGACAGCAGCACGGCGCGCGTGCGGGGCAGCAAGGCGGTCATGGCTCCTCCGGGACGGGTTCGTCGCCGATCGCCGCGGCGACGTGGTGCCACAGCGTGTCGGCGTCGAAGGGCTTGGGCAGGATCGAGACGCGACCCAGGCCGCGCAACCTCGCGGTGCGCTCGGCGTCGGCGTGGCCCGAGGCCACGATCACGCGCAGCAGCGGATCGCGGGCGCGCATGCGGATGATGGCCTGCTCGCCGTCGAGGTTGGGCATGTCGAGATCGACGATCGCGACCGAGATCGGCTCGGACTGCGCGGCGTGGACCGCGACCGCGTCGAGCCCGTCGACCGCGACCAGCACCTCGAGCCCGAAGCGCTCGAGCATGCGCCGCGTGGTGCTGCGCACCAGCGGTTCGTCGTCGACCACCAGCGCGCGGCCGCGCAGCTTCGTGCGTCGCGGCGGCTCGGGGGTCATCGGCGCGGTGTCGTCGGGGTTGGCCGCGGGCAGGGTGATGACGAGCCTGCTGCCCACGCCCACCTCGCTCGCCATGGTCACGTCGCCGCCGTGGGCCCGCACGATGCGGTACGCGGTCGCCAGGCCCAGGCCGGTGCCTTCGCCCTTGGGCTTGGTGGTGAAGAACGGCTGGAACACCTTGGCCAGCGTCGCCGCGTCCATGCCCGCGCCGGTGTCGGAGATCGTGACGCGCACGAAGTCACCGCTGGCGCCGGCGGTCGAGGTGATGGTGGCGCTGCGCACCGCCGCGGCCGCGCCCTCGCGTGCGCTGCGGACCGCCTCGATGCGCAGCGTGCCGCCGCCGGGCATGGCCTGCTTGGCGTTGACGCAGCCGTTCATCAGCACCTGCAGCAGCTGGCCCGGGTCGCCCATGACCGCGAGGGTGTCGGGCACGTCGGTGACGATCTCGAGCGAGCGCGGCACCGTGCGCCGCAGCAGCGCCACGACCTCGGCGACGAGCTTGTGCAGCGCCACGACCTCGCGGGCGCGTCGCTGCGGCCGTGCGAACGACATCAGCTGCGAGGTCAGATCCGCGGCGCGGCGGGCCGCGCTCTCGATCTCGCCGAGGCAGTCGGCCAGCTCGGTGGGCCCCACCGGGTTGTCGCGCAGGTAGGTGACGTTGCCCAGCACCGTGACGATGAGGTTGTTGAAGTCGTGCGCGATGCCGCCGGCGAGCTGGCCCAGCAGGTGGAGCTTCTGCGCCTGCAGCACCTGCTCCTCGTAGCGGTCGTGGACCGTGAACAGCAGGATCGTGCCGGTGCCGATCGCGACCTTGTCGCCCGAGTGCAGCGGCGCGGTGCCGATGCGGATGCCGTTGACGAAGGTGCCGTTGCGGCTGCCGAGGTCCTCGATGATGTACTCGCCGCCGGCGTTGCGGCGGATCGCGCTGTGCCGCCGCGAGACACCGTCGTCGGTGACGATGATCTCGACCTCGCTGTCGCGGCCGATGACGATGTCGCCCTCGACGGGGTAGCGCCGGCCGGCGTCGGGCCCGACCAGCACGACCAGCTGCGTGGTCTCACCGCCGTCGCGCGCGGCGGCTTCGGCGACGCCCATCGCCATCGTCGACTCGAGCAGGTTCTCGCGCGCCATTGGATCGCTGCCTTCATGGTATCCGGCGCACTGCAGCGTGGCGACGAGTCTGGCCACCTTCGGGCCGCGGGCGGCGAGTCCGAATGGCCGTCGCGCGCGCGCTCGTGCGTCGGGATTCCAGCGACTTACCCGCAGACGTGGCGGGGGCACGCCGCTTGCGAATGCGGGGGCCTGCGCGGCGCGCCGCGCTCCGAGGCCTCGCCATGGACCTGCCCAGCACCGGTACTCACGCAGAGCCCCCCACGTTGCTGCGCCGCGCGCTCGGCCTGCGCGAGGCGCTCGACGAGGCGTGGTCGTGGGCGATCGCCCCGCTCGAGCAGGCCGACGAGGTCGCCGCGCGCCTGGTCGAGCTCGCGCGCCGCAGGGATCTGCCGTACGCGGGCCTGCGCATGCTGACGCAGGCCGCGCTGGGCGACGAGGTCCGCGCGGCCGCGGTGGACCGCTGGCTCGAGTCCGACCCCGAGGTGCTCGCGCTGCTCGCGGTGGTGCGCCACGTCGGGCGCGACCTCGAGGGCGTGCAGGCGCGCGCGCGTGCGGCGAGTCGTCGCGCGATGGCGATCGCGCTCGAAGCCCCGGCGCTCGCGCGCCAGGCTGCCGCCGCGGTGTGGGCCCAGGGCCCGCAGCCCGGTCGCGACGCCACGCTGCAGGCGCTCGAGGCCCTGCCGCGCGAGCTCAAGGCGCACGCCGATCGCGTGCGTGCCGAGGCCTCGCTCGCGCCGCAGCGCGCGGACGCGGCGCGTCGCCGCATCGTCGAGGGCCTGCGCGCGCGTGCGCGCGCGGCGGGGCTGCAGCGCACCGATCGCCTCTGCCCGGTCGGCTGACCCCCGCGACGGCGTCAGCCGTCGTCCTCGGGGTGGATCAGCACGAAGTGGCACTCGCCCAGCGCGAAGACGTCGCCGGGCTCCGCGTAGGTGGGACGCCGCGCCGGCTCGCCGTTGCGCAGCAGCTCGACCGCGGGGCCGCCCGGACGGATCTGCATCGGTCGACCGCCGCTGCTCCAATCCACGATCGCGCCGGGGGTCGGCGCGGCCGGCAGCACGATGTCCGAGCCCTCGCCGCCCAGGGTGCGGCGCCCCGGCAGCAACGTGTAGTCCTGCGGCGTGTGTCCCGGCGCGACCACGCGCACGCGACCGGCGGCGATCGCATCGAGGTCCTCGTGCAGGATGCGACCGAGCGCGCTGGCCATCTCGCCGGCGTTGCTGGGTCGCTTGTTCGGATCCTTGGCCAGCGCGCGCCGCAGCAGCTGCAGCAGTCCGTCGGGCAGACCGCCGCAGCCGGGGTAGCGGCTGATCGGCACCATCTGTCGCATCGCATGCGCGTCGAGCCAGGCGATGGGGTTGTCGCGCAGGCCCTCGACGACCTCGCTGACGCGCCGCTGGGGGAACAACACCGCGTGACCGCTGAGCAGCTCGTACAAGATGGTCGCCAGCGAGTAGACGTCCGAGGCCGGCGTCAGCTGATCGGTCACCAGCTGCTCGGGCTGGCAGTAGTGCGGCGTGCCCACGACCGTGCGCGCGGCGGTGGCATTGGTGCCGTAGGCCCACGGCACGCCCCACGCGCGCGCGAGCCCGAAGTCGAGCAGCGTGACGGTGCCGTCGGGCTGGATCCAGATGTTGGCCGGCTTGACGTCGCGGTGGACCACGCCCTGGGCGTGGGCCTCGGCCAGGCCCATGCACGCCTGCATCACGATGCGCAGCGCGTCGGCCACGGCCATGGGCTCGTCGAAGTCGTGGTGGTGATCGAGCTGCTGGCCCTCGACGTAGTCCATCAGCACGTAGAAGTGATCCGCGCCGATGCTCGAGCCGTGCAGCTTCGCGACGTGGGGGTTGCTCAGCGAGCGCAGCACCGCGACCTCACGGATCGCGCGCTTGATCATGTCTTCGCTCATGCGCACGTCGTTGGCGATCTTCAGCGCGAGCGGGCGGTCGAAGCCCGGCGCGAAGACCTTGTAGACATGCGCGAACGAGCCGGCCCCGATCACGTCGAGGATCTCGAACTCGCGGTACGTCATGCCCGGTTGCAGCGGCACACTCATGGGGCGAAGCGCCGGCAGAGTAGCAAACCCGATGGCGGCGCGCGGGCGCGGCGGCGCCGGGGCGGCCGCGCGCGATCGGGGCGCGCCGTGGTAGATCGTGAGCGCAGTGTCGCCCGCAGCCTCGGCCACCCGCGCGGCCTCGCGCTGGTTCGAGCGGGTGGTCGCGGTGGCGATCGGATCGCTCGCGACCGCGTGGTGGCTGCGTGGCGGCGGCGAGGCCGATCCCGGGGCGATCGCGGCCGCCGATCCGGTGGCCACCGCGTCGCAGCCCGAGGTCGCGGCCGGCGCGAGCCCGCGCGAGCCGCCGCGCGCGGACATGCCGACGACGGCACCGCGCGTTGCCGCGCCG
>JAIBBS010000330.1 GCA_019694555.1 Nannocystaceae bacterium
CCGGCCGCGCCGGCCCCCGCGGCCGCACCGGCGGCCCGCCCCGCACCCGACGCGGACACCAGCGCGCGCCTCGACGAGGCCCGCGCGCTGTACCAGTCCGCCAAGGGCGGCAGCTCGCGCAAGAAGCTCGGCGAGGCCCGCACGCTGCTGCAGGAGATCCTCGCGACGTCGCCCAACCAAGCCGACGCGCTGCTGCTGCTGGCGCAGATCGAGCTCGAGCTGGGCAAGGCCGACGCCGCGCTCGCGACCGCGACCCAGTGCACGCAGGTCGCCGCCGATCTGGCCGACTGCTGGCTCACCATCGGCGTGCTGCAGCAGGACCGCAACAAGAAGGCCGACGCGCTCGCGGCCTACGAGAAGTACCTCGCGCTCGCGCCCGACGGCCGCTACGCCGGCGACGTGCGCTCGCAGGTCAAGCGCCTCAAGAAGTGAGCGAGGCCTGCAGCGCCTCGAGCTCGGCCTGCGCCAGCTCCCACGCCTCGGTCGCGGATGCGATCGCATCCGCGTCGCGCTGGTACTCGGTCAGCAGCGCGTTGCGCCGCGGCGCGTCGGCGTAGGTCTCGGGCCGCGCGAGGTCGAGGTTGCGCTCGCGCTGGGCCTTCTCCAGCCGCTCGATCTCCGCTTCGAGCTCGCGCACGCGCGTGCGCAGCGGTCCCAGCAGGCGTGCGCGCTCGTTGCGGCCCTCGGCCTCGGCCCGTCGTCGCGCGCGATCGGTGCCCGCCGGTCGCGGTGTCGCGGCCGCGGCGACCGGGCGCGCGGGCGCCGACGCGACGGCAGCCGCCGGCGTCGCGGCCTGCGACGTGGGCTTGGCCGCGCGCCCCTCGGTCGGCTTGCCGCGGTGACGATCGAGGTACTCGTCGAGCGTGCCGGGGTAGACCTCGACGCCGCCGCCCTCGACGTTCCAGATCCGCGTGGCCAGACGCCGCACGAAGCTGCGGTTGTGGCTGACGAAGATGATGGTGCCGTCGAAGGTCGCCAGCGCGTCCGCCAACGCCTCGCTCGACGCGAGATCGAGGTGGTTGGTGGGCTCGTCCATCAGCAGCACGTTGCCGGGATCGACCAGCAGCCGCGCGAGCGCGACGCGGGCGCGCTCGCCACCGGAGAGCACGCCAATAGGCTTGTCGACGTCCTCGTCGTGGAACAGGAACGCACCCAGCAGGGTGCGCACGCGCGTGTTCGACAGCTCGCCGCCCTGCGCCACGGTCTCGAGCACGGTGCGGCGGGGATCGAGCGTGTCCGCGTGGTGCTGCGCGTAGTAGCCGAGCTTGGTCTTGTGCCCCAGCGTGATCTCGCCGCCGTCGGCACGCAGCTCCCCGGCGAGCAGCTTGAGCAGCGTGGTCTTGCCCGCGCCGTTGACCCCGAGGATCGCGATGCGGTCGCCGCGGGCGACCCGCACCGCGACGTCGCGCAGCACCACGTGCTCGCCGTAGGCCTTGCGCAGGCCGAGCGTGCGGATGGGCTCGCCGCCGGATCGCTCCGCCGGCGGGAAGCGGAAGCGCAGGGTCTCGCGCTGCTGCAGCGTCTGCACCTCGTCCATCTTGGCGAGCTGCTTGACCCGGCTCTGCACCGCGCGGGCCTTGTTGGCCTGGGCCCGGAAGCGCTCGATGAACTGCTCGGCCTTCTCGCGCTCGCGCGCGAGGTTCTTGGCCTGGTTCGCGAGCACGACCTCCTCCTCCGCGCGCTGGCGCAGGTAGGCCTCGTAGTCGCCGCGATACTGCCGCACGCCCTCGGGCTCGAGCGAGACCACACGCTCGATCTGCTCGTCGAGGAACTCGCGGTCGTGGCAGATGAGCACGAAGCCGTGGGGATAGGCGCGCAGGAACTCGCCGAACCACGCGACCGTGGGCAGATCGAGATGGTTGGTGGGCTCGTCGAGCAGCAGGAGCTCGGGGCGTTGGAACAGCAAGCCGGCCAGCGCGCCGCGCATCTTCCAGCCACCGGAGAACTCGCCCAGATCGCGGCCCTCGTCGCGGGTGGAAAAGCCCAGGCCCGCGAGGATGCGGCGCGCCTCGTGCTCGGAGTAGTCCTGCTCGAAGGTCGCGACGCGACCGTGGACCTCGCCGAGCCACTCGGCGGCGGCGAGGATGCGCGGCTCGTCGGCTTCGGCCTCGGCGGCGGCGAACTCGGCCTCGGCACGCTTGCACTCCGCGTCGAGCTCGGCGCGGCCGGGCACCGCCGCGAGCACGCTCGCCAGCAGCGTGCGCCCGCCGGCGACATCGAGGTCCTGCGGCAGGTAGCCCACGCGCAGCTGCTTGCGCGTGCGCACGGCGCCGGCGTCGGGTCGCATCTCGCCGGCGAGCAGGCGCATGAGGCTGCTCTTGCCCGAACCGTTGGGACCGATGAGGCCGACGCGATCGCCGGCGGCGATGCGCAGATCCAGGCCCGCGATCAGCTCCTTCTTGCCGAACGCCAGCGACACCGACTCGACGACGACCAGGCTCATGACGGACTCGCCCCGCAGGCGCGAGACGGCGAGCTAGCACGGAGCGCGGGCCGAGGCAAACCGCGCGGCCCGCAGCCCGGCATGCACGCCGACACGACCACCGCGACGCCGGCGGACCTGCGCGGCGGCGCAACCTCGGGCGGCTGCGAGCCGTCCGCGGTGAACCCCGGCGTCACGGCCTGCTAGGCTCGAGCGCGCGCGGGTGCCGGAGCCCGCACGCATGCACGACGATCCGAGCCACACCGCGCCGCCGCCCCCGCTCGATCCCGAGGTGCTCGAGCGGCTGCGGCGCGGCGTGCCGCTGGTGCTGCACGAAGGCGGTCGCTGGTGGCTGGGCGACGAGCCCGTCACGCACCCCGGCGTGCACCAGGCCCTGCTGGCGGGGCTCGACGTGTCCGAGCGCGGCGAGCCCATCGTCGCGTTGGGTTCGCAGTGGTGCTACGTGAGCGTGCGCGACACGCCGCTGCGCGTGATCGCGGTCGAGCTCGAGGCCCAACCGCCGCGGCTGCGGCTCGACGACGGCCGCGTCGTCGCGCTCGAGCTGGCGAGCTTGGTCGAAGACGACGATCGCGGGCTGCGCTGCACCGTGCCGTCGCAGCGCAGCGGCGCGGCCCTGCGGGCGCGCTTCACCAACCGCGCGCAGGCCGACCTCGCGCCGCGGCTTTCGTGGGACGAGCAGGCGGGCGCGGCCGTGCTCACGCTCGGCGCGACGCGCCACGTGATCCCGCGCGCGGGCTGAGCGTGCGCGCCGGCTGGGGCGCGGCCGCGTGCAGCGACGCCGCGGCCACGCGCATCGTGCCCCGCACCGTGAGCGTGCGCGCCTGTCGTTGCCAGTGCACCACGAGCTGCACGCGGCGGAAGTCGAGATCGACCAGCTGCACGATGGCGCAACCCCGTGCACGCGCGGGTCCCAGCAGCTCGCGATCGATCGCGGCCTCGGCGGTCGCGAGTCGCAGCGTGTCGGCGCGGTAGGGCGCGGCGGGATCCGCATCCCAGGCCACGCCGAGCTCGAGCAGCGGATCGGCGCCCGCGGCCACCTGCTGCGCCGCCGCGGCGTCGACCGCAGGGCCCAGCGCGACCGACAGCACGCGCACGCGCGTCACGTCGCGCCCGGGCTCGAGCTGCAGCGCCACCGCCGGACCCGGTGCATCCGCGGGCGTGCGCACGACCACGCCGCCGCCGGTGCGCGTGCACTGCAGCGGCAGCTCGATCGGCGGCTCGGTCTGCAGCAACGACCACGACGCCTGCGGCTGCTCGCGCAGCAGCCGGGCGCGCGCCAGCTGGATCGCCGCGGCGCCGCGATCGATCGCGAGGAAGCGCCGCCCCATCGCCAACGCCACCGCCGCGGTGGTGCCGGCGCCGCAGAACGGATCGAGCACCAGCTCGCCGGGTGCCGAGCTGGCGGCGAGGATCCGTCGCAGCAGGCTGGCGTTCTTCTGCGTGGCGTAGCCGGTCTTCTCGCGCGAGAAGCTCTTGATCTGGATCGAGTCGAGCGCGTCGGCACCCGACAGCGCGAGATCGGCGGCACCGGCGTTCCACACGTCGTCGATCGCGATGCCGTCGACGCGGCCCGGCGTGCCCTTGCGCCGCACGTAGCCGGGCGGGTGCGGCACGTAGACCTTGTGGAAGCGCAGCCGCGCGGGGTCGCGAGCGTAGAAGAGGATGGTGTCGTGGTTGCGGATCCAGTTGCGCGCGCGAGTCTTGAAGCCCGAGACCCAACCGATGCGCCACACGATCTCGCGCTGGAACGCGTCGGCGCCGAAGATCTCGTCGAGCAGCAGCTTGACCGCGTGCGCGCGCGTGGGATCGACGTGGACGTAGAGGCTGCCGTGCGGGGCCAGCAGCGCGTGGATCCGCTCGAGCCGCGGCGCGAGCATGTCGAGGAACGCGGCGCCGCTGGGCCAACGATCGTCGAACGCCGGCGTGCGCAGGGTCGAGGCGCCCGCGCCGGGCACGTGCACCGGCAGCGCCAGCTCGAACGCGGTCCCGGTCGCGAACGGCGGATCCATGTAGACCAGATCGACCGCGCCGCGATGCTGCGCGAGCAGGGCCTGCAACACCGCGAGGTTGTCACCGTGCACGAGCAGGTTGTCGTGCGCGGGCGGGCTGGCGCCGTGGTGCTCGCTGGGCTGCAGCGACGCGGCCTCGACGCGCGGTCGCACGCGTCGACCGCGGGCGTCGTACTTGCCGGGCCACACCACCTCGATGCCGCCGGCCGCGGCGGCCTCGCGCCGCCGCGTGCGGCTCACGGGCCGCCGTCCGGCCGCGCGTGCGTCCCCTTGGATCCCGACAGCTGCCGCACGTACGCGACCAACACCTGCAGCGACGCCTCGGTGAAGGTGTCGCGGAACGCCGGCATCGACGGCTCGCGGCCCATGCGGATCGTCATCGAGATCGACTCGTCGCTGAGGTTGTCCACGATGCGACGGTCCGCGAGGTTGCGCGCCTGCGGCTGCTCCGGCACCGGGCGTCCGTCGACGCCGTGGCAGCGGGCGCAGTAGTGCTCGTAGAGCTGCTTGCCCGAGATCTCGTGCTCGGGTCCCGACTGTTCGGCACAGCCCAGCGCGAGCGCGAAGAGTCCCAGTCGCAGCAGCTTGGTCGGGCGGAGCACCGCCGCAAGACGTATCACGCGCTGCGCGGCCGCGGCCAGCCAAGCCACGCGAGGTCCCGGCCGGTCGCGCGCGCGCGGTTCAGTGGCGCATGCGCAGATCGAGCCCGGTCGGCGTCACCGTGGCCGGCGCGGGCGTGGCCGGGGTCGCCGGCGCGCCGGCTTCGGGCGCGGCGTCGGGGACCGGCGCGGGCGCATCCGTCGCGGGCAGCTCGGGCGTCGCCGGATCGGCGGGCGCGGCGTCGGGCGGCGCGGCGTCCTCGGGCTGCACCTCGTT
>JAIBBS010000004.1 GCA_019694555.1 Nannocystaceae bacterium
TGCTCCTCCACCAGCGGCGCGGCCTCGGCATACAGCGCCTCCGCGGCCGCCGGCGCGTCCTGCAGCGCGAGCAGCTGCCCGGCTTCGAGCAGGTACGGCACCAGCAGCTGCGGCGCGTCGGCGTAGGCCAGCCGCGCCCACGCGAGCGCGCGCATCGACGAGGTCGCTGCGCCCGCGCGCCCCAGCCGTTGCAGCGCGTCGCCCTGGGCCGCCCACACACGGGCGAGCAGCACCGCGTCCGGTGCGGGCTCGCCCTCGAGCGCAGCGATCATCGCGTCGAACTCCGCCAGCGCGGCCTCGACCTGGCCCAGGCCCACGCGCGCCTGGATGAGCCGGAACCGCACCGTCCTCGCGTCGCGTGACTGCGGCCCGGTGTGCGCCTCGACGATGGCCTGCGCCTGCTGCCAGGCCGCCAGCGCCGCATCGGCATCACCGCGCAGCGACTCGGCCGAGGCCAGCCCGATCGCGGTCGAGACCGCGAGCTGATCGCAGCCGGCCTCGCGGCACAGCGCGACCGCCTCGCGCATGCCCGCCGCGGCCTCGCCGTAGGCGCCGCGCACGAACGCCGCGGTCGCGATCGCCGATGCCCGCAGCGCGCGACGCTCGGGGTCCGAAGGTCCGCGCTCGAGCAACGCGTCGGTGTGCGCGAGCCAGCGCCGCATGCCCTCGTCGTCGCCCTGCTCCGCCGCCTTGCTCGCCGACATCAACGCGCAGCGCAGCGCCTGATCGTCGTCGTCGACCTGCACCGCGGTCAGGTAGCAGGCCTCGTACAGCTGCCCGGCGTCGGCCCAGGCCGAGACCGCGTCGTAGGTCATGCCCAGCTCGTGCTGCGTCCACGCCAGCGCCTCGGAGGGTCCGATGCGTTCCAGCGTCGCCGCGACCTCGCGCAGCTCGCTCAGCGCCTCGTCGGGCCGGAAGGCTCGACGCGCGACCGCGTGCTGCATCCGTGCCAGCGCGTCGTCGAGCTGCGGGCGCAGCTGGGGCGGCACGCTCGAGGGCCGCGCGAGTTCGACGCACGCCGACGGATCCTGCAGCTCGTTGGTCATCGTGGTCACGGCCCCGGACGCGAGCGTGGGCTCGTCGGCGAGCCCGTGCACGATCGCGGCGTAGCCATGCCGTGCGCGCGAGAGGCAATCCCACCGCGAGCTGTGCGCCTGCGGATCGCGCTCGCACACCGAGCCCAGCGCGCGCTCGAACTGCTGCGGCCACGCCTGCAACCGCTCGACCCACTGCGCCTGCGACGGCCCCGGGACCGCGTCGCGCACGGTCGCGAGCGCCTGCGGCAGCGCCTCGCTGGCCTCGCGCACCGAGCCCGACAGCGCCGCGCCACAGCGCTCGCGCGCGCTGGCCCCCAGGCCCAACGCCGCGATCGCGACGCCTGCGATCCACCACAGCGGCCGCACACCGCGACGTTGGCTCGCGAGCAGGGCCTCGACGAACGCATCCATCGACGGCCAGCGATCCGACGGCGAGGGCGACAACCCGCGCCGCACCACCGCCTCGAGCGCCGGCGACGGCGACGCGCGTCCACGCGCGGGCACGCGCTGGGGCGGGCCCTGCAGCTTGGCCTCGAGCAGCGCGTGGAGGTTGCCCGAGAACGGTCGCGCGCCCCACAGCGCCTCGAACAGCGCCACGCACAGCGCGTACTGATCCGCGCTCGCGTCGACCGCCGCACCGAGGTGCTGCTCGGGCGCCATGTACACCGGCGTGCCCATGACCACGCCGCTGCCGGTCGGCTCGCCGTGGGTCGCGTCGTGCGCGACCGCGTCGCCGAGCGTGGTCGCGCCGAGCTCGGCCGCACCGCTGGCCCGGCGCGCGAGGCCGAAGTCACCCACGCGCACGCGGCCGTCGTGGCCCACGAAGATGTTCGCCGGCTTCACGTCGCGATGGACCAGGCCCGCACCGTGGGCCGCCGCGAGCCCGCGGCCGGCCTGCGCGAACACCCGCACGATCTCGGCGATCTCGCGCGGGCGGGCGAGCCACGCCGACAGCGGCACGCCGTCGACCAGCTCCATCACGATGAACAGACCGCGACGCCCGTGCGGCGCGGGGTAGTGGCCCAGGTCGAACACTGCGACCACGTTGGGATGGGCCAGCCGCGCCAGCGCCCGGGCCTCGCGTGCGAGCTGCGTCAGGTGCTGCTCGTCGTCGCTGCGCGAGGGATGCACCAGCTTGACCGCGACCTCGCGCCCGAGCTGCTCGTCGCGCGCGACCCAGACCTCGCCCATGCCGCCGCGACCGAGCACGCGCTCGAGCCGGTAGCGTGCGATGTCCTGCGGCGGCGCGCTGTCGAACAGGCCACCGCGCACCCGCGCGGCGAAGCGGGCCGCGGCCGCGTTCGCGCCGCGCAACGCCGAGGCGAAGCCGCCCGCGAGCGTGTCGCCCTGCCCGACCGAGACCGCAGCGGCACCGGCCGAGCGTGCGGTGGTCGTCCAGGTCCGCGGCTGCTCGGACGCGCTCACGACATCGCGCGCAAGAACGACTGCAGCGTGGTCAGCTGCAACGTGGGGTTGGTGCGGCGCACGGCGCCCAGGGTCGCCTTCTCGCCGCCGTAGGCGTGCCCGGGCAGAAGCCACGTCTGCGGCGGCAGCGTCGCGAGCCGCTCGTGCAGCGTGCGGAACATCTGCTCGGCGTCGCCGCCGGGCAGATCGACGCGACCGCAGCCCTGCAGGAACAACGTGTCACCGGCGAGCAGGCCCTCCTCCTCGCCGTGGCTGAGGCCCGCGACGCGGAAGCACATCGATCCCGGCGTGTGCCCGGGCGTGTGCAGCAGCTCGATCTCGATGCCGCCGACCTGCACGCGGTCGCCGCTGTCGTGCTCGACCAGATCCGACTTCGACAGGCCCGTCACCGCGCGCACGCCCTCGGCCTCGAGCCGGTGCACGTGCGCGTGACAGTGGCAGCGGCTGGTGAGCTCGGCCAGGCCCTCGATGTCGAAGCCGAACATCGAGCCCCCGACGTGATCGGGGTGGTAGTGCGTCACCAGGGCGCCGGTGATGCGCATGCCGTCGTGCTCGGCGCACGCGACGATGCCGCCGATGTCCCACGCGGGGTCGACCACCACGCACTCGCCGGCGTCGCGATCGCCCACGAGGTACGCGAAGTTCTGCATGCCGGTGGCCATCGCGTCGCCGCGGCCGAAGTCGCGACCCGAGAGCAGTTGCCGGAGATAGAGCTGCGCCACGGCCCGCAGTGTACGCGGGCCGCGGCTCGGCCGTCACCTCGGGCGCGCGCTCACGCCAGCGCGCTGGTGCCGTCGACCATGGTCGTCGCGGCCTCGTCGGCGTCGCCGCGCGGGGCCAGCAGCGCGGCCGCGCACGGCAGCACCACCTCCTCGACGATCTCGCGCGCGAGCGCCAGCGATTCCTCGACCGCGAGCACGCCGTGGGCGCGCAGCCGCGGATCGTCGTCGCAGCCGGCGCCGGCACCCGACACGTCGACGGTCGCGAACGCGCGGGCGACCGCGCGCTGCAGCTCGGGGTGGCGCCGCACCGCCCACGACACGAAGCGCCACGCCAGCTGCGCGTGGCGCCGCTCGTCGCGGGCGATCACCGCGAGCACGCCCGCGACCGCTTCGTCGCGCACGCCGTGGCGCGCGTGCTCGGCCCGCGCGGCCGCGATGGTCTCGCCGACACAGCCCTCGACCACCGCGGCGACCACGATCTCTTCGAGCGTGCGCACCGCAGCCGCCGGCTGGCGCAGCGGTCCCGGGCCCACCGCGACGCCGCCGTAGCGCGACGCCAGCCCGAACGCGAGCCGTGCGTGCACGACCTCGTCGCCCATGGCGCGCTGCGCCGCGACCACCAGCTCCGCGGGGGCGCCGACCGCCAGCAGGTCGAGGACGAAGCGCGCGAACGAGGCGATCGAAGCGTGCTCCGCCAGACCGATGTCGCGCCACGCCACGGCCAGCTGCGCGCGCACCGATCCCGTGCCGGCGCGGGCGTCGGGCGCGACGTCGGTGCGCCAGTCGTCGCGAACGATCGCCTCGGCCATGCACGCGACGCCGTCGTGCAGCAAGGGCCGGCCGGCACAGCCCTGATCGATCACGTGCGCGAGGTAGCAACACTGTCCCTGCTGCTCGATCGGTCCGCACAGCAGACCGTCGTAGGTCGGCGCGCAGAAGCCCGAGGCCGCCTCGGCGGCGATCTGACAGGCCTCGTCGGCGCAGGTGCTGCAGCCGTCGGGACCGGGCGGACGACAGAATCCGATCTCTTCGTAGCCCGCGGGCACGAGCGAGCACTGCGGCCCATCGTCGCCACTGCCCAGGTCGTGGCCGCTGCCCTCGCCCAGATCGAGGCCGTCGTCGCCGTCGTCGCCGTCCTCGCCGTCCTCGCCACCGTCGTCGTCACCCCCGATCGCCCGCGTGACACAGCCCGAAGCGCCACCGATCCCCGAGGCCAATCCCATCGCGACCAACATCGACACGCGCCATTGCGCCCAACCCATCGACGCTTCATGGTCTGCCACCGCGCGGACCTTCGCCGCCCACCGCGGTGCCGCGAGAACGCCGTTTCAGACGGTGGACCGCGGCGCGGCGCCGGGCTCGCCTGCGGTGATGCCCGCCGGCGATGGGGCGGCGTCGCAGCGCCCGCGCGTCGGCCTCGTGCCGCGCCGCGCCGGGCGTCACCCGGTGCTGCCCGGCGGCAGCGTCTCGAGCACGGTGCGCCGGTACTGCGGCATGGGCCTGCGTTCGTCGCGATCGTTGCACGCGAGCACCAGCAGCACGGTGATGTTGTCGTCACCGCCGCGCTTGTTGGCGTACTCGGTGCAGACCCGCGGCAGGTCGGCGTACCAGTGGTCGCGCGCGAGCACGGCGATCTCCTCGGCCTCGACGTAGTTCGAGAAGCCATCGGAGCACAGCAGGAACGCGTCGCCGAGGTTGACGTTGACCGGGATGACGTCGGGCTCGACGTGGCGCTCGAAGCCGACCGAGCGCGTGATGATGTGCTTGAGGTCGCTCGCTGCGGCTTCCTCTTCGGTGAGCATGCCGGCCTGGACCTGCTCGTTGAGCCACGAGTGATCGTTGGTGAGCTGGCGGCAGGTGCCGCCGCGCAGCAGGAACGCGCGGCTGTCGCCCACGTGCACGATGTAGCCGCGCTCGCCGTAGATGAGCATGCCCGTGAGCGTGGTGCCCATGCCCTGCAGCCGGTGATCGCTGTTGGCCTGATCGAAGATGCGCGCGCTGGCCTCGCTGGCCGCGATGGTCAGCAGGTCCGCGATCGCGGCGGTGCGGTGCTCGGGCGTCACCATCGCGAGCGCGTCGGTGCCGCGGCGCACGACCTTGTCGACCACGTCGACGCACAGCTGCGAAGCATGGGCACCGCCGGCGTGACCGCCCATGCCGTCGGCGACGAGGTAGAGCCCCATCGCGTTGTCGACGAGGTGGCTGTCCTCGTTGTGGCTGCGAACGCGACCGACGTCGGTGGCGGGCCAGGCGATCAGGCGCACGGAAGCAGCACGATACCACGGCGGCGCGGGCACGGAGGCGCGCGGCGGCACCGCGGGCACGGAGGCTGCGGGCGCGGGGCCTGCCCTCGGGGACGCGACGCGAGCGTGAGCGCGACGTGTGCGGGCCTTGCGACCGCGTCGGTGCCGTCAGCCCGGGTGAAGGCTGCGCGGCCGGGTTGCGCAAGGTGGCGGCGCACCGCCGTCGAGATGGGCGAGGATGCAGCCCATGCCCGATCTCGTCTCGCTCCGCGCGCTGCTGTGCAACGCTGGACTCACCGTCGCGATCGCGGGCATGGGCTGCCATCGGTCGCCATCGACGACGGCCGCACCCACGGTCACCGCGCCCGCGCCGGACGCCACGCTCGCGTTCGTCGGCGTCGACGTCTTCGACGGCGAGCGCTGGATCGACGACGCGACCGTGCTCGTCGACGGCGAGCGCATCGTCGCGGTCGGCGACGCGGCCAGCGTCGCGGTGCCCGCGGGTGCCCAGCGGGTCGAGGGCCGCGGCGCTGCGCTGGTTCCCGGACTGATCGATGCCCACGTGCACGTGCAGACGCCGGCCGACCCGCAGCAAGCACTGGCCTTCGGTGTCACCACCGAGATCGATCTGTTCACCGCGCCCGAGGTGGCCAAGGCGCTGCGCAAGCCCAACCGCGGCCGCGCCGACGTGATCTCGGCCGGGATCCTCGCGACCGCGCCGGGCGGCCACGGCACCGAGTACGGCGCGCCGATCCCCACCATCACCGCGCCCGAGCAGGCCGACGCGTTCGTGGCCGCACGCGTGGCCGAGGGCTCGCAGCTGCTCAAGATCGTCTACGACGACGGCGCCGAGCTGGGCCTGCACTTCAAGACCATCGATCGCGCGACCCTGGCCGCGCTGGTCGAGGCCGCCCACGCGCGCAAGCTCGAGGCCATCGTGCACATCGGCACCTTCGCCGACGCCGCCGATGCGCTCGCGGTCGGTGCCGACGGCATCGCGCACAGCTTCTTCGATCGCCCGCCCACGCCCGAGTTCCTCGCCGAGGCCAAGCGACGCGGCCTGTTCGTGACCGACACGCTGCCGGTGATGACCGCGATGTGCGACGACAGCCACGGTCGTGCGCTCACCGACGATCCCCGCCTCGCGCCCCTTCTGCCCCGCGCCGCGATCCAGCAGCTGCGCGCGTCGCTGGTGCCGCCGATCGGACGCCCGCCGTGCGCGCCGATCTTCGAGGTGGTGGGCGCGTTGCACCGCGGCGGCGTGCCGGTGCTCGCGAGCACCGACGCGCCCAACCCCGGCACTGCGCACGGCGTGAGCCTGATCGGCGAGCTGTCGCTGTTGGTGCAGGCCGGGCTGACGCCGACCGAGGCGCTGGCGGCCGCGACGTCGAAGCCGGCGGCGGCGCTGGGCCTGGACGATCGCGGCCGCATCGCGCCGGGCCTGCGCGCCGACCTGTTGCTGGTCGAGGGCGATCCCCGCCGCGACATCACGGCGATGCGATCGCTGCGCGCGATCTACAAGCAGGGCCGCGCGTTCGACCGCACGGCCCTGCGCGAGCGCGTCGCCGCGGAGCGCGAGCGCGAGGCCACGCTGCGCGCCGCGGCCCCGCCCGCACTGCCGGCGGGCGGGCTGGTGTCCGACTTCGACGACGGCACGCCGCGCAGCAGCATCGGCGCGGGCTGGGTCGGCTCGACCGACGCGATGGCCGGCGGCAGCTCGACGGTCGAGCTCGCGGTGGTGAAGCGCAAGCGCGGACGCGGGCAGGTGCTGTCGGTGCACGGCACCCTGGCCGCCGGCGCGATCGCGTGGTCGGGCGTCGCGCTGATGCCGGGCGCGCAACCGCAGGCGCCCGCGAACCTGCTGGCCACGCCGGTGCTCGAGCTGCAGGCGCGCGCGAGCGCGGGCAGCCACACGCTGGCGGTGCTGGTGTTCTCCGAGCAGGGCGGCATGATGCCGGCGATGACGCAGGTCGAGGTCGGCCCCGAGTTCGCGCGCCAGCGCATCGACCTGCGCACGCTGGTGGCCGAGCCCTACGACGTCACCATGATCTTCGTCGGCAGCGGCGGCCCGCCGGGAGCGTTCGCGTTCGAGCTCGACGACGTGCGCCTGCTGCCGGCTACACCTTGAAGGCCTCGGGCTCGTCGGCGATGCCGATTTCGCTGCCGTCGAAGCGGATGCGCTTGGGCTTCTCGTCGATCACCGTGAGGATCGCGACCGGCCGCCGCCACACCTTCTCGACCGCGCGCAGCGTGTCGCGGGCGTAGTCGAGCTTGAGGTCGCTGCCCTCGTGGCGGTGGCCCAGCAGCAGCTCGCCGCGGTTGAGGTAGTTGCTGTCGACCACGTAGATGAACGGCTGACCGAAGTTGGTCAGCGCGCCCAGCAGGCGTTGCTTGATCTGCTGGAACTCGCGGCTCTCGATCTCCAGCCGACCGGTGCGACGGTTCTCTTGGAACGTGAAGTACTTCTGCTCGCGGCAGAAGTCCATGGTGAAGAACTCGTCGATGAAGGTGACGTCGTTGTAGAGCCGACGGACCTCGAAGATCTTGGCCTTGCCCAGGCCCAGACGCTTGTCCCAGCTGGTGCGCTCGTCGAGGCGATCGCAGCGGTCCCACTCGGGCCCGAACTTGCCCTGATCCCAGCGGCGCTCGATGTCGCGGAACAGCTCGACGCCGAGCTTGTAGGGGTTGAGCTGGCCCGGCGCGCTGGCGAACACGCCCGAGACCACGTCGGCGTAGTCGATGACCTCGTCATCGCGCAGCGCCTTCTCCGTCATGATGCGAGAGTGCCAGTAGCTGGCCCAGCCCTCGTTCATGATCTTGGTCTGCATCTGCGGCAGGAAGTAGTAGGCCTCCTCGCGCACGATGCCGATGACGTCGGCCTCCCAGCTCTCGATGGGCGCGTTCTGCATGAGGAAGCCCAGCACGTCGCGCTCGGGCTGCGCCGGGTTCTTGCGCTTCGCGGTCTCCCGCTTCTCGCGCTGCTTCTGCCGCTGCTGCTCCACGAACTCGGGCGGGTTGATGTAGTCCTCGAGGTAGCCGCGGACGTTCTGCAGCCGCACGCGGTCGTCGTCCTGCACGTCGTCGGCCACCGCCGCGGGGCGCGGCCGCGGATCGCGGAACGGCAGCCACGGGTCGATGAGGTTGTCGAGCGAGAGGCAGGTGTCGATGAAGGACTCGACCGTGTTGACGCCGAAGCGATCCATGTACCGGCGCACGCGCGAGGCGTTGTTCGCCATCACGTCGATCATCCGGCGGTCGGTCCGCGAGAAGTAGTGGTTGTTGCGGAAGAAGTCGTTGTGGCCGTAGACGTGGGCCATCACCAGCTTCTGATCGACCTGGCTGTTGCCCTCGAGCAGGTACGCGTAGCAAGGGTCGGTGTTGATGACCAGCTCGTAGATCTTCGAGAGCCCGTAGGTGTGGCTCTTGATCATGTGGTCGTATTCCATGCCGAAGCGCCAGTGGGGGTAGCGCACGGGGAATCCGCCGTAGCTGGCGATCTCGCACATCTGCCGGTAGTCGATCAGCTCGAACACCTGCGGGAAGTAGGCCAGGCCGTAGGTGTCGGCGTAGCCCTGGATCTCCGCCTGCAGCTCGCGAAGGTACTGCGGGATGGGAGCCATCAGCGGCCTCCCTTCAGGAACTCGCGGATCGAATCCATGATGTCGTCCTTGCCCGTGACCTCGCTGGTGACGAGCTTGGGCTGGCTCGGGAACGCGGCGCGGATGTCCTTGATGAACTGTCCCGAACCGTACGGGCTCTCGACCTGGCCGTAGCCGAACTGGTTGCACGCCGGCAGCAGCGTGTCGCGCAGCAGGTTGATGCAGGTCGCGGTGTCGTCGACCGACCAGTTGTCACCGTCGGAGAAGTGGAACGCGTAGATGTTCCAGTTCTCGGGCGGGAACTCCTTCTCGATCAGGTCGGAGCACACGCGGTACGCCGAGCTGATCATGGTGCCGCCCGACTCGCGGGTGCGGAAGAAGACCTCGCGATCGACCACGCGCGCGGTCGCATCGTGGATGATGTAGCGCGACTCGAGCCCCTGGTACTGGCTGCGCAGCCAGGTGTCGATCCAGAACGACTCGATGCGGACGATCTCCTTCTGCTCGTCGCCCATCGAGCCCGACACGTCCATCATGTAGATGATGACGGCGTTGCTCTGCGGCCGTGGATCCGTGCGCCAGCTGCGGTAGCGGCGATCCTCGCGGATGGGCACGATGATCGGCAGGTCCTTCTTGAACGTGCCGCTGGCGACCTGACGCCGCAGCGCGCGCTTGAACGTGGCCTTGAACGACCGCAGGCTCTCGGGGCCGGTGCGGCGCAGGCTGACGTAGCGGTCCTTCTTGGTGTCGAGCGACTGCGTGCCGCGGGGCTCGATGCGCGGCAGGCCCAGCTCCTCGCCGAGGATCGCCGCGAGCTCGTCGAGCGTGACCTCGACCTCGAGTCCCTTCTCGCCCTCGCCCTGTCCGGCCTGGCCCTGGCCCGCGCCCTGCTGCGGATCGCCGCCGCCGACCGGATCGCCCGGCTCGCCCTCGCCCTGACCCACGCCCTGCTTCTGATTGCCACCCAGCGTGAAGCGCGGGATGTCGATCTGCGGCATCGGGATCGTGACGGTGTCCTGCCCCTTGCGACTCATGAGGTCGCCGCGCGAGATGTACTTGCGCAGGTTCTGGCGGATCTTGCCGCGCACGATCTCGCGGAATCGGCTGTGGTCCTTGTCGATGCGGGAGATCATGGGCGGGGCCTGGGCGGGACGCGCACGCCGGCACGCTCGCCGGTTCCATGGTATCAGGCTGCCTCGCCCGTGTTGATGCTTTGTCGCCGATCCCGAGTCTGCGCGCGCCCCTTGCTGGCCCCACGGCAGCGGCGGCGACTGGCCGCCGCCGTGGCGGCGCTCGTCGCCCTGAGCAGCGGCTGCGGCGATGCGGCCCAAGACGAGACCGCCGGCGAGTCGAGCTCCGGGCCCGCGTGCGTCGCCGCGCCCGATGGTTCCGCGTGTGCGTGCGGCACGTTCGAGGCGCCGCAGGACTGGAGCGAGGCGCCCAGCTGCAGCGCGAGCGAGCGGGTCTGCTGCGACGACGGCCTGGCGTGCACCTGCGCGACGCCGCGGTGCTACGAGCTCGAGGGCGGCCACTGCAAGTGCGCCGCGTTCGTGGTGCCGCCCGAGGGCGCGATGATGGAGGTCGCGTCGTGCGACGGCCTCATCTGCTGCGATCGCGGCACCGACTGCGAGTGCGCATCGGCGGTGCTCACCTGCACCGCCGACGGACAGGTCGATCAGTGCACGCCGCCGCAGCCCGGCGCAGACGCGTGCGGCGCCAACCTCGACGCGGTCACGGCCTGCCCGGCCGCGTGACGGCGTCACGCGTCGATGCCCGCGCACGCGCGCATCGACGCGGCGTGATCCGGCGCGCCGGTGTCGACTCTGTCGCGATGGACGGGCCGCCGACGGCCCGCCGCGCGACCCCATGCACAAGCACTGGACCCCTCCTGCCCGCCCCCGACGCCTGCGGCTGCTCGCGGGCCTTGGCGCCGCCGAGCCCGCCCGCTACGCTGGCCCAGCGATGGACGACGACTTCGCCGTGCTCGACGCGTGGCGCGCGGGCGACCGCGCGGCCGGCGATGCGTTGCTGCGGCGGCACTTCGACGCGCTGTACCGCTTCTTCCGCAACAAGGTGGATCAGGGCGTCGACGATCTCATCCAGCGCACCTTCACCGCGTGCATCGCGGCCAAGGACAACTTCCGCAAGCAGTCGAGCTTCCGCACCTACCTGTTCACGGTCGCGCGCAACGAGCTGTACCACCACTACCAGCGACGCCAGCGCGACGCGGTGATGTTCGAGCCCGGCTCGATGTCGGTCGAGGCCATGGGCACCTCGCCCTCGGCGGTGCTGGCCCGTCAGCAGGAGCAGCGGTTGCTGCTGCGCGCGCTGCGGTCGCTGCCGCTCGAGCTGCAGGTCGCGATCGAGCTGTTCTACTGGGAGCAGCTGTCGACCCAGGAGATCGCGGAGATCATGGACGTGCCGCAGGGCACCGCCAAGAGTCGGCTGCGGCGCGCGCGAGAGGAGCTCGAGGCCAAGATCCGCGAGCTGGCCGAGAACCCCGCGGTGGTCGAGTCGACCCTGGTCGCGTTCGATCGCTGGGCCGCGTCGATCCGCGAGCTGCTGGGCCAGCCCTGAGCGGCGGCCCGCGGGTGCGGACGGTCTGTCGTCGCGACGCGCGTCGTCGCAGGGCCTGGTCGTCGTCAGCCGAAGCGCGCGCGCACGCGCGCGGCGACGACCTCGGCGAGATCGGCGAGCCGCCGCGTGGCCGCGCTCGCCTGCACCACCAGCTGCGCCGACGCGAGGACCTCGGCGGTGTCGCCCGGCGCCGCGGTCACCAGCGCGCGCCCGTCCTGCGTGCCCAGCAGCACCGCGACGAACTCGGTCGGGCGGATGTCGCCGACGAAGCCGCGGATGCGCCACGCCACCGGTCGCTCGCGCACGCGCGTGGCGCGGAACACGTCGAGCGCGCGGCCGTCGGCGAGCACGAGCCGCACGACCGGCACGTTGGACTCGACCTCACGGTCGAGCGCGACCAGCAGCGCGTCGACCTGCAGCAGCGCGGCGAGCTCGGACTCCACCGCATCAGCGTAGCAGCACGGGCGCCCGCGCAGCCCTGCCGCGGCCGCTGCGACCGTGGGGGCGGCTTTCTACACGAAACTGCGTACGTGCGCCTGCGCGTCGCCGGGCCGCCGGGGCGCCCGTGCTAGCGTGATCGCATGCCGCGCGCGGCACTCGGATCGTTCGCGATCCTCTTGGCCTGCAACACCCCGAGCGAGTCGGCGACGCAGGCGTATCAGCCGGGCAGCGACGACGCGTCGGGGCCGCACGCGGAGACATCGAGCGCCGGCGAGGGCACGGGCGCGAGCACGACCAGCGCCACGCCCCACGAGAGCAGCGGCGCGGCCGAGGTCTCGAGCGGCGGTGCGAGCGAGACCGGCGGTTCGTCCTCGGACGGGGGCACGACGGGCGCGCCGCTGCCGGAGTTCGACGACGTGCCGTGGCAGACCGGCGACGAGATCGGCTACGGCATCGCCTACAAGGACCTGCAGGATCCCGACGCGCACCACGCCTTCATCGGCTACGCGGGCTATGCCATCGCGCTCGACGCCTCGCAGTCGTGGGTGCGCGCGCTGTGGCTGGCACGCCTGCGCGAGCTCGGCGTGCGCCACGTGTGGGCGGTGCAGGGTCCCGCGACGGTCGGCTACGACGGGCTCGAGATCGGCAACTCGCACCTCGCCGCGCGGCTCGGCGAGGTGCTCGACGAACAGAGCAAGGTGATCGTCGCGGCGCACAGCTCCGGCAGCTACGTCGCGCACGAACTGCTCGGCCAGCTCGAGGGCGGGCTCGACGGCAACGGCATCACCGCCGACAAGGTGATCTACTTCGATCTCGACGGCGGCACCGCGGGGCTCTACGACGCGGCCGTGCAGCGATTGCATCGCGCGTACTTCGTGAGCGTGTGGGACGGCGCGACCGGCACCGGCGCACCGAACCGCGACGCGATGCAGTTCCTGGACTCGATGTGGCACGACCGCGGCGGCTACCTCGAGCTCGACGGCAGCGACGCGGGCTGCCTCGGCGGCGCGACCTGGTGCCTGCACATGGTCGTCATCAACGCGCGCCCGCACGATCCGTCGGGCTCCGACGCGCTCGACTACGCCGACTTCGTCGATCGACCCGTGGTCTCGAGCTACATCGACATGGTCGCAGCCGACGCCGGGCTGTGACGCGCGGCAGCGGTGCTTCGACGGCCGCCGGGGGGATCGCGGCCGTTCGCCGCGCCGATCCCGACACCGTCCCCGCCACGGACACGCGCCGCGGCGAAGACGGTGTCGATGCCTCGCTAGGTCGTGCAGACCTCATCGGTCACACGCGTCAAGTCCGGCGTGCCTGTGCATTCGCACGAGCCACCGAGGCCATCCGAGCAGGTGTACGAGACGGAGGCGTTGGCCCCGCAGTGCTGACCGTTCTTGCTGTACTCGACCTCCTCGATCTGCGTGAAGCCCAGGGCATCACAGTCGACCGCAGCGTCCTGATCGACCCACGTCTGGGCGGGTGGAGCGACCGGTGGATTCGCGGCGTCCGGGGCGTCGAAACGATTCGGGAAGTACTTGTGCGGGTCGTTCAGGCAGTCGATGTACGCGAATTTCCCGGCAGCCTCGCCAGCGAGCACCGCGGAGGTCATGAACGCGGTGGGCTGCGAGTTCGTGACGACGACGGTGTTCGAGAACTCGGACCCGCCACCGGCGGACCCCTCGAGCTTGTCGGCCGCGCCCTTGAGCCCCAGCAGTTGGTCGAACTTCTGGCTCATGGTGGCCTGGAAGGAGTCGGGGATCATCAGCTCCAACATCCCGGTCCACCAGACCGTCTTCGAGGTGGTGTCGGCGCGATGGGCTTCCTCGACGTGACCGCACGCAACCTCGGCGGACATCTCGAGCGAGCCCGAGCTCGCGATCGCGTCGGTGCACAGCGCGTCCTGCATCAGCCGGACGCCGTCGGGCGCCCGGACGCGGATGCCCTGGCACATCGTGGCCGTCGCCTCGCCCCAGCCTGCGTAGGACTGGGTGAGCTCGATGGTGTTGCCGGGCTTCCACGAGGACACCATCGCTTGACCGACCTGTTTGGTCTGCGCGAGCTCGTAGCGCGTCTTGGTCCCGAGGTAGAAGCCGTCGGGTAGCAAGGCGTAGTCGACCTCGTGGACCGCTCGCAGGGGGCTTCGGTATTCCGCAAAGCACTCCGTGGTCGGCAGCGAGCACCCCGTGGTCGACGGGACGAGCCAATACTGCACCCGCTCGAGCCCCGGCCCCTGATCCACGAGGATCCACAAGCAGTCCGCGATTGCGTCGCCGTCCTCGTCCTCGCAGCTACCGTGATCGAGCAGCGTCGCGCCCTCGGCCCCGAAGTCGATGACGTCTTCGATGGTCAGGTCGTTGATGCACTCGTCGCCGAACTCCACGCCCAAGCAGTTGGCTTCGAGCGGGCCGATGCGCGCTCCGGCGGGTTCGTCGTCGCGCGCGCCGGGTTCCACTGGACCGTCGCACGCACCGAGCGAGGCGATGAACAGCGCTGAGATTCGAGATGGGGTTTTCATGACTGGGTCTGACTTTCCGAGCTTCGGCTCACCGACTCCTTGGCCTGCGACGGTCGCTGCGATGACGGGCGGGTGCGCAACGATCGCGCCTCGCGTGCGTTGCCGACCGAGCGGCCCGCCGTTCGCACGCGGTCCCGCGCCGTCACGCCAGCGCTGTCGCGGCCGCACGCCGGCTCGCTTGCCGATGGCGTCCACTCGCTCGCCCTCCAAGGCGAGCCGACGCGGGGCTGTGACGCGCGGCCGATCTTCGCTAGCCCTGCAGCAGCGATCGCGCCTGCAGCACCATCGCGCGCAGCGCCAGCGCGTGCAGCTCGGGAATCGCCGCGGGGTCGAGCCCGGGCTGGCTGCGCAGGCGCAGCGCCGTGGTCACGGCCGCGAGCGCCTCGCGCGGGCGGCCCTCGTCGCACAGCAGCGCGGCGCGCATGCGCAGCGCGATCGCGAGGTCGGGGTGGGCCTCGCCCTGCGCGGCGGTGCGGAGTCGCTGCGCGCGATCGAGGCGTGCGTGCGCGTCGGCGAAGCGGTGCTCGAGCCGATCGAGCTCGGCGAGTTCCTCGAGTGCGACTGCGACGTCGGGGTGATCGGGGCCCAGTGCGGCCTCGCGGATCGCCAGCGCACGCTGCTGCAGCGCGCGCGCCCACGCCAGACGTCCGGCGCGGCGTTGCGCCTCGCCCTCGCCACCGAGCGCCAACGCGACCGCCGGGTGATCGGCGCCGAAGGCCTGCGACCACGAGCTGCCGGCGTCGGCGAAGCGGCGCGCCGCGTCGTCCCAGTCGCGCAGCGCCAGCGCGACCACGCCGAGGTTGAAGGCCGCCGGCGCGGCCGCATCGACAGCGGCGTCGGCTCGCGCGGCGACGTCGCGCACGACCTGCTGCCACAGCGCGCGCGCCTGCTGGTGGCGACCGCGCTGCAGCAACACCGTCGCGAGGTTGTTGCGCAAGCCGTCGAGGTTGGGGTGGCCCTGCGCGTACGCGGCCTCGCCCAGCTCGAGCGCGACGGTCAGCAGGCCCTCGGCCGCCACCAGATCACCATCGGCGCGCGCGAGCAGGCCGCGGGCCTCGAGCACGCGGCTGCGACGCGCGTCGTCCTGCGGCACCCGCTCGAGCAGCGCCTCGGCCACGTCGAGGCGCACGCGCGCCGAGCTGTGGTCGCGCCCGCGCCGTTGATCGAGCTCGACCCGGCGCAGCAACGCATCGATGGCGACGTCGGCCGGGGCCGCGGCCAGGGCCAACGCGGTCGCGCGATCGAGCATCGGCTCGACCGCGTCGAGCTCGCCCTGCTCCATCGCGAGCGTCGCGATCTGCGTGAGCGCGTCGGCCTCGATCGCGCGCAGGTTGGCGTCCGCGGCCTCGGCGGCGACGGCCTCGGCCAGCGTGCGCGCGCGCGCGACGTGTCCCAGCAGCGCCTCGAGCCGCGCGAGCTCGAGCTGCTCGGCCAGCGGTTCCCAGCGCGCATCGCCGGCCATGGTCGCGGTCCGCTCGGTGCGAGCGAGCAGCCGCTGCTCGCTCACCGCGTGCAGCCACGCAGCGTCGTCGCAGCGATCGAGCGCGCGCGCGCCGTCCTCGAGCCAGCCCACCGCCGCGGTCGGCTGCGCGGAGCCGTCGCCGAGCGCCGTCACCAGCGCGCCGAAACCGACGCTGCGCTGGCGCAGGCACGCGGTCCGCAGATCCATCGTCGCGGTCGACTGCGCACCGCGGTGCATGGTCGCGGTGCACGCGTCCTGTCGCGAACGTCGCCAGCGCTCGGCGTAGCGCTCCGCCGCGACCAACACACCGCTGGCCGCGTCGGGTCCGAGGCGGGCCGTGATCGCGTCCGCCTGCGTCGGACCCCACAGCGCGTCGACCTCGGCGCCCGCGCTCGCGCAGGGATCGTTGGCCGGGGCCGCGAGCACGCCGACCGAGGTGCCCGCGCACGCGACCGCGACCGCGGCGGCGAGCAGCGCCACGCGGCGGCGGCGACCCAGCGCGCGCTCGAGCGCGGCCACGAACGCGGCCATGGACCCGAAGCGCTGCGACGGCGCCGACGCGAGCCCACGATCGATCGCGGCCGCGAGCGCGCGCGGGACCTGGCGCAGCTTGATCGGTGCGCGTTGGCCTCGCACGACCGCGCTCGCCAGCGCGGCGACGTTGTTGCCGCAGAACGGCCGGCTGCCGGCGAGCGCCTCGAACAGCGCCACCGCGAACGCGAACTGATCGCTGGCGCAGCCGACGTCGCGGCCCTCGAAGGCCTCGGGCGACATGTACGCCGGCGTGCCGACCATCTTGCCGCGGCCACCCGCGGTGGTCGAGATCGACGTCAGCGCCGCGTCGTGCAGCGGCGCCCCCGACGTGACGTCGTCACCACCGCCGCGCGCGAGGCCGAAGTCGACGATGCGTGGGCGACCGTCGCTGCCGACCAACACGTTGTCGGGCTTGAAGTCGCGGTGGACCACGCCGGCGTCGTGCGCGGCCTGCAACCCGCGGCCGATCGCGGCGAACAACGCCACGATGTCGCGCCAGCTGCGGCGATGGGCACGGAGCCACTGCGCCAGCGTCACGCCGGCGACCAGCTCCATCGCGATGAAGATGCGTCCGTCGAGCTCGCCGATGTCGTGCACCGCGACGACGTTGGGGTGCGACAGCGCGGCCGCGGCCTGGGCCTCGCGGAAGACCCGGCGGCGCACCTGCGGGTCGGTGGTCGGCGCGAGCGCGAGCTTGAGCGCGATGCGACGCTGCAGCTTGGGATCGAACGCGAGCCAGACCGTGCCGAAGTTGCCGCTGCCGAGCCGCTCGAGCACGACGAAGCGCCCGATCGTGACCGGCGCCTGCTCGGCGCCCAGCAGGTTGCCCGCGACCGCCGCGAACACCAGGCGGCGGTCGAGGCTCGCGGCGTCGGCGACCGGGCGCGTCTGCGCCAGGCCGTCGACCGCCGCTACTGGCACTGGCACCCGCACGTCGCGCTCGCGGTCGCGCTGCCGGTGTACTGGCCCATGCCCTCGGAGCACACCGCCAGCGGCGCGCTCTTCCACTGCGGCGCGCTGACCGAGGTCTCGACGCCGAGGATGCAGGTGTCGATGCCGGGCCCGTCGATCCACACCTTGCCCGCGCCGGAACACACCGACGAGCAGCGCGCTGCGCCGCCGTCCTGGGTGTCGGTGCCGTAGGAGCCGCAGTCGGCATCCGCGGCGTCGAGCGCGAGATCCTCGAGCGCGACCAGCCACTGCGGTGGGATCTTCGGCCCGGTCAGCGTCTTGCAGCTCTGACCCTTGACGGTGTTGTTGGTCGCCTTCGAGTACGCCACGCACACCGGCGTGTCGGCGAAGGGATCGCTCGGCGCGGCGACGTCGACGTCGGCCGTCGGCGGCACGCTGGGGGGCGCGTTCGCAGGCGCATCGACGCGCAGGGGCTCGTCGGCGTCGTCGAGCTCGACCGCAGCGACCTCGCCGTCGGGCGCGGTGGCGGGATCGCAGGCGAGCACGAGCAGGGTCACGGCGGTCGCGAAGCGGGAGGTACGGATCATGGCGGCGCTCCTGGTGCCCGGGCCCAGCGAGCCCGAATGCGCCGCGGTAGAGTGACGTCGAGCGCCGCGGATCACCGCGCCCTGCACTTTTTCGCCGATGGCCTCCAGACCCGGGCTACGGCCCCGGATTCGTCGGTTTCGCCCGAACGCCGCCGTGCTCGGCCAGCCACGCGTCGAGCTCCGCCGCGATGGGCTCGTCGGTGCGGTCGCCCAGCCGCGCGCGGGCGGACTCGACCAGGCCCAGCGCACGCATCCGCTCCGCGGGCGGCAGCGCGCGCGCGAGCGTGAAGTCGAGGCCGGCGCAGACCGGCGGCGGGGCCCCGGCCGCGGTGCAACGCGGCGCTTGTCCGTCGAGCAACGCCGGCAGCTCGTCGCCGCGCTGCGTCGTCCGCAACAGCTCGGCCAGACCCAGCAGCGAGTCGTAGCGATCGGGCGCGCCCGGGACCGCGTCGGCGATCGCGAGCGCGCGACGGAACGCAGCCTCCGCGGCCTCGGTCTGCCCCCGTCGCGCCTGCGCCTGCGCGAGGGTGTGCCACGCGCTCCCGGTCGACGGATGATCGGGGCCGACCAGCGACTGTCGCAGCGCCAGCGCGCGCTGGGCCGACGCGACCGCAGCGTCGAGCTCGCCCAGTCGCGCCTGCGCCAGCGACAGGTTCACCAGCACGCCCGCGATGCCGGGATCCTCGGGGCCCAGCGCGCGCTCGCGGATCGCCAGCACGGCGCCGAGCTCGTCGGCGGCCTCGCGCCAGCGACCGCGCGAGAAGGCGATGAGCGCGAGGTTGGTGCGCAGCGGCACCAGGCCGACGGCATCGGGCGGCAGATCGCGGGCGCGGATCGCCAGCGCCTTGCGGAAGCCGACCTCGGCGTCGTCGAGGTTGCCGCTGCGGAAGTCGCACGCGGCCAGCGACGCCAGCACGCGGCCGTAGTCGGGGTGCTGCTCGCCGAATCGCGCCGCGAGCAAGGTCGCGGCCTCGCCCAGGTGCGCGCGCGCGGCATCGAGACGCGACAGCTCGAACTCGGCCACGCCCATGCCCGACAGTGCGTCGAGCAGCGCATCGATCTCCTCCTCGCCGCCGGCACGGGCGGCGGCCAGCGCGGCCTCGTAGTGCGGCACCGCGGCCGCGGGCCCCTGCGCGAGGCCTTCGATGTGGGCCAGCCGCAGCGCGCTCGCGGCAGCCAGCGAGGCCGGCGGCGAGGCCAGGCGCTGCAGCAGCGCGTCGGCCTGGGCCGAGGCATCGCGTGCGCCATCGAAGTCGCCGCGATCGGCGAGGCGACGCGCGAGCAAGCCCATGGCCGAGGCGCGCAGGTTGTCGGCGCCGCCGCGCTCGGCCGTGATCACGGCCTCGCGCAGCGTCGCGATCGCGCGCTCGTCCTCACCGTCGGCGTGTTGCAGTCGCGCGCGCTCGATCAACGCCGCCGCCAGTGTCGGCGGGTGCCCCAGCGCGACCGCCTGCTCGACCACCGCCGCGGTGGCGTCGCGCGCCGCCGCGGGCCCGTGCACGGCTGCCTGCGCAGCGGCGTGATGCAGCGCGCGCAGCAGCTCCAGCTGCCGCGGCCGCTGTTCCGCCGGCAGCACCGCCTCGCGCGCGAGCTGCTCGGCGTCGTCGCAGGCCGTGACCGTGCCGGCGTCGGGCACCAGCGCCGCGACCCGCGTGATCGCATCGGGCGGCGCGGACAGCAGCTCGTCGACCGCGACCGCGAGCTCGAGCTCGGCGCGATCGAGACAACCGGTCAGCGCCTCGCTGCCGGCGTCGTCGCGGCGCGCGACGTTGCACGCGACCTGCCGCCGCTGCTGCAGCGCACCGACGCGCGCGTCCAGGCGCGCGACGACGTAGCGACCACCCGCCGCGGCCTCTTCGCCGCCGCGATCCAGTCGCGCCGCGACGGCATCGCGCACGGTGTCGCGCCACGCTGGCTCGAGCGCCAGCTCCGGGCACACGGTGCGGGCCGGCGGGCTCACCATCGCCACGACGCTGGCGGTCGCGAACGCGCCCACGCCCCCGAGCACCGGCCAACGGCGCGGCCGCAGCGTGCGCGACAGCGCCTCGAGCAGCGCGTCCATGTCGCGCCACCGCGACGCGGGCCGCACCTGCATGCCGCGCTCGAGGATGAGGCGCAGCCGCGGCGGCACACGACCACTCGCCGGGGGCGGCAACGCGAACGTCGCCCGCGTGCCGCCGACGCGCTCGCCCCACAACGCCTCCCACAGCGCCACGCAGAACGAGAACTGATCGCTGTGCGGCGTGGCGGCGTCGCCGGTCAGGACCTCCGGTGCCATGTAGGCCGGGGTCCCGACCGCGCCGTCGCCCGTGGCAGCGAGCTCCGCCCCCGCGGCGACGCGTGCACGTTGGCGCGCGAGACCGAAGTCCGCGACCTTGACCTCGGCGGGCTCCGGCTGCGCACCAGCGGTACCGAACAGCACGTTCTCGGGCTTGAAGTCGCGATGGATGGTGCCGGCCGCGTGCGCCGCCGCGAGCCCGCGGCCGGCCGCGACGAACACCGCGACGACCTGTTGCCAGCGGCGCGGTTGCTGCCGCAGCCACGCACCGAGATCGCCGCCTTCGACCAGCTCCATCACCACGAAGGCGCGGTCGCCGGCGCTGCCGAGCTCGAACACCCGCACGACGTTGGGGTGGCGCAGCTGGGCCAGCAGCTTGGCCTCCTTGCGCAGCCGCGCGTCGGCGTCGCGATCGTGCAGCAGCTTGATCGCGACCAGGCGATCCAGCTCCGGATCGCGCGCGGCGTAGACGGTGCCCATGGCGCCCGCGCCCAGCCGACGTTCGATCACGAATCGGCCGACCGTCCGCGGCGCCGTGGGCTCCGCGACCAGGCCCGCGCGGACCCGCGCGAACACGACCTCGCGATCGAGCGAGTCACCCGGCGCGGCCGCGACCAGGTGCTGGGCCAGCGGCGAGGCCTCGCGCTCGTCCATCGCGACGTCGATGATGCCAGCTTTCGTGACCCACCGGGCTCCGCTAGGATCGGCGCATGGACTGTCGCAACGATGGTGGCGTGCGCTCGCGCAGCCTGCTGCAAGGGACCTCTCTCTGGCTCGCCACCGTCGCGGGCCTGCTGGTGGCGAGCGACGCCGTGGCTGCCAACGTGCTCGTGGTCTCGAACAGCGGCGCCGACGCGGTCGCCTCCGACTTCGAGCTCAACACCAGCCACACCTACGACGGTTGGGATGCCAACAACACGCCGACGCTGGCGACGCTGCAGATGTACGACGCCGTGCTGCTGTTCGAAAACGGCAACTTCGGCAACGCTGCGCAGGTCGGTGACGTGGTCGCCCAGTACGTCGAAGGCGGCGGCGGCGTCGTGACCGCGACGTTCTTCCTGCAGGACTACGACACCACGACCTGGGGCGCGCTCAACCAGTACGACCCGTTCGTACCCTCGGGCGGAGGCTGCGAATACAACTCCGACGACATGGACGCGACCACGGTCGTCGATCACCCGATCACCGCCGGCGTGATGTCGGTGCACGGAAACTCCTACCGGGGTGGCGCCGCGGCCAAGGTCGACGCGCAGGTGCTCGCGCTGTGGACCACGCCCAACCCCGACGGCGGTCCCGACCCCGTCGTCGGCATCCGCGACGTCGACGATCGCTGCGTGATCGGCATCAGCGTGTTCCCCGACGCCAGCTACGCCGACTTCAGCGGCGACGTCTACCTGCTGTTCGACAACGCGCTCACGTTCGCGGTCGACTGCGGCCCGCCCGGACCCTGCGGCAACGGCGTGACCGAGCCCGAGTTCGACGAGGCCTGCGACGACGGCAACTACTTCAACACCGACGCCTGTGTGCACTGCCAGCCGGCGGCGTGCGGCGACGGCTTCCTGCAGGCCGGGGTCGAGCCCTGCGACGACGGCAACGACGGCGACAACACCAACGATTGCCTCGATGGCTGCATCGCCCCCAGCTGTGGCGACGGCTTCGTGCAAGCGGGAGTGGAGGCCTGCGACGACGGCAACGCCGACGACACCGACATCTGCGTGGGCGCCACGTGCACGCTGGCGAGCTGCGGCGACGGCTTCCTGCACACCGGCATCGAAGACTGCGACGACGGCAACGACATCGACGGCGACGGCTGCAGCAATTGCAACGTCGACGCGCCGGCGACGACCTCGGGCGGCGAGAGCAGCTCCAGCGGCAGTGGTCCGGAGTCGAGCACGTCGGGGAGCTCCGGCGCCAGCGGGTCCAGCAGCGGCGAGTCCGGTGGTTCCGGCGGCTCGAGCGGTGGCGTCGCCGACACCAGCGGCGGCGGCGGCACCGGCAGCACGGGCGCCGCGGGATCGAGCAGCGGCGGAGACGATCCGACGCTCGACGTGACCAGCGGAAGCAGCGACCTGCCCGCGCGCGACCCCGATGGTTGTGCTTGCAACGGCACGACCACGACGCCCGCGCCGTGGTGGCTGCTCACCTTGCCGGGCGTGCGGCGTCGCCGGCGCCTGTCGCCCGCGTCGAACACCCGCTGACGCGGCCGCGGGCGCTCGGATACTCTGATGCCCATGATCCGTCGGTGGCTTGTCTCGCTCGCGTTGGCGTCGCTGTGTGTCGTGCCGTCGTCGGCATTCGCCGCGAACATCCTGGTCGTCTCCAACAGCGGCCAGGACTTCGTGGCGATGGACTTCACCGCGAACACCAGCCACACCTTCGACAGCTTCGACGCCAACCAAACCCCGACGCTCGACCAGCTGCTGGCCTACGACGCGGTGCTGCTGTTCGAGAACGGCGTCTTCCCCAACGCCGCCAACGTCGGCGACGTGCTCGCGGAGTACGTGCTCGCCGGCGGCGGCGTCGTGCTCGGGACCTTCTACTGGCAGAACCGCAGCGACGCCGGCTTCGGCGGCAGCTGGGGTGACCTCGAGCTGTACGACCCCATGACCTCCGCCGCGGGTGGCTGCGAGTACAACAGCGACGACATGGACCAGGCCACGATCGTGGATCACCCGGTCATGGCCGGCGTGATGTCGCTGCACGGCAACAGCTTCCGCGGCGGCAACACGGCCAAGCCCGAGTCCGAGGTGCTGGCGCTGTGGAGCACGCCCAACAACCTCGGTGAGCCCGACCCCGTGGTCGCGCTGCGCTACGAGGGCGAGTCGTGCGTCATCGGCGTGACCTTGTTCCCCGACGCATCGTTCAACGACTTCGGCGGCGACTTCTACGTCGTGTTCGACAACGCGCTGACCTTCGCGGCCGACTGCGCGCCGCCGGGCCCATGTGGCAACGGCGTGACCGAGCCGGAGTTCGGCGAGGCCTGCGACGACGGCAACTACTCCAGCACCGACGCCTGCGTGCAGTGCCAGCCCGCCGCCTGCGGCGACAACCACACCTACGCCGGAGTCGAGGACTGCGACGACGGCAACGACGGCGATCAGACCGACAACTGCCTCGACGGCTGCATCGCGCCCAGCTGCGGCGACGGCTTCGTCCACACCGGCGTCGAGCCGTGCGACGACGGCAACGACGGCGACCAGACCGACGACTGCCTCGACGGCTGCGTCGCGGCGAGCTGCGGCGACGGCTTCTTGTGGGCCGGCGTCGAGGCCTGCGACGACGGCGATTTCGACAACTCCGACGACTGCCCGCTGTCGTGCCAGCCCGCGGTCTGCGGCGATGGCTACGTGCAGGCCGGGGTCGAGCCCTGCGACGACGGCAACGCCGTCAACGACGACGGCTGCCTGGTCGGTTGCGTCGCGCCCAGCTGCGGCGACGGCTACGTCAACGCCGGCGTCGAGGCGTGCGACGACGGCAACACCGACGACACCGACATCTGCGTGGGCAACGACTGCCAGCTGGCGTCGTGCGGCGACGGCTTCCTGCACACCGGCATCGAGGACTGCGACGACGGCAACGACGTCGACGACGACGGCTGCACCAACTGCAACATCGACGCGAGCGGCAGCAGCTCCGGCGGCGAGGGCAGCTCCTCGGGCGGTGGCAGCAGCGAGGGCGGCAGCAGCAGCGAGGGCGGCGGCAGCACCGGCGGCACCGCGGCCGACACCTCGGGCACCGGCGTGGCCGACAGCGGCAGCAGCGACGGCGGTTCGGCCTCGGTCGGCGAGACCGACGGCTCCACCGACGACGGCGGCAGCAACGACGGCGGCGCCTCGAGCAGCAGCAGCGACACCGACAGCGGTCTCGACGACGACGGCGGCTGCAGCTGCACGAGCGCGCCGCGACCGGCCCGCGACGCGATCGCACCGCTGTCGCTGCTGGTGGCCGCCGCATGGCGTCGCCGCCGACGCCGGGCCTAGCAGCCCGCGGTGAAACCCGGCAACACGGGCTGCTGGCAGCCCGTCACGCCGCCTTCGCCTCGCTCATCCGTCGCACGGCGCGAGCACCAGGCGCACCGCTTCGGTCGACGGATGGTCGGCGCCCAGCCGCGCCGTCCGCAGCCGCAGCGCGTCGCGCAGCAGTCGACAGCCGGCGACACGATCACCGCGGCGCAGCGCGATCTCGCCGAGGTTCAGCACCGGCGTGCTCTCCTCCACGCTGCCGGGGCCCAGCGCCGCGCGCCAGCCCTCGCGCGAGGCGATGAACGCGGCCTCGGCCTCGTCGAGCGCACCGGTCAGCGCGAGCGCACCCCCGAGGGTGTTGTTCAGCTCCGCCGCCAGCGTCGGCGACTCGCCGGTCACCGCGTCGGCGATCGCGACCGCGCGCCGACAGTGCGGGATCGCCTCGGCCGCACGCTCGAGCCGGATGAGCCCGGTGCACACGTTGTTGTGGGCCCCGGCCAGCGGGTACGCGTCGGGGCCGTGGAGGCGCTCGAGCAACTCGAGCTGCGCGCGGTGATGCACCAGCGCGCGCTCGTGCTGGCCGCTGCGGTCGTAGACCAGCGCCAGCGAGTTGTCGATGCTGGCGATCTCGGGGTGCTCGTCGCCGAGCACGGTCTTGCCGATCACCAGCGCGAGCGAGATGGTCTCGATGGCCTCGTCGGTGCGTCCGTTGGCGGCGAGCGACTCGCCCAGCGCGGCGAGGTAGCGCACGGTGATGCGGTGCTGCTCGCCGTAGGCCTTGCGCGCCAGCGCGTAGGCCTGCTCGCGCGCCGCGAGCGATTGCGGCAGGTCGCGCTGCGCCAGCGCGTCGCTGCGACGCGCGATCAACCGCGCGCGGATGCCATCGTGCAGCGGCCGCGGCCGCGTCAGCGCCAGCGCGCGATCGAGCGCCGCCACGGCCTCGTCGTCGCGGCCCGCGAGCGCGCGCCCCAGCGCCAACGACTCGAGCATCGGCGTCAGCGCGACGTGATCGGACCCGAGCGCGGCCTCGGCCAGCGCCAGCGCACGCTCGGCGTGGCGGTTCGCGCCCTCGACGTCGCCCCGCAGCCGCGCCGCGTGGGCGAGCAGCCGCTGCGCCCGCGCGTTGTCGGGGTGCGCGTCGCCGACCGCTGCGCGCAGCGCCTCGGCCCCGGCGGCGATGGTCTGGGCACCGCGATCGATCTCACCGGTCAGCAGCTGGAACTGCCCCACCGACAGCTGCGCCGACGCGAGCTCGCGGCCGTCGGCGTGCAGCTCGTCGCGCAGCAGCGCGTAGGCCGACTGGGCGCGGGCCAGTGCGTCGTGGCTGTGGCCCGAGGCATCGAGCATCGCCGCCGCCGCGAGCTCGCGGCGCACGTGCAGGCGCGGGTCGGCCTCGTCGCTGCCGTCGAGCTCGGCGATCCGTAGCCACCAGCTGCCCTCGTCGGCGCGCGACAGATCGACACCGGTCACGCGCACCAGCTCGGTGGCGGCCTCGATCGCGACCTCGAGCAGGTGCTCGCGACGGGCGCGCTCGTACGCCTCCACCAGCGTCGCGTAGGCCTCGCGCGTGGCGAACAACGCCGCCTCCGCGCGGCCCAGCGCGAGGCTGGCGCGCGCGATCGCGACACCATCGCCCTGGCCCAGCGCGTCGTCGCGGGCCGCCGCGGCCAGCGCCCGCGCGCGCTCGGCCGCGCCCGCGGAGCGCTCGACCTCGGCGCGCACGACCCGTTCGTCGACCGGCCGCGCCGCGGCCTGCTCGCTCGCGCGATAGCCCTGCCGCGCGACGTAGGCCGCGTCGCTGCACGACGCGATCGACGGCAGCTCGGCCACGGCCTGCTCCGCGAGCGCGATCGCCTCGGCGTCACCGCCGGCGATCACGTCGACCAGCGCACCCAGGTGGTGCCGGCGATCGTCGAGGCAGGCCATGCGCAGGTCCATCTGCGCCTGCGTGATGTCGCCGCGGCGCTGCGCCGCCTCGCAGGTGTCGTGGTGGGCCGCGACCCAGTCGTCGCGGTAGACATCGAGCCGCGGCACCACGCGCGCGAGCGCCTCGCCGACGAAGCTCGCCGCACCGCCGTCGGCGGCCTGGGACAGCGCCTGCGCGCGCGTGGCATCCCACACGCCAGCGAGCTGGGCCTCGCTGCCGGTGCACATCGCGTCGCGCCCCGCCGCGACCGCGAGCCCGACCGCGATGCCGGCGGTCGCGACCGCGGTACCGCCGGCCAGGGCCCAGCGCTGCCACGCCGGTCGCTGCAGCGCGCGGAGTTCCTCGACCAGCGCGCGCATCGACGGCCAGCGCTGCTCGGGCGCGAGCGCGAGCCCGCGTCGGATCAGCTGCTGCATGCGCCGGGGCACGCCGCGCTCGCGCGGCACCGCGATCGGATCCAACGCCACCGCCGCGGCCGCGTCCATCCGCTCGGGCCGCGCGCGCTGGCCGTAGAGCGCCTCGAACAACGTCGCCACGAACGCGAACTGATCCGCGGCCGGCCCCGCGGGCGCACCGTCGAACTGCTCCGGGGCCATGTACGCGGGCGTGCCGACCAGGCCCTGGCTCTGCGTGGTGGTGCCGCCGCCCGACGGCCGCGCGTCGTCGTGGTCGGTGCGCGGCCGCGGCTGCGCGCGCGCGAGGCCGAAGTCCATCACGCGCACGCGGCCGTCACCGTCGATCATCACGTTTTCGGGCTTCACGTCGCGGTGCACCAGGCCCGCGGCGTGGGCAGCGGCGAGTCCGTCGGCGATCTGCACGAACACGCGCACGAGCTCGCCGAGATCGCGACGCGGGCGCGCACGCCAGCGTCGGACCCACGCGCGCAGCGTCTCGCCGTCGACCAGCTCCATCGCCAGATAGACCTGGCCCGCGTGCTCGCCGACCTCGAACACCGACACCACGTTCGGGTGCCGCAGTCGCGCGAGCGCGACGGCCTCGCGACGCAGCAGCTCACCCGCGTCGGACGCAGGGTCGCGCAGGACCTTGATCGCGATGACGCGATCGAGCGCAGGATCCCAGGCCGCGAACACCAGCCCCATGCCGCCGCCGCCGAGCGGGCGCAGCACGTGGTACTGCGCGATGCGAGGCGCCTCGACCCGCGCGAACATGGCCTGCCGCAGCCGCGCGAGGCGTACCGAGGCGTCGAGCACGTCCGAGCTCGGGGCCAGCGCTGCGGGGGATTCGACGGGCCGGGTCATGGTGGTCGACGACGAAGGAAACGCCGGCGCCCCGGTGGCGGATCACACCCCGGCCTCGCCGACCTCCGGTCGCGAGCGGCCGACCAGGCCCTCGATCGCGGCCTCGCCCTCGCCCAGCTCGGCGACCAGGGCCTCGCGCGCGCGCCGGAGCCGGCTCTTGACCGTGCCCTGCGGCAGCTCGAGCAGCTCCGCGATCTCGGCGGTGGACTGCTCCTCCCAGTAGTGCAGCTCGACCACGACCTGCAGGTCCACCGGCAGGCGCCGCAACGACTCGCGCACCTGCACCGCCCGCTGCGCGCGCCCGAGCCGGCTGGTGTTCGAGGTGCCGACCGCCGCGACCGAGACCTGCTCGAAGTCGTCGTCGACGTGGCCCGCGTGGCGCCGCAGCGCCCGCAGGTGATCGTACAGGCGGCTGCGCGCGATCTTCAGCAGGTACATGCGGAAGGCACCGCTGTCGAGGATCTTCTCGCGGTGACGCAGGCACGCGATGAGCGTCTGCTGCACGAGGTCGTCGGTGGAATCGCCGACCTTGTTGATGAAGAAGCGGTAGAGGATCGGGAAGCACCGCCGCAGCAACAGATCGCCGGCGCGATCCGAGCCTGCCTGCCACTGCTCGAGCAGCTCGAGCTCCGTGCTCGCGTCGACCACCGCAGCGCCAGTGTCGCACCGGCAAGGCCAGCGCTCAACGGCCGCGGCCGCGGGCGCGACCTCGTGCCGCGGCCGGCTCAGGCCAACAGCCGCACGAAGTACGCGTGCGCCAGGGCCAGCGGGTCGGCGGCCTGCTCGAACAGGTCGCTGGGCACGACCACCGTGTCGACGCCGCTCGCCAGCAGTGCCTGCGCGCGCGCCGGGCAGACCTCGTCGGAGACGGTCAGCCACGCCGAGGGCACGGCCTGCGCGAGCCGTCGCGCCAGCGCGCACGGCAGGCGTGCGGCCGCGCCCTCGTAGTCGAGCGCGATGTGGCGGTAGCCCACCATCCGTGCGTACGTGCACTGCCGCAACAGCGCCTGTGCATCGTGCACCGGCTCGGCGTCGTAGTAGTCGCACGCGGTCGAGTCGGCCTGGATGAAGTGCGCGACCGGCAGCCACGGACAACCGGTGCGTGCGACCGCCATCGCCGTGCGCACGGCACCGCTGCCGAACGGCCGGGCATGCGCCGCGCTCGAGTTCATGATGTCGGGCAGCAGGATGAGATCGGCCGCGCACACCGCCTCGGGGCCGCAGGGATACACGACGATCTGCAGCGCGGTCTGTCGACGCAGCGCCGCGACCAACGCCGGCAAGTGCGTGCTGCCGGTGCCGCCCAGCAGGACCTGGCGATAGCCCATCGCCGCGAGCGCGCGGTAGAACGCGACATCGCCGAAGTGCTCGGGGTCGAGCAGCGGCAGCAACCGCGGCAGCTGGGGCGCCGCGCGGACGGTGGGCACCGCCGGGCGCGCGAATGCAGCGGATCGCGACAGGACCGGGGCGGACGACGGGGCCATGCCTGCAGGGAAACGCCGCGCGCAGCACCCCGGATCACCGCGACGCCGCCGTGATCCGCCGCGGCGGGCCCGACGTTTGCTCGCCTGTCCCATGCTGCACGGTGCTCTGCTGGTCGGGTTGGCGCTGGGCCTGGTCGCGGTCGAGGCCGCAGCCAGTGCGGCTGCGCGGCTGCATCGCTACGCGCTGCGAGACACGCTCGCGAACCTGGCGATGGCCGCCGGCGGCCTGCTGTTCGGCGCGGCCGGGCGCGCCGCCGCGCTGCCGATCTCCTACGCGCTGTGGTCGGCGAGTCCGATCGCGCTGCCGCGCGCGTGGTGGGTCTTCGCGCTGCTCGTGGTCGCGCACGACCTCTGCTACTACGTCTTTCATCGCACCAGCCACCGCGTGCGCGTGTTCTGGGCCGCCCACGTCGCGCACCACTCGAGCCCGCACTACAACCTCTCGACCGCGCTGCGGTTGTCGTGGACCACGCCGTGGACCGGCATCCCGTTCTGGTGGCCGCTACCGCTGCTGGGCTTCGACCCGCTGTGGATCCTCGGCGCGCACACGATCAGCCTGGCGTACCAGTTCCTCCTCCACACCGAGTTCGTCGGCCGACTGGGGCCGCTCGAGTGGGTGCTCAACACGCCGTCGCACCACCGCGTCCACCACGGCTGCGACGCGCACTGCCTCGACAAGAACTTCGGCGGCATCTTCATCGTGTGGGATCGCCTGCTGGGCAGCTTCGCGCCCGAGCGCGCGCGGCCGCGCTACGGGCTCGTCCATCCGCTGTCGAGCCACCGGCCATGGGTCATCGCGTTCCACGAGTGGGCCGCGCTGCTGCGGGCGTGCGCACGACCGGGGCTGCGCTGGCGTCGGCGACTGGCGCTGCTGTTCGGTCGCCCCGCGTGATCGCGTCAGCGCGCCGACCCCTGCAGCGAGCGCAGCAGATCGGCCCACCACATGCCCAGGCGCGCGAGAAACCGCGCGGGTGCCTCGCCGTGGCGCGCCGGGTGATCGGGCCGGATCGCCGCCCAGCCCGAGTGCTCGACCGTGACGAAGGTGCCCTGGCCCTGCGGCGTGAAGCGAACCTCGACGCGGGTCCACTCGTCGGGCGCGAAGTTGGCCGCGCGCCAACGCAAGACCAACAGCTCGGGTGGCTGCCACTGCAGCACCTCGCCGGTGACGACGATGGTCGCGCCCTCGCCCTCGCCCACGCGCTGCAACAAGCGTCCGCCGACGCCGGGCTCGAGCAGCACCACCGCGCGGCCGCCACCGACGCGATAGCGCAGGCCCGCGCGCCACCAGCGATCGATCTCCTCGGTGAAGATGCGAAACGCCTCCGCGGGCGGCACCGCCACCGCGATCGAGGCGCGTGCACGATCCTCGCGTGGGTTCATCGCCGTCGCCTCGGGCTGGCCTCGGCGTGCGCGCGGAAGGCCTCGAGCTGCTCGCCCCAGAACGCCTCGACCTCCGCGAGCCACTGCTGCAGCTCGACGAAGGGCCGCTGCTGCAGCTCGTAGACCCGCTCGCGCGCGTCCTGCTCGCGGATGGTCTCGCGCACCAGCCCGCTGCGTCGCAGCACCCGCAGGTGCCGGCTCATCGCCGGGCGCGTGACCGCGAGCGCGTCGGCCAGATCGCTGGCGCGATGGGGACGCTTGCGCAGCAGATCGACCACGCCGCGCCGCGTGGGCTCGGCCAGCGCGGCCAGCGTGCGATCGAGGTGGCCGCTGCTCACGGCCGCGGTCCGGGGTTGCGCAGCCGCTGCATGAACCACCACATGTGGCCCTCGCAGTCGAGCGCACCGTAGCTGCGGTCGGACCAGTAGTCGTCGCCGTAGTCCTTGGTCTGCGGCTCGTCGACGATGGTCGCGCCTGCCGCCCGTGCGCGCGCGCAGTGGGCGTCGACGTCGTCGATGTACAGCGCCATCGCGGCGGTGTGACGACCGCCGAGCGAGCGCGGGCTGACCGCGTCACGCCGCCACGTCTGCGTGGGCTCGCGCGCGGCACCACCGTCGCTGACCATGATCACGGCTTCGCCGTAGCACAGCTCGCTGTGCACGATCTCGTCGCCGGCGCCCTCGACCACCAGCCGCGCCTCGAAGCCGAAGGCGCGGCCGAGCCAGGCGATCGCGGCGCGGGGATCGTCGTAGTAGAGGCTCGCGGACAGACGGGGCCAGTCGGGTGGGGTCGGCGTCATCGGATCTCCTCGTTGCTCTCGGAGGCAATCATTAACCCTTGGGTGAACCATTGTCAAACCCGCGCCCACGGGCCCCGGCGCGGCGCCGGCGGGCGATTCGCGGACGATCGCGCACACGGTTCGATCCGCCTGTGGCCCACCACCGTACCGAGTCCGACCCTGACCGATGGTCGGTCGGGTCGCCAGGAGAGCGACGCCCCATGGGAAGCATCGTCGAGCAGCGCACCCGAACCGCCCGCAAGGCGTCGCGTCTCCTGGCCATTGCCGCCTGCGCGCCGCTGCTGGGTCTGGTCACCGCGCTGCCGTCGACCGCGGCGGCCCACATGGGCAGCAAGAAGTCGATCGACGTCGACGCCCACGAGACCGGCGCGACGCTGCACGTGCGCGTCGATGCCGTCGACGCCGCGTTGGCGCTGGGGCTGCCGAGTTCGGCGCCGGCCGAGCGCGTGCTGCAGCGCGGCGCGCTGCTGGGCGGCTGGCTCGCCGGTGGCATCGCGCTGCGCGGCGACGGTGGCGACTGCACCGCGCGCGCCGACGCGCCGAGTGCGACCACCGTCGATGGCCGCGACGCGTTCGCGGTGCGCATCGACTACGCCTGCCCCGCGCCCGCGACCAACCTCGTGCTGCGCGACGAGACCGTCTTCGCCGAGGACCCCGATCACGAGACCTTCGTGGCCGTGCGCGGCAACGGTGGCGACGCCGGCGCGGTGCTGCGCGGCAGCCAGCGCGAGCTGCCGATCGCGCGCACGCCCGCGGCGATCGAGACCGCCGGCGCGTTCGTGCACGAGGGCGCGATCCACCTCGTCACCGGCTACGACCACCTGCTGTTCCTGTTGTCGCTGGTGCTCTCCGCGGGCCTGTGGGCCCGGCGCGTGGGCCTGCGCAAGTCGCTGCGCGACGTCGCGGTGGTCGTGACCGCGTTCACGCTGGGCCACAGCCTCTCGCTGGTGGCCGCGGCGCTGGGTTGGGTCGCACTGCCGTCGCAGCTGGTCGAGAGCGCCATCGCGGCCTCGATCGTGCTGGTCGCGGCGCTGGGCTTCGCGCGGCCCGAGAGCCACGGCGCGCGGCCGTGGATCGCCGGCGGCTTCGGGCTCGTGCACGGCTTCGGCTTCTCGTCGGTGCTGGCCGACGTCGGGCTGCCGACGGCCCACCGCGTGCTGGCACTGTTCTCGTTCAATGTCGGCATCGAGCTGGCACAGCTGGCGTTCGTGGCGCTGGTGATGCTGCCGCTGGTGTGGCTGGCAAAGCACCGCTGGCACTCGCTGGTGATGGTGCGCGCAGGTTCGCTGGCGATCGCGGCGTGTGGCTGCGTTTGGCTGGTGGAGCGGGGTCTGGGTCTGTAGATCCGGTCGCCCGGTGGTCTCGTAGAGCGAACGACAACGACGTCGAGGGATCGACGCACACGAGTGGTCGCGGCCGCGGGCGCGGGCGACGACCGATGGGGAGAACGCATGCACGACACACGACAGATGACGGCGGGCCGCTTGGCCCTCACGGGGGCCATCGCCACGGTCCTCGGGTGCGGTGGCGGTGGCGGAGACGATGCGCTGCCGACCGGCGCACCGACGACGCTCGAGCGCGTGGCCGACGACGGCTTCAGCAACGCGGGCGCGGTCGCGGTCAGCCCCGACGGCGAGACGTTCTACGTCTCGGCCTACGGCGAGGGCAACGTCCCGACGATCTTCACGCTCGACGTCGCCGCGCAGCAGCTCGACGTGCTGCACGCCGGCATGCCGCTTCTGTACCCCTCGGACGTCGCGACCTCGTGCGATGGCGCGACGCTGTTCGTCGCCGACATGGGCGCGCAGGCCGGTGAGTACGAGATCGGCGCCAGCGACACCGACGGCAAGGCCGGCATCGCCGGTGGCCTGTACACCATCGGCACCGACGGTGGCACGCTGACCAAGCTCGAAGCCAGCGGCATCGCGCGGGCGGCGGGCGTGGTCGTCAGCACCAGCTGCGACACGCTCTACGTCGGCGGCTGGACCGACATGGGCACGCCGGCGGTGTTCACCGTGCCGACCACCGGCGGCGGCGCGACGGTGTTGCACGAAGGCGCACCGCTGGTGTCGCCTGCGGGAATCCATGTCGACGCGAACGACGTAGCGTGGGTGATGGATCACGGTGCGCGCGGCAGCGACGGCGAGGGTTCACTCTTCGCCATCGACGCCTCGGGCACGGCCAAGCCGGTCCTCAGCGGCCTGGGCATGGGCCGCATCGGCGGCGTCTCGTTGGTGCCCGGCGGCGTCACGGCGGTCATCCCCGCCAGCGACGGCGAGAGCAAGAGCTTCCTGCTCACCGCCAACACCGAGACCGGAGCACAGCAGGTCGTGGATGCGCCCGAGCTGCAGTACCCCACCGGCGTCGCCGCGGCCAAGAACGCCCCGGTGATGGCGGTCGCGACCGAGAACGCCATCTACAGCGCCACCTTCGAGTGAAGACGAACGGAGATCGACGACCATGAAGACCCAACACACCATCCTGCTGTCCGCCCTCTGCTCCGCCGCCGCCCTGGTGGCGCTGCCCGGCTCCGCGTCGGCCTCGAGCCACCGCGAGGCCCCGGCCATCGCCGAGGACCAGTTCGCCGACAACACCGACGTCTACACCTTCATCAGCCCCAGCAACCCCGACCGCCTGGTCATGGTTGCCAACTACGTGCCGCTGCTGATCCCGTCGTCGGGCCCCAACTTCTACCGCTTCTCCGACAACGTGCGGTACGAGTTCCGGCTCGACAACAACGGCGACGCGCTGACCGACGTCACCTACCACTTCGCGTTCCACACGCAGGTGAAGAACGGCGGCACGTTCCTGTACAACGTGGGCCCGGTCGACGGCATCAACAGCCCCAACCTCAACGTCGTGCAGACCTACGATCTGTACATGGCGTACCAGGACAAGACCGGCAAGAAGATGATCGAGCAGATCGTCACCGGCGCACCGGTGGCGCCGTGGAACGTCGGTGACCGCACCTTCCCGAACGACAGCTACGAGGCCGTGGCGCAGCAGGCCATCACGACCGCGACCGACGGCTCCACCGTCTTCGCCGGTCCCCGCGACGAGCCGTTCTTCGTCGACCTGCACGTGTTCGACCTGCTCGGGGTCGGCGGCGCGCCCACGACCGACGGCGTGAACGTCATGTCGCTGGTGCTCGAGGTGCCGATCGATCGCATCGCCGCCGGCGGCACCCGTCCGGCCGACGCGACCTCGAAGAACGCGATCATGGGCGTGTGGGCGCGCGCGCTGCGTCCGATCGTGACCATCCGCAACGGCAACAAGGACGACAGCAACTACGGCGGCTTCCAGCAGGTCTCGCGCCTGGCGATCCCGCTCGTGAACGAGGCCGTGATCCCGCTGCAGGACAAGAACGCGTTCAACCGCGGCGCCCCGGTCGACGACGTCGCCGCGTTCGGTTCGTACATCCTCAACCCGGAGCTGCCGGGTCTGCTCAACGCGGTGCTCGGCGCCGGCTGTGCGCCCACGCCCCAAGGTGGCCGTACCGACATCGTCGGCATCCTGTCGCCCAACGGCACCACCGCGGCCGACCTGCTGCGCATCAACATCGCGCAGGGCCAGACCTACGACAACGTCGCGTTCCCCAACGGCCGCACGCTCGAGGACGACGTCACCGACACGCTGCTGACGGTGCTGTGCAACAACGGCGGCGCGCTGGGTGACGGCGTCGACGCCAACGACCTGCCGTTCTCGGACGCGATGCCGTACCTGGCGTCTCCGCATTCCGGCAACCCGCTCTGAGCCGCGGCTCGGGCGGCCTCGCCCCGGATGTCCCACGGCACGCGCCGGTGGTCCCGCGAAGGGATCACCGGCGCGTTCGTCGTCATGCGACGCCGCGCGCCTTCTGGCTGGCGTAGTACGCGACCTTGCGCGCGCGCATGACGTCCCCCAGCGGACGGTGCTCCGCCAGCGCGTTCCAGGGATCGAAGATGCCCTGCTCGGCCTTGGCCTGCCGCGCCTTCGCGGCCTCGTCGTCGAACGACTGCGGCGCGATGGTCAGGGTCGCGACGTCGATCCACGGCGCCTCGGACTCGGGCCAGTCGACGCTGGCGTCCTCGATCGGCGTGATGGCCTCGTCGACGAAGAACTGCGCCTGCATGCGGTACGACAGCGGACCGCGCTCGAGCCGGCCGCGCAGGTCCGCGGCCCAGTCGTCGCGCGCGTCGGGTCGCGGCTCGCCGCCGGGCGGCAGCAACCGCGCGCGCATGGCATAGGGCCCGCAGCACAGCGGCAGCACGGTGCTGAAGCGCTCGGTCGCGAAGCCCGTGAACGGCTTGGTGATCACGGCCTTGGCGGCCTTGGCGTGGCGCAGCGCGCCGAAGAAGCCGTAGGTCCGCACCAGGTGTCCCAACACCGCCAGCGGGCCACGATCGAGCGCGAGCACCAGCTCGGCGAACTCGGCCGCCTTCGCGGCCGAGAACTTGTCGTGGTTGATCATCGTGAAGTCCTGGCTGGTGGTCTCGCCGCTGCCCAGCGCGTTGGGACCCTTCACGCCGAAGACCTTGAACGAGAAGCCGCGTACGTCGGGGCGCCGATCGCTGCTGCGCTCCATCGCGCCGTTGGACAGCCGCACCAGCACCTCGTGGCGCCCCGGGCTCGCGAACAGGCCGTGGCTCGCGTGTGCCGGCAGCCCCGCGGCGACCTCGAGCTCGCCCGCGAGCGCGAGCACCTGCTTGCGGTGCAGCGCGCGGCCCTCGCCCTGCGCGGCGCTGCGCTTGCGTTGCGCGGCGACCAGGCCCTGGGCGTAGCGAGCGAACCGCTCGTCCTCGTCGGGCGCGACCTGCTCGCGCCAGTTCGTCGATGGAGCTCTCATCGGTCGGCACGATGCCACTTCCGCGGGCCCGGCGACAGCCCTGCGCGCTTGCGGCAAGCTGGGCGTCGCGATGCCGCCACGCCCCCGCGCCAGCGATGTCCTGTTGCAGCACCTGCGATCCTTCGGCCTCGCCTACCCCGGCGCGCACCCCAAGAGCCCGTGGCCGGGCCACCTCGATCTCGCGGTCGACGACAAGACCTTCGCGTACCTGAGCTTGCCCGGCGAGCCGCTGTCGATCTCGTGCAAGCTGCCGCACTCGGGCGCCGCGGCGCTGCTGCTGCCCAACACCGAGCCGACCGCGTACGGCCTGGGTCGCAGCGGCTGGGTCAGCGCGCGCTTCGACGACGGCGCGCTGCCGCCGGCGTCGATGCTCGAGGCGTGGATCGACGAGAGCTACCGCGCGCAGGCGAAGAAGCGGCGCCTGGCCGAGCTCGCGGCGCGCGGCAGCACGACGACGGCGGGCGCGAGCACGACGGGCGGGCGCGCCGCGACGACCCAGCGCGCCGCGAAGGCCGAGCCCACCACCGAGGCCAAGCGATCCGCGAAGGCCGAGCCCGTCGCGCCGCGCAAGCCCGTCGCGAAGGCCAAGCCCATCGCGAAGGCCAAGCCCATCGCGAAGGCCAAGCCCGTCGCAAAGGCCAAGCCCGTCGCGCCGCGCAAGCCCGCCGCGAAGACCAAGCCCGCCGCGAAATCCCGCGCGCGCGCCCGCTGACGCGACCGCCGGTCCGCACGCGGCTCACAGCGAGCCGAGGCTGCCCGAGTCCGCCGGCGCGAACTCGTCGAGCGCGTCGAGCACCGCGCGGGCCTCGTCGCGTCGCGTCAGCTCGACCAGCAACAGCCGGCGTCCGCCGCCCATGCGTTGCTCGAGCGCGCGGATCTCCGCGCGGGGGATTCGCGTGCCCGCCTGCATCGCACCGACCAGGCCCATGAGCACGCCGGTGACCCCGCCCAGGCCCACGCCCATCGCGACGGTCATGCCCAGCAGCAGATCGAACGCCCCTGCGATGCCGCCGGCGACGGCCATGAAGACGCCGCCAGCCGCCATCGCGATCAGCATGTTGCGACCGAACTCGGTCGCGCCCTCGGGCAGCAGGTTGCCGTCGAGCGGCGCACGATCGTGCAGCTGCACCACGACCTCGCCGCCGCGGCCGTGCGCGCGCTGGATCGCCGCGGCCGCGCGCTCGGCCGGCGCGGCTTCGTCGAACAGGGCATAGACCACCAGCGGCATGCGCGGGCGGCAGCATCGCGCGCCGGGCTCGGTCGCGCAAGTCGGTCACGCGGCGACGCGCGGCCCGGGCGATCCGCCCGCGCGCCCGATCAACCGTGGCGAAGCGGCGCCTCGTGCTGCGATTGCGCGACGTACTCGAGGTAGCCGCCGCCGTAGACCCGCGGCGCGCCCTCGCCCAGCTCGAGCACGCGGTTGCTCAGCTGCGCGAGGAACGTGCGGTCGTGGGAGACGAACAGCATCGTGCCCTGGAAGTCCGCCAGCGCCCGCGCGAGCATCGCCTTGGTGTCGAGATCGAGGTGGTTGGTCGGCTCGTCGAGCACGAGGAAGTTCGGCGGATCGAACAGCATGCTCGCGAGCACCACCCTCACGCGCTCGCCGCCCGAGAGGATCCGGCACGACTTGTCGACGTCGTCGCCACAGAAGCCGAACGCGCCCAGCAGGTTGCGCAGCGTGCCCTGGGTCGCGCGCGGGTGATCGCGCTCGAGCTGGCCCAGCACCGTCAGCGAGGGATCGACCAGCTCCATCGCGTGCTGCGCGAAGTAGCCCAGCTTCACGCCCGCGCCCGTGACCACGCGCCCGCCATCGGGTGCGACCTCGCCGGCCACCAGCTTGAGCAGCGTCGACTTGCCCGCGCCGTTGATGCCCATCACGCACCAGCGTTCGAGCCTGCGGATCGTGAAGTCGAAGCCGTCGTAGATCACGCGGTTGCCGTAGCGCTTGCCGACCGATTCCAGCCGCACGACGTCGTCGCCCGAGCGCGGCGGCGTGCGGAACTCGAACTCGACCAGCTTGCGCCGGCGTGGCGGCTGCACCCGCTCGATCTTCTCGATCATCTTCACGCGCGACTGCACCTGCGCGGCGTGGCTGGCCCGCGCGGCGAAGCGGGCGATGAAGGCCTGCTCCTTGGCCAGCATGGCCTGCTGGCGGGCGTACTGCGCCTGCTGCTGCGCGTCGGCGAGCGCGCGCTGGCGCTCGTAGAAGGCGTAGTTGCCGCTGTAGCTGGTGAGCTCGCCGCCGTCGATCTCGATCACGCGCGTGACCAGGCGATCGAGCAGCTCGCGATCGTGCGAGGTCATCACGATCGCGCCGTCGAACTCGCGCAGGAACTTCTCCAGCCACAGGATCGACTCGAGATCGAGGTGGTTGGTCGGCTCGTCGAGCAGCAGCACGTCGGGCGCGAGCAAGAGGATCCGCGCCAGCGCCACGCGCATCTTCCACCCACCCGACAGCGCGCCGACGTCGTGATCGATGACCTCCTCGGCGAAGCCGAGGCCGGCGAGGATCTCGCGCGCGCGGGCCTCGAGCTGGTAGCCGCCGAGCTCGTCGAAGCGCGGCTGGACCTCGCCGAAGCGCGCGACCAGACGATCGAGCTCGTCGGCGCGCGCCGGATCGGCCATCGCCTGTTCGAGCCGGTGCAGCTCGTCGCCGAGCGTCGCGACCTCGCCGGCGCCGGCCATGGTCTCGGCCAGCACCGAGCGCCCCGACATCTCGCCGGTGTCCTGATCGAAGTAGCCGATCGTCACACCGCGGTCGACCGACACCGTGCCCTCGTCGGGTTGTTCGCGCCGCGTGATGAGGCGAAAGATCGTCGACTTGCCGGCGCCGTTGGGACCGACCAGTCCCACGGTCTGACCTCGCAGGACCTGCATCGACGCCTCGACGTACAGGATCTGCGGGCCATGACGCTTGGAGAGGTTGTCGAGACGGATCACCGGCGCCCGCGATGGTGCCAGATCTCGGTGTTCTCCCGGATGGGATCCGGATCGACGACGGGGCCACGGTTCCAGCGCGCGTCGGATCTCGGTTCGCGCCCGGTCGCGACGCCCCGCGCTGTCCCGACGCGGGCCGTCGCACGCGCGCCACGACCGCGCTGGTCCTGCCGTCGCGTGGCCGGCCCTGCTATGCTGAATCGACCGCCGTGCCGCGCTCCGTCGTCTACGCGCACCCGAAGATCACGGTGTGGCACTACCCCACGCCGGGTTTGATCCACCACCTCGTCCACGAGCCGTGTGCGGGCGAGACCTTTCGTGAGGCGCTCACCGCCGGCACCGATGCGATGATGCTGCGTCGCGCGGATCGATGGCTGTCCGACGACCGCGCCAACGGCCCGCTCACCGCGACCGACGAGGACTGGGGCACGAAGGTGTGGTTCCCCCGCACGCTGCTCGCGGGCTGGCGCTACTGGGGCGTGGTGATGCCCACGCAGGCGCTGGGGCAGCTCGACGTGATGCACTTCGTCGAGCTGTACCGCGAGCAGGGCATCGTCACGCGCGTGTTCGACGATCCCGACGAGGCCTTCGCGTGGATCTCGGCGCCGACGCCGGCATCGTGAGTCGCGAGCGTCCGCGTCCGGAGCGGTGCCGTCAGAAGCCGTCGGGAATCCGGCCGTGCAGGAACGTCACGGTGTTGGGCGCGCGCAGCCGCGACCACGCTGCGCGCTGCGGTCGCTCCGGGGTGCCGGCGAGCAGCGCTTCGTCGTCGGCCCACGCCGGCGTCTCACCGGGCAGCAGCGAGTGCAGCCCGCTCTGCCAGTGGCCGATGATGTACGTGTGACCGGCGACGCGGCAGCCCATCACGTCGGCGCACGCGCGCGCGAAGCGATGGCCCGGCCGCGCACCGAAGGCCTCGCAGGTGCGAAACCACAGCAGGCCCTGCGCGCCCGGCAGCATGCGCGCCGCGACCTGCTCGAGCCGCGGGCGCAGCGAGCCGTCGCGCAGCAACGTCTGCTCGTCCATGACCTGGTGGCCGACCCGCGGCGCGCCCCACTTGCCGTGCCCCCAGTACTGGATCTCCGCGATCGGACGCGACGGCTCGAAGCCGGCGAGCCAGTCCAGCGCCTCGTCCCACGAGCCTGCGTCGCGCACGGCGTCGAGTCGCCCGAGCGCGCGGTACAGCCACGAGCCCGCCCACCACGCGTGCGACAAACCGGGCAGCAACGGACGCCCGCGACAGGTGCGATCGAACACCATCAGCCGCAGGGGTCGCTCGGACGCTGCCACGCCGCGAAGAGCCTAGCAGGGCGCACCGCCTCGGGCACGTCCGACTAGGCGTTGCCGCGCACGCACACCACCGCGGCGGGCTTGAAGCGCGGCGTCGCCTGTCGACGCGCGACGTTCCAGGCCATGCGCCGATCGCCGAAGGTGTCGGCGGCGGTCGCGGTCCAGTACGAGCCCGCCGCGAGCATGCCCGCGTCGGTCAGCGACGCGAGCTCACCGACCTCGGGCAGGCGCCACGTCTGCAGGCCACCGACCTCGAGCGCGTCGCAGTGCTTCGCGGCGGCGTCGCTCGCCATCGTGCCCTTGACGTTGCGCGCGACCAACAGGACATCGAGCGCGCGGATCGATCGGGCGCGCAACGCCGCGATCGCGCGCGTGCTCGGCGGACGTGCGGCCTCGATCGCCGCGGCCGACGGCGCGCGCGCGCGCACCGGCTTGGCCTCGGGCTCGGGCTCGGGATCCGGCCGGGGCGGCGGCTTGGGCGTCGGCGTCGGCTTGGGCTTGGGGTCGGGTTCGGGATCCGGCGTGGGCTCGGGCTCCGGATCGGGCTTGGGCTCGGGCGCGGCGGGTTCACGCCGCGTGGGTGCGCCGTCGTCGGCGACGCGCGGCGGCTCGGCGCGCGCGGGCTCGACCGTGGCGGGCTGCGGCTTGCCGGGTGGTTCGGGCGTCGCGGCGGGCTCGCGTGCCGCGGCGGCGCTGCGCACCGACTCCGGCGTCGGCTCGCTGCGATCGGCGAGCGAGACCGCGTCGTCGTCCTCGTTCGACGACAACACCACCGCGACCAGGCTCACCACCGCCAGCGACGCCGCGATCGCGGCGCCGATGAACCGCGCGCGCGAGGGCTTCTCTTCCACCACCGCCGCGACCACGGTCGCGCGCGCCGGTGTGGCCGACGCGGGCGTCGTCGCGGTGGTGCTCACGCGCGGTGCCGGGGGCAACGCCGCGCCGACCTGCGTAACGTCGTGCTTCTCGTAGCCCGGCGGCGGCACGTCGGGCACGTCGTCGTCGGGGTAGCCCTCGAACGGGATCGTCGACGCCACCAGCGTGCCGGTGCGCAGCGACGCGACCTGGGTCTTGTCGCCGCCGATGCCCTCGAGCGACCGCGCGAGCTCGTCGTCGCTGGGCGCGTCGTCGATCGACACCGGCGGCACGATCTCGATCGGCGCGCTGGGCCGGATCGACGTGACGTCCTCGAGCGCGTCGTCGTCGAGCTCGAGCGCGCCGGTGTTGGTCTGCGATGCCGGCACGGGCGCCGCGACGTCGTCGGCGCGACCGTCGACGCGCGTGGGTTCGACCGCGCCCGGCGGCGGGGGCGGAGCGGAGCGCGGTGGAGGTGGCGGTGGTGCAGGCTTGCCCGCGCTCGCGGGCGCGGGCGGCGTGACCGAGATCGTCGCGCGACGCGGGCGCTCGGGCGGCGTCGCCGGGGCCGCGGGCGATGCGGCGGCGTCGGGCCGCGGCGGGGCCGGCAGGTGCGCGACCATCCGCCGCAAGCTCTGATCGATGCGCTCGAGCAGCTCGTCGCTGCGACCGAGCGCGAGCGTCAGGGTCCGCCCGAAGGGGACCCGATGCGCGAGCAACACCTCGCGCACCGCGTCGATGCGCTCGCGATCGAGACTGCCGCCACGCACGAGCACGTACAGACCGCCGCCGCGGTTGCGCTCGATGGTGCCGGCGAGTGCGCGCGGGTCGAGATCGACCCCGCCGATCGCTTCGACGCGGTGACCGCGACGCTGCAGCTCGGTGACCACCGGCTGCAGGGTCTCGACCTCGTCGATCGCGCAGCACAGGACGATCGGCGCTGCCGGTGCGAGTTCCGTGGAACGCGGGCGCTCGGCCATGGCCAGCCATCATCGTATCAGCGATGCCGGCGCTTGTTCGCATCGCGGCCGACGACGGCGTTGCTGATATAGTCCGCGCGTGCCAGCAGCCGCTGCGCCCTCGGGCACGCGAGCCCACGACCACGGCCGGCCGGTCCGCGGCCGCGCCGGGGCGCCGTGGCGCGTCGCGCTGCGGCGCTACGCCGGCCGGGTGCTGGTGGACAACCTGTGGCGCACGCTGTCGGCCGCCGGCTCGGCGCTGCCGGCCGCGCGGCCCGATCGACACGGCGTCGAGCGCATCCGCGACGTGCGCTACGACGCCTCCGATCACGCCGCGCACGCGCTCGACGTGTACCGCCCGCAGGGCCTCGCCGGCCCGCGCCCGGTGGTGCTCTACGTCCACGGCGGCGGCTTCCGGGTGCTGTCGAAGGACTCGCACTGGATCATGGGCCTGGCGTTCGCGCGCGCGGGCTACGTCGTGTTCAACATCGGCTATCGCCTCGCGCCGCGGCACCCCTTCCCCGCCGCGCTGCAGGACGCGGCCGCCGCGCTGGCGTGGGTGCACGAGCACGCCGCGCGCTACGGCGGCGACGCGTCGCGACTGGTGCTCGCGGGCGAGTCCGCGGGCGCGAACCTCGTGACCGCGCTCGCGATCGCGTGCTGCCAGCGCCGCGAAGAGCCGTGGGCCGCGGCGCTGTTCGAGCGCGGGATCACGCCACGCGCGGTGATCCCCGCCTGCGGGCTGTTGCAGGTCACCGATCCGGATCGTTACCAGCGTGGGCACGGGGTCTCTTGGTTCATCCACGACCGGCTGCTCGAGGTCACGCACGCGTACGTCGGCCACGACGCGCGGCCCGACGATCCCGCGCTGGCGCTGGCCGATCCGCTGTGCGTGCTCGAGGGCGACGCCGTGTTCGAGCGCGCGCTGCCGCCGTTCTTCGCGCCGGTGGGCACGCGCGATCCGCTGATCGAGGACAACCGTCGCCTGGCGGTCGCGCTCGCGCGGCGCGGCGTGCCCCACCGCGCGCCGGAGTATCCCGGCGAGCCCCACGCATTCCATGCGTTGGTGTTCCGCCGCAACGCACGACGTTGCTGGCGCGACATCTTCTCCTTCCTCGACCACTGTGCGGTATGAACGCCCCCGCTTCCCGAGCCCGTCCATGACCACCGACATCCTGCGCACGACGATCGCGGCCAAGGTCACGATGGCGCTGTCCGGCGCCGGCCTCGTGCTCTTCGCGCTCGCGCACATGGCCGGCCACCTGCAGGTGTTCGGCGGCCGCGAGGTCTACAACCACTACGCCGAGACGCTGCAGGGCCTGGGCGCGATCAAGTGGGCCGTGCGCGCGGGCCTGTTGGGCATCCTGCTGGTGCACGTTCGCGCGGGCGTGCTGCTATCGCAGCGCAACCGTGCCGCGCGTCCGCAGGCCTATGCGCTGCGTCGGCTGCAGCGCACCACCACGCACGGCCGCGCGATGCTGCTGACCGGCGTCGCGTTCCTCGCCTTCATCCTCTACCACCTCGCCCACTTCACGTTGGGCTGGGTGCACCCGCAGTTCTTCCATGCGGTCGACTCGCTGGGCCGGCCCGACGTGTACGGCAACTTCGTGCGCTCGTTCCAGCACCCGCTCATCACCATCACGTACCTCGGCGCGAGCCTGGCGGTGGCGATGCACGCGACCCACGCGACCAGCAGCCTGCTGCGAACCCTGGGCCTGTCGCATGGCCGCTTCCGTCGCGCGTGCGAGGCCGCGGGCCCCGTGGTCGGGGTCGCGCTGCTGGCCGGCTTCGCGTGCGTGCCGCTGGCGTGCCTGCTGCGCCTGATCCAACCCTGAGCGAGAAAACCCCGAGCGAGCGCGATGCAACTCGACGCCAAGATCCCTGCTGGCCCGCTGCGCGAGAAGTGGGACCGTCACCGCTTCGAGCTCAAGCTGGTGAACCCCGCCAACAAGCGCCGCTTCCGCATCGCCGTGGTCGGCACCGGGCTCGCGGGCGCCTCGGCCGCGGCGAGCCTGGCCGAGCTGGGCTACGACGTGGACTGCTTCTGCATCCAAGACAGCCCCCGTCGCGCGCACTCGATCGCCGCGCAAGGTGGCATCAACGCGGCCAAGAACTACCAGAACGACGGCGACAGCATCTGGCGCCTGTTCTACGACACGATCAAGGGCGGAGACTTCCGCGCGCGCGAGGCCAACGTCTATCGCCTGGCGCAGATCTCGGTCGACATCATCGATCACTGCGTGGCCCAGGGCGTGCCCTTCGCGCGCGAGTACGGCGGCCTGCTCGACAACCGCAGCTTCGGCGGCGCCCAGGTCTCGCGCACGTTCTATGCCCGCGGTCAGACCGGGCAGCAGCTGCTGCTGGGCGCCTACTCGGCGCTCATGCGCATGGTCGACGCGGGCAAGGTCGCGATGTACCCGCGGCACGAGATGCTCGACCTGGTCGTGATCGACGGCCACGCGCGCGGCCTGGTCACGCGCAACCTCGTCGACGGCACCATCCGCTCGTGGGCCGCCGACGCGGTGGTGCTGTGCACCGGCGGCTACGGCAACGTCTTCTACCTGTCGACCAACGCCAAGGCCTCGAACGTCACCGCGGCCTACCGCTGCTACAAGCGCGGCGCCGGCTTCGGCAACCCCTGCTTCACGCAGATCCACCCCACCTGCATCCCGCAGCGCGGCGAGTACCAGTCGAAGCTGACGCTGATGTCCGAGTCGCTGCGCAACGACGGCCGCGTCTGGGTGCCGCGCAAGCCGGGCATGGGCGAGGTCGATCCCGCGAGCATCCCCGAGGCCGATCGCTACTACTACCTCGAGGAGCGCTATCCCAGCTTCGGCAACCTCGTGCCGCGCGACGTGGCCTCGCGCGCGGCGAAGAAGGTCTGCGACGACGGCCTGGGCGTGGGCCCCGAGGTGTTGGGCCAGCGCAACGCGGTCTACCTCGACTTCGGCGACTCGATCCGGCGCCTGGGTCAGGACGCGATCGCGCAGCGCTACGGCAACCTGTTCGAGATGTACGAGCGCATCACCGCGGTGAGCCCGTACAAGGCGCCGATGCAGATCTACCCCGCGGTCCACTACACGATGGGTGGGCTGTGGGTCGACTACAACCTCATGAGCACGATCCCGGGCCTGCACGTGCTCGGTGAGGCCAACTTCTCCGACCACGGCGCCAACCGCCTCGGTGCCAGCGCGCTGATGCAGGGGCTCGCGGACGGCTACTTCGTGATCCCGTACACGCTGGGTCACTTCCTCGCGAGCAGCCACCGCGGCAAGATCGACACCAGCCATCCCGAGTTCGCGCGGGTCGAGGGCGAGTGTCGCGATCGCACCAAGCGGTTGCTGTCGCTGCGGGGCAAGCGGCCGGTCGACGACCTGCACCGCGAGCTCGGCCACATCATGTGGGACCACTGCGGCATGGCCCGCAACCCCGAGGGCCTGCGCAAGGCCCTGGGTCTCATCCCGGAGCTGCGCGAGCGGTTCTGGCGCGAGGCCGCGGTGCCCGGCGCGGGCGAGGAGCTCAACCCCTGGCTCGAGCACGCCGGCCGCGTGGCCGACTTCCTCGAGTTCGGCGAGCTGATGTGCCGCGACGCGCTCGAGCGCGACGAGTCGTGCGGCGGCCACTTCCGCGAGGATCACCAGACCAAGGACGGCGAGGCCGTGCGCGACGACGAGCGCTTCTGCCACGCCGCGGTGTGGGAGTACCAGGGCGACGATCGCCCGGCCGTGCGGCACGTCGAGCCGCTGGCCTTCGAGAACGTCAAGCTTTCGACCCGGAGCTACAAGTAGTGCGCGTGCAATTCCGAATCTGGCGGCAGAACGGCCCCGGCGACGCCAACGCGGGATTCAAGGAGTACCCGCTGCAGGCCGACGAGCACATGTCGCTGCTCGAGGCGCTCGATCTGCTCAACGCCGAGTTGATCCGCAAGGGCGAGACGCCGGTCGCGTTCGAGCACGACTGCCGCGAGGGCATCTGCGGCGCGTGCTCGCTGGTCGTCAACGGCGTGCCCCACGGCCCGCGCAGCGCCACGACCACGTGCCAGATCCACATGCGCGAGTTCCGTGAGGGCGAGACCATCGTGCTCGAGCCCTGGCGCGCGCGGCCGTTCCCGGTGATCAAGGACCTGGTCGTCGACCGCTCGGCGTTCGACCGCATCATGTCGGCGGGTGGCTACGTCAGCGTGCGCGCCGGCGCGGCGCCCGACGCCAACGCGATCCCGATCGGTCAGCCCACGGCCGAGCGCGCGTTCGACTTCGCCGCGTGCATCGGCTGCGGCGCGTGCGTGGCCGCGTGCCCCAACGCCAGCGCGATGCTGTTCGTGGGCGCCAAGGTCGCCCACCTCGCGATCTTGCCGCAGGGCAAGGTCGAGCGCACCCGCCGGGTCGGCCGCATGGTCGAGCGCATGGACACCGAGGGCTTCGGTGGCTGCAGCAACCACGGCGAGTGCGAAGCGGTGTGTCCCAAGTCGATCAGCCTCGACGCGATCGCGCTGCTCAACCGCGAGCTCGTGCGCGCGGCGGTGGTCGAGGACTGAAGCGCCCGCGCACCACGCCATGGGCAAGCGCGGCCCGCCCTTGCGCTGCGTCGGGCCGAGCCCGCCGAATCCCTCGTCTCACTCACACCGACGCGCACGCCAGCGCGAGCGCCTCGGCGACGCCGTGGTGCTCCGCGTCGGCGACGACGACCCGGGCCATGGCGCGCAGCTCGGGCACCGCGTTGCCCATGGCCACCGGCCAGCCGACCTCGCGCATGGCCAGCAGGTCGTTGTGGGCGTCGCCGATGACCATGACGTCGTCGAGCGCGATGCCGTAGGCGGCCGCGACCAGGCGCACGCCGGTGTGCTTGCCGACCCCGGCGGCGGTCATGTTCACGAACACGGTGTCGGGCATGACCGGCGAGGTCGAGTGCACCGGCTCGAGCCCCGGGCACGGCTCGGCCAGCACCGCATCGAGCTCGTCGTGGGCGAGCAGCCACTGCGCGCGCACGACCGGCTGCTGCAGCGCCGCGAACGGCAGCGTCGACATCGGCACGCGCAGCAGCGCGGCGTGGGCACGGCCGCGCGGGGTGTCGCGCTCGCACGCGTACGCGTCGTCGCCGTAGAGCTCGAGCAGGCGATCGCGGCTGCGCGCGCGCTCGATCAACATCGGCACCGCGCCCGCGGGCAGCGGCACCGAGCGCGAGGCGCCGTCGGCGAGGCGGATGACGCTCGCGCCGTTTTGGAACACGTGCCAACCGCCCTCGTCGAGCTGCTCGGCCCAGTGCCGCGCGATGCCGAAGCCGGGGCGACCGGTGCACAGCGCGAGCCGGATGCCCGCCTGGCGCGCGCGCGCGGCCGCGGCCCACACCGGCGGCGCGACCTCACCGGCACGCCCCACGAGCGTGCCGTCGACGTCGATGCAGACCAGGCGGATCACCGGTGGCGGCGATGCTCGCCCACGGCACCGGCCTCGCGCCAGCGCCGACGCGAACTCGCGGCGCGCGGCAGGTCACGCGCGCGCCGGCGCCGCGGCAATCACTGCCCGCCGCAGGCCATCGCCACGCCGGCGCCGTTGCAGGGATCGGCGGTGGGATCGCCCAGCTGCTGGCAGTCGACCATGCTCATGCAGGCATAGAACTCCTCGATCGCGGAGCCGCAGGGCCCACCGGCCATCTGCGCGTACATGAGATCCGAGGCGCAGTAGTACGCGATCTGCTGCGCGTACTGCATCGCCTCGGGGATGCACTGCACGTAGTGATCGACGAACGCCACGCACGCCGGCGGCACGTCGCCACCGCCGTAGGTGCCGCCGTAGCTGCCACCGTAGCTGCCGCCGTAGCTGCCGCCATAGCTGCCGCCGTAGCTGCCCATGCCGGTCATGCTCGCGCCGCCGCCGGGGCCACCGCCGGGGCCACCGCTGGGATCCATCGTCGGGTCGGCGGTCGGATCCGCGGTCGGATCCGCGGTCGGATCGCTGCCGCCATCGGCCGCGGTCGCAGAGCCCGCGGTGCCACCGTCGGCGCCATCGGTCTCGTCGCCACCGTCGCTGCCGTCGCCGCCGTCGTCCCCGCCCGCCGATGCGCTCGCGGTGCTCGGCCAAAACGGCGACGTGCCGCTGTTGCCGGTCTCGGCCCCGGTCGTGCACCCGGCCAAAGGCAGCGCCGCCATGGAGAAGAGCAGCGCGAGGTCGATCGATCGCGCGGGTGCCTGCGCGCGCCAGCTTCCGATCACCGTCCGCTCCAGATCCGTCTCCGCGTCGCGCTTGCCCACGTCTGCCGCCCCCTGGGGCGGTCGCCGGCGCGGCTGTGCCGCACTCCACCGCCCGGCTACGACGTTGCGCGCGACCGGCCGGAGGTTCCGCGAACCGCCCCGGTGGCCCCGCGACGCGGGATCAACCCGCGGCGTCCTGGTCGCCCGCGTCCGCGACCAGCCAGCGCGAGCGTTCCGCCGCCGCGCGCAGCGTCGCGTCGGTCAGCTCGACCACGCGCAGGTACGTGTTCGAGTCGCTCATGCAGCTGGCCGACTCGTAGCTCAGCGCCGCGAGGCCCAGGCCGGTGGCGTCGTCGTGATAGAGCGCGAGCACCGTGGGCACCACGGAATCGAGCGTCTGCTCGGGATCGCCGCGGCGCCAGCCGGTGACCGGGGTCGACTGCACGACCCGGACGCCGCGCACGCGCGTGACGAAGCGACCGCCGCGGTACAGCGCCTCGAGCGGGCGCTGGTGCGGATCGGCGTCGAGCTCGGGCAGCGCGGGCGCGCCCGCCAGACGCCAGGGAAACTGCACCGGCACGCGCCGCAGCGGGCGGAAGCCGGTCGCCAGCCGCTCGTTGATCGCGGCGATGCGGGCCCGCACCGCGGCGCGCTCGCGACGACAGGTGCGCGCGACGCTGGCCTCGTCGACGTCGCCGAACACCGCCATCTCGTCGAACACCGCGAGCGACTCCAGGCTGCCGCCGTCGCGGTCGCGCAGCTCCACGGTCGTGGGTCCCTCGAAGTCCGCGTTGCCACCGTCGTCGCGCTGCACCGCGACGAAGTGGTCCCCGCCGATGGCGACCGCGGGAAAGCCCGCCGTGCGCACCTCGATGCTGCAGTCCTGCTCCGATCGCGCGAGCCACAGCCGCGGCGGGCCTGCGTCCTCGGGCGGCAACACCCCGGGCATCGTCGGGGGCAGCGCGGGCGCCTCGGCGCTGGCCGGCAGCGGCTGCACCGGCGCGGCCGGTCGCGCCGCGTCGGGGATCGCGATCATGCCCGCGCGCGCAGGCACCTCGCGCTGCTCCAGCACCAGCTCGCCGGCCACCGGCGCGGCCGTGCAGCCGAGCCCCCACACCACGATCGCGCTCACTGCCCGCTTCATCTCGGGCCCCCGACGCGCGAGCGCGCGAGCTCGATTCCCGCGCTACTCCAGCGGGTAGTGGTTGGGCTCGTCGTCGGGCTCGCGCAGCCGATGCAGCGCGATCAGCCGCACGCAGGTGTTGTGGCGCAGCACCGCGTCGTCGTTGCTGTCGTCGGTCTGCAGCGCGTCGGCCTGCGCGTAGCAGCGCAGCGCCTCCTGCAGGTGACCCCACGCGGCCGGGCCCGCGCCGTAGTCGTGGCGCTCGAGCAGCGCGACCGCCCGGCGCTCGGCCACGATGCCGGTGTAGTAGGCGCGCTCGTACTCGCTGCTCAGGCCCTCGATGGCCTTGCGCGCCCGCGGCACGCGGTCGCCCTCGCCGCCAGGGAACTGGTCGGTCAGCGCCAGCACGTAGGTGCGCAGCGCGGGCTGGTTGTGCGCGTCGATCGCGAGCACGTCGAGGCAGATGCTCTCGGCGAAGAAGGGCTCGTTGAGCAGGCGGTAGCGCTCGGCCTTCTCGAGCGCGCGAGGGATCGATGCCGCGGTGATCGCCTTGAGCCCTGACATTCGCCGGCCTTTCCTCAGGAGCCGCTCAGCACGCGGAACAGCCGCCGTACCGGGTCGTAGAAGCGATCGACCACGCGCTCCTTGAGCGGGATGATCGCGTTGTCGGTGATGGTGATGCTCTCGGGACAGACCTTGGTGCAACACTTGGTGATGTTGCAGTAGCCGAGGTTGTAGTCGTCCTTGAGCGCGGGCACGCGGTCCTCGGTGTCGAGCGGGTGCATCTCGAGCGCGGCGGTGTGCACGAAGAAGCGCGGACCGATGAAGGTCTCGTGCTTCGCGTGGTCACGCAGCACGTGACACACGTTTTGGCACAGGAAGCACTCGATGCACTTGCGGAACTCCTGCACGCGATCGACGTCGCGCTGATCCATGCGCCAGGTGCCGTCGGGCGCATCCGGCGGCCGCGGCTTGAACGGCTTGATGGTCTGCTTGACGCGGAAGTTCCACGACACGTCGGTGACGAGGTCCTTGATGATGGGAAACGCCATCATCGGCTCGACCGTGATCGGCTCGCCCTCGGGCAGATCCGACAGCCGCGTCATGCACATCAGCCGCGGCATGCCGTTGATCTCCGCCGAGCACGAGCCGCACTTGCCGGCCTTGCAGTTCCATCGCACCGCGAGATCGGGCGCCTGGGTGGCCTGGACCTGGTGGACGACGTCGAGCACGACCATGCCGTCGTCGGCCTCGGTCTCGTAGCTCTTGAACTCGCCGCTGTCCTTGTCACCGCGCCAGATGCGGAGGCTGACCTTCTTGCTCATCGTTGGCTCTCCTGGGACAAGGGTTACTTGTTGTCCTCGACGATCTGCGCGAGGTCGTCGCGCAGCGGGATCACGTCGACCCGGCGCAGCTGCATCTCGCCGTCCGGGCCCTTCTTGAGCACGGTGTTGAACTTGGCGTAGGCCGGATCCTTGTCCGGGAAGTCGTCGCGGAAGTGGCCGCCGCGGCTCTCCTTGCGCTCGATCGCCGACATCGTGATCGCCTGCGACACGACCATGAGGTTGTCGAGGTCGAGCGCGGTGTGCCAGCCGGGGTTGTACTCGCGGTGGCTGGCCACGCCCACCGCGGCGGCGCGCTCGCGCAGCTGCTCGAGGCCCTCGAGCGCGTGGGTCATCTCGGCCTCCGTCCGCACGATGCCGACGTTGTCCTGCATGAGATCCTGCAGCTCGTACTGCACCGTGTAGGGATTGTTCTTCGCGTCGCGCTCGAACGGCGCGAGCGCCCAGCGGGCGATCTGCTGCACCTCGTCGTCGTGGATCTGCCCCGCGCCGTGCTCCTTGGCGAACTTCGCCGCGTACTCGCCGGCGCGCTTGCCGAACACGATGAGGTCGGACAGCGAGTTGCCGCCCAGGCGGTTGGCGCCGTGCAGGCCCGCCGCGACCTCGCCGGCGGCGAACAGGCCCGGCACCGTGGTCGTCATCTGCGTATCGGGGTCGACGCGCACGCCGCCCATCACGTAGTGCGTGGTCGGGCCCACTTCCATGGGCTCCACGGTGATGTCGATGTCGGCCAGCGCCTTGAACTGGTGGTACATCGACGGCAGCTTCTTCTTGATGTGCTCCGGCGCGTTGGCGATCTTCTCCTTGATCCACGCGATGTCGAGGAACACGCCGCCGTGTGGGCTGCCGCGGCCGGCCTTGACCTCGCGGCGGATGCAGCGCGCGACGTGGTCGCGCGTGAGCAGCTCGGGCGGTCGCCGGGCCGACTTGTCGCCGGTGACGTAGCGCCAGCCCTCCTCGGGATCGGTCGCGGTCGAGCTGCGGTAGTTGTCGGGGATGTCGTCGAACATGAAGCGACGACCCTCGCTGTTGCGCAACACCCCACCCTCGCCGCGCACGCCCTCGGTCACGAGGATGCCGCGCACCGACGGCGGCCAGACCATGCCGGTGGGATGGAACTGCACGAATTCCATGTCCATCAGCTCGGCGCCGGCGTGATAGGCCAGCGACTGTCCGTCGCCGGTGTACTCCCAGCTGTTCGAGGTGATCTTGTACGCGCGGCCGATGCCGCCGGTCGCGAGCACCACCGCCTTGGCGCGCCACACGTGGAAGCGACCGCGCTCGCGGTCGTAGCCGAAGGCACCGACCACGCGATCGCCGTCCTTGAGCAGCCGCACCGTGGTGTGCTCCATGTACACCTTCATGCCGCGGTGGATGCCGTGATCCTGCAGCGTGCGGATGAGCTCGAGCCCGGTGCGATCGCCGACGTGGGCCAGCCGCGGGTAGCGGTGACCGCCGAAGTTGCGCTGCAGGATGCGGCCGTCCTTGGTGCGATCGAAGACCGCGCCCCAGGCCTCGAGCTCGCGCACGCGCTCGGGCGCCTCCTTGGCGTGCAGCTCGGCCATGCGCCACGAGTTGAGGTACTGGCCGCCGCGCATGGTGTCGGCGAAGTGGACCTTCCAGCTGTCGCGATCGTCGACGTTGGCCATGGCCGCAGCCATGCCGCCCTCGGCCATCACGGTGTGGGCCTTGCCCAGCAGCGACTTGCAGACGACGGCGACGTCGACGCCCGCAGCGGAGGCCTCGATGGCGGCGCGCAATCCGGCGCCGCCGGCTCCGATGACGAGGACGTCGTGCTCGTGGGTGGTGTATTCGGCCATGTCGAAGCTCGGTACTCGGAGGATCGCGTCGCGTCGGCGACTCAGAAGAGGCGGGCGTCGGTCCACACGCCCATCGCGCACATGCGCACGTAGACGTCGGTGAAGCCGACCGAGAAGAGGCTGCACCACGCGAACAGCTGGTGGCGGCGGTTGAGGCCCGAGACGCAGTCGTAGCAGGCGCGACCGACCGCGTCCTTGGGCAGCTGGTCCTTGCGTCCGCCGACGATGTGGCGCAGCGAGTGACAGCCGAAGGTGTAGCCGCCCAGCAGCACGACGTTGGTGCAGAACACCAGCGTGCCGACGTGGACGTGGATGCCGTCGGGGAAGCGGAACGCCAGCATCGCGTCGTAGGCCAGCAGCACGATGAACACCAGCGCCGCGTACAGGAAGTAGCGGTGGATGTTCTGGATGATGAGCGGGAAGTAGCGCTCGCCGAGGTAGCTCTTGCGCGGCTCACCCACGGCGCAGCTGGGCGGGTCGCCCCAGAACGCCTTGTAGTACGCGCCGCGGTAGTAGTAGCAGGTGAAGCGGAAGCCGGCCGGGAACGGCAGGATGAGCAGCGCGGGCGAGAACGGGATCATGCCCGGCCACCACGTCGGCGGCGGACCGAACCACGCGTGCGGCGAGTGGCCGAAGATCTCCGGTGCGTACAGCGGCGAGAGGTACGGACCAAAGGTGTAGTTCGCGTTCTGGAACGCAGCCCACGTCACGTAGACGATGAACGTCGACAGCCCCAGGAACGTGAGCAGCGGGGTGACCCACCACTTGTCCTTGCGCTCGGTGACGAGGAACAGGCGGACCTTGCGGGGGCGGGCGGCTTCGGCCATCTTCGCGTGCGAGCTCCGGGAGACGGGGGCCCCGCGCGCACCAGCGTGACGCCGGCGCGAGGGAGCCGGGGCGGACGTTACCCGCGCTCGTGCCAGGCGTCCAGACGCGCGTGGATCTCCGCCATGATGGGCGCGGCCGCGTCCCCGGATTCCTGCAGCGCGGCGCGGGCCTGCTCGAGCAGTCGGCGCGCCCGGATCGGGTCGTCGGCCACGATCGCGTCGGCCAGGACCACGCGCCGCTCGGCGAGCTGCTGCGGGGACGAGGCGGTGGCCGAGGCGATCGCCAGCGCGCGCTCGAGCGAGGCCGCCGCGGCGACGCGATCGCCCTGGGCCAGCTGGGCGCGGCCCAGCGCGTACAGGGTCGCGCCGACGTCGACGTGATCGGGGCCCAGCGCGCGCTCTTCGATCGCGAGCGCGCGCTGGTTGAGCGACACGGCGCGATCGTGGTCGCCGCGCAGGCGTGCGACCGCGCCCAGGCCGCTGAGCGCCGCGGCCAGCTCGGGATGCTCGGAGCCGTAGACCGCCTCGTCGATGCGCAGCGACTCGGTGTACGCCGCGGTCGCGGCGTCGAAGTCGCCCTGCTCGAGCAGCACGTTGCCGAGGTTGCCCAGCACGCCCGAAATCAGCGGATGATCGGGGCCCAGGTGCGCGCGTTGGATCGCGAGCACGCGCTCGAGCAGCGCGCGCGACTGCGGCAGCGCGGCGGCCTCGAACTCGAGCCGTGCGAGCGTGTCGAGCGCGGGCGCCAGCTCGAGCGCGTCGGGACCGTAGCTGGCCTCGAGCAGCGCGACCGCGCGGGTGAGTGACGCGCGCGCGAGCGCCTGCTGGCCCAAGGTGGCGTAGACGCGGCCCTCGCTCGAGAGCATGCCGCCGACCTCGGGATGCTCGGGGCCCAGCTGCGCGATGAAGATCGCCTCCGCGCGGCGGTAGTGCTCGAGCGCTTCGCCCTCGCGGCCCAGCGACGAGAGCACGTTGCCGGTGTTGACCACCAGCGTGCTCATGCGCAGATCGTCTTGCAGCCCCAGTCGCCGCGCCGCGATCTCGCCCAGCTGCGCCCACACCAGCCCGGCGTCGGCCTCCGAGAGATCGAGCCCGACCACGTCGACGAGCCGCCCGGCGATCTCGACCACGAGTTCGTCGGCGCCGGCGGTCGCGGCCCCGTCGAAGGCCTGCTCGAGCCGCTCGCGCGCCTGCGGGTAGCGGCCGCGCCGCGCGTCGACGTTGGCCGCGATCAGCTGCGCGTGGGCCACCAGCGGCGCGAACCCCAGCGCCTGGGCCTGCGTCACCAGCGGTTCGACGCGCTCGGCCGCGAGCGCGAGCGCGCCGGCGCCGGCCTGGGCCTCGACCTCGAACAAGGCCTCGCGCAGCGCCGCGCGCTCGGCCTCGATCGCGGGCTCGGGTGCCGCGTCGCGCCGCGCCAGCGCAGCGGGATCGCGACACGCCGACAAAGGTGGCAGACCGATCGCCGATCGCACCGCGCGTTCGAGCAGCGCGGCGTCGGGTCGCTGCAGCCGCTCGGTCAGGGCCCGCAGCGCCGCGCGGCGCTCGTCGAGGCACGCGATCATCCGCGGCGGCGCGGGCTCGGCCGGCGCCTCGACGGCGGCGACGCACGCCTCGTGTCGCGTGCGTCGCCAGGCGTCGGCATAGTCGTCGAGCCAGCCGCGCGTGCGCACGGCGACGTCGTCGGCGCGCGGCAGCCCCGAGTCGCGCAGCTGCACCGCGACGTCGTCGGCGATCGCGGGTCCCCACACCGCCGAGATCGCCGCCGCATCGTCGTCGCAGGCCCGCAGTGCCGCGCGGTGGCGCCACGCGCCCACGCCCACCGCCGCGACCACGCCCAGCGCGACCACGCCGGCGACCACGCCCAGCCAGCGCCGCCGCCACGGATCGTGGGCCAGCGCCTCGAGCAGCGCGGCCATGTCGGGCCACCGTGCCGCGGGATCGGGCGCCAGGCCGCGCACGAGGATCGCACGCAGCCGCGGCAGGATCGGCCGCTTCATCGCCGCCTCGTCGAGCCGCCCGGCGAACTTCGCGGCCACGTGATCGCGCGCCGCGAACGGCCGCGCGCCCGCGAGCGCCTCCCACAGCGCGACGCAGAACGCATACTGGTCCGAGCGCGCGTCGACGGCGTTGCCGGCGTGCTGCTCCGGGGCCATGTACGCCGGCGTGCCCACGACGATGCCGTCGGCGGTGCGCACGTCGTCGATGTCGTCGACGCCCGGCGGTCCCAGCTCGCCCGGCGGCAGCGTGGTCGGACGGCGCGCGCGCTCGCCCAGCGGCAGCGCCAGGCCGAAGTCCATCACGCGCACGCGGCCCGGCAGCGACGCGACGCTGTCGTCGCCGCGCTGCACGAGCACGTTGGCGGGCTTGAAGTCGCGGTGCACCACGCCGGCGCGGTGCGCCGCCATCAGCCCGCGACCGGCCCCGGTGAACACCGCCACGACCTCGGGCCACGCGCGCACGAGCGCGAGCAACCACGCCGCCAGCGTGGTGCCCTCGACGTACTCCATCGCGATGAACGGCTGGCCCTCGTGCAGCTCGACGTCGTACACCGCCACGATGTTGGGATCGGACAGCTGCGCCATCGCCTGGGCCTCGCGCACGATGCGGGCGCCGGCCTCGGCACCGCGGACCTTGAGCAGCTTGAGCGCGACCTCGCGGCGCAGCCGGGGATCGTAGGCCCGCACCACCTGGCCCATCGCACCGGCGCCGAGCGACTCGACCACGACGTAGCGGCCCACACGTGCGCCGGCGCCGGGCGCCTCGGCCGAGGGCGGCAGCTGCACCGCCGTGCGCAGCTGGTCGTCGGACGCGGCCGCGGACGGCGTCGGTGTCGGCGGCTCGCGCTCGTCGCGACGCTCGGTCACCCCGGCAGTATCGCATCGTCGGCGCGGCGGTGACGAACCGTGCTGGTGCGGTGGCGCGGCGTCGTGATGGCGCGCCAGCGCGAGGTCGCGGGAGCGAGGCTCGGCCTCGCCGGCGTCGCGATCACTCGAGCAGCAGGAACTGCTCGACGATGCCGTCGGGCCGGCGCACCAGCACGGCCTTGATCACGCGCGCGGCGAGCACCAGGCGCACGCTGGTGACCTCGAGCCCGCCGCGTTCGCGCGGGCGATCGGCCTCGACGCGCAGCACCGTTCCGAGCGCCCGCAGCCGCGGCGCGGCGGCCCGCACCCGCGCGTCGTCGTAGTACCCGGCGAGCTCGGGTGCGAGCGCACGGCGATCGAGCGCGCCGCGCTGCAGCTGCTCGAACAGCGCGCCGGCGACCTCGGTCGCGGGCGGACCGGCGACGGTCGGCACGGCATCGGGCGGCGCGATCACCAGCGCGAGCAGCTCCTGGTGGAGCTCGGACGCGGCCGGCGTCTCGGTGTTGCTCAGCAGCACCACCGCGGTGCGCGTGCGCGGCACGATCGCATTGAACGCGACGAAGCCCGACACCGCGCCCGAGTGCGACCACACGACCTCGCCGGCTTGGTGTCGCACGCCCAGGCCGCAGCCGTAGTCGGTGCTGCGACCGTCCCGCAGCGTGCGCGGCGTGGTCAGGCGATCGGTGTCGGCGCCCAGCAGCGATCGATCCGCGAGCGCGAGATCCCAGCGCAGCAGCTCGGTCGCGGTGGTGTAGATGCCGCCGGCGGCGTGGATCCACCCCGCGGCCTCGCGCGGCACCGGCTCGGGCTCGCCCAGCGCGAAGCGGCCGTGGCCCGCAGCGAGGCCCGCGGTGCCCGGCGCCGGATCGAGCGACGCGCCGGTCATGCCCACGCGGCCAAAGACGTGCTCGCGCAGCCACGCGCCCAGCGGCACGCCGGTCACGCGCTCGATCACGCGGCCCAGCAGGATGTAGCCGGTGTTGCTGTACGACCAGCGCGAGCGCGGCTCGAACTGCAGCGGCGCGCCGGCGTAGCGCTGCAGCAGCGCGTCGGGATCGATCGCCGCGCGCATGCGCGAGTCGAGGAAGTCCAGCGGGTAGTAGTCGGGATAGCCCGACAGGTGGGCGCCGAGATCGTCGAGCGTGATCTCGTCGGCGCGCGTGAGCTCGGGGTAGTACTTCGCGACCGGGTCGGCCAGCGAGAGCCGCCCCTGTTGCTGCAGCAGCACCGCAGCGGCGCACACGAACTGCTTGGTGATCGATCCGATCGCGAACGCGGTCTGCGGCGTGACCGGGGCGCCGCCGCGGACCGCGGTGCCGTGGCTGCGCACGAGCACGACCTCGCCGTCGCGCATCACGCCCAGCTGCGCACCGACCAGGCCGCGCGCGGTGGCCTGGGCGTCGAACCACGTCGCGACGGCGTCGGCATCGAAGCGCGACGGCAGGCTCGGTCGCGCGGCCTCGACCGGCGCGACCGGGGTCGTGGTGCGCGGCCGTGGGCCGCAGGCGCCCGCGGCCAGCAGCGCGAGCGCCAGGGGCCACACGATCGTCGCGGCGCGGCGAGGACGGAGCATGGTTGCGTCGACGGTCGGCATGCGTGGTGTCCGGACTCCCGCGGTGCGCTCGGGCTGCCTCGCTTGCGTGCGAACGCAGGCTTTGCGGCGGCCGGGGGCCACGGAGAGGTTAGCTTGCCTGTGCGAGCCCGAGCGGTTCACCCCCCAAGGAGGCAAGTCATGGCGGTCGCAGTCTCGGAGATCATGAACCACGAGGTCTTCAGCGTGCGCGCGGGTGACCAGGCGACCAAGGTGATGCAGCACCTGATGGCGCTGGGCATCACCGGCGCCCCGGTGCTCGAGGCCGACGGTCGCCCGGTGGGGTTCGTGTCGCTGCGCGATCTCGTCGGCGCCCCCGAGAGCGCGCACGTGCTGTCGCGGATGTCGGCACCGGTCGAGAGCGTGGTCGAGCACGCGAGCATCCGCGAGGTCGCCGAGCGCATGTCGGAGACCGCGCGGCAGCACCTGGTGGTGGTCGACGCGCACGGCCACGCGGTCGGCGTGGTCTCGACGCTCGACGTGATCCGCGGGCTCATCGGCCGTCCGGCGCCGCACCCCGAGGCGTTCCCGCACTTCGATCCGCGCACGGGCGTGTCGTGGTCCAACGACGCGCAGCTGAGCTTCGCCGCGGTCGAGTCGGCGCCCGCGGGTCCGGGGCTGTTCGTGCTGATCGACGCGCAGCCCGGCCACGCCAACCGCATCGTGTGGTCCGAGGGCACCGACAACCTGCACGTGCGCCTGCGCGACTTGTTGGCGACGCCGGCCTCGGCGCCGCCGCACCTGGTGGACGCAGCGGTGTCGGGGCGATTGTGGTTCCGCTGGGCGTCGACGGCGGCGCGCGGCGTGTTGCCCAAGGGCACGCCGTGAGCGAGCCGCAGCAGCCCTCGCGCGGCCGCATCGGCTGGGCGTGGACGGTCGGCCACCCCTTCGGCGTGCGCGTGCGCGTGCACGCCACGTTCCTGCTGTTGGTGGCGTGGATCGTGGCGAGCGCAGCGCTGGGCGGCGAGTCGATCGCGGCCACGATCGCGGCGCTGGTGATGGTCGCGACCTTGTTCACGATCGTGGTGCTGCACGAGCTCGGCCACGCGCTCGCGGCCCGGCGCTACGGCATCGTGACCCGCGACATCACGCTGTTGCCGATCGGCGGCGTCGCGTCGATGGAGCGGCTGCCCGAGGATCCGCGGCAGGAGCTGGTGGTGGCGTTCGCAGGCCCCGCGGTCAACGTGGTGCTGGCGCTGGTGTTCGGCGCGCTGGCGCTGGCGCTGGGCCTGCCGCTGTCGGCCGGTCCGCTGGCCCCCGGCGCAGCGCCGCTGGGCCAGGGCATGGTCGTGCAGCTGTTCTGGGTGAACGTGTCGCTGGCGGTGTTCAACCTGCTGCCGGCGTTCCCGATGGACGGCGGCCGGGTGCTGCGCGCGCTGCTGAGCCTACGGCTGGGCCGCGCGCGCGCGACCGAGATCGCCGCGCGGCTGGGTCAGGCGATGGCGATGGCGCTGGGCTTCGTGGGCCTGTTCGCCTCGCCGGTGCTGGTATTCGTCGCGCTGTTCGTGTGGGCCGGCGCGCAGGGCGAGAACGAAGCCGTGCACGTGCGCGAGCTGCTGCGCGGGCTGCGGGTCCGCGACGTGATGGTCGAGTCGGTCGCGAGCGTGCGCACCGACGCGACCGCGGGCGAGATCGCCGGCGCGATCGTCCACGGGCTGCAGGATCACTTCCCCGTGGTCGACGGCCAGGGCGCGCTGGTCGGCACGCTGGGGATCGTCGAGCTGGTCACCGCCATCGCGACGCGCGGCCCCGAGGTGCCCGTCGCGGAGATCATGAAGCCCGCACGCACCGCCACACCCGCCGACGCGCTCGACGAGACGTTGCAGCGCATGCAGAGCGAGGATGCGCGGGCGATCGTGGTGGTCGATCGCGGGAGCGTACGCGGGTTGCTGACGCTCGAGCACCTCGGGGAGTTCGTGGCGCTCGAGGAGGCGATGCGGCAGCGATTGCAGCAGCGGCGCGCGCTGGCGCGGGCGGCGTGACGCGGGGGTGAAGCGCTCGCGGTGCGCCGGTGCGCGGCGCGACGGAGGCGAATGGCCGCGCGGGGTGACGCGATCGACGGATCGCTTTGCTTTGCGTCGCTCGCAGCGCACGCTGCCTCCGCGACGATGGTGGCGCCGACGGACGTATCTCCCCCTTCGCTGATGATCGCGATGCCGTGCAGAGCGGAAATTCGCGCAGCGGTATTCCCGGCGCTGCTGCAATGCATCATTTCGGCGACGTCGTACTGGCACCGACGATTCGGCGACGCGATGGTCACGACGCAGATCCTGCCGCGGACGCACGTGGTGACCGCCCGCAACCTGATCGCGGCGGAAGCCCGCGCCGGCGGCATCGACTGGGTCCTGTGGCTCGACGACGACATGGCACCGCCGGCGGACCTGCTCGAGCGCCTGCACGGCACTGCTCGACCGTTCGTGGGCGCGGTCGCCTATCGCCGCGAGCCGCCGTTTCAGCCCTGCGTGGCGCGCATCGTGGAAAACCGCGCGGAGCCGTTCGATCCCGAACCGGGACCGGACGGCCCGGTCGTCCCCGCCGATCTCACTGGTTTCGCGTGCGTGCTGACGCATCGCAGCGTGCTCGACGCGGTCTGGCAACGCACCGATGGGCGTCCCTTCGCCCTCGTGGGCGACGTCGGGGAAGACTTCCATTTCTGCCTGCAGGCGCGCAAGGCAGGAATTCAGCTGCACATCCTGTCGGACTGCGTCGTCGGTCACGCCGGCGACCTGATCGTGGGTCGCGAGCATCGGCTCGCGGCGCTCGCGGCCGAGTGAGCCGGCCGCAGCGCGAGCCTCCACGCACCCATCGACCCGTGTCTGCGCCGCCGCGTTCTCGAGCTGCGGCCGGATCTGATCTGAGTCAGCACCCTCAGCACCCCGCAACCCCCGCAACCGCAAGGAGCACCCCGTGCCCGGAATCGTCACACCTCTGTGGAACAAGAAGTCGTTCAACTTCAACAATCTGACCGCAGGCACGTCGGAGACGGACGTCGCGGTCAAGACCGTCGCATGCGAGCGGTATCGCGAGGGCTTGCTGATCGTGCGCGCGCATACCCGCGACATCGTGAACGCGTCGTCGAAGATCGAGATCGTCGCATACACCACTGCGCCCACCGCCGAGGACCCTTCGGTCGACTTCGTATTCACCACCGCCAGCGGAACCGCGACGGTCGCGAACGGCTCGACCTCGGTCGTGGCAAGCGTGGCGCTCGCGAACTTCGGCGCGTTCCTGCGGATCCTGGTCGTCGGCACGCGCGTGACCAGCGGCAACTGCAGCGCGGACCTCTCCGCCGATCTCGTGCTCAAGGAGTGACACCCGTGGTGAGCGACTCGACGGTTCCGCCGCTGTGGCAGCTGCCGCCCGTCCTCGCTGCGTTCGACAACCTCCGCGGCTTCCGGTCACGAACCATCGTGCTCGCGCGGGCGATCCCCAGCGAGCCCGCGCGCGCGATCGCCATTGCGGCCAGGGTGCACGGCGCGGCGATCGGCATCGGCGCGACGCTGGTGCTGCGCGTGTGGCCGGCTGCACCGACTGACGAGGATCCCGCGCAGGACTTCCTCGGACCGGCGCCGCTCGCACAGCTCGCACTCGAGGCCGTCGCGGCGCCGGGACTCGCGCGCACGGTGCTCTTGCCCCCGCTGCCGCCGGCGCTGCAGCTGCAGCTCACCGCACAGCAGCCCGCCCTCGGTGTCGCCTGCCGCGCAACCATCAGCGCGGTGGTCACCGCCATCGCTTGAATCGGTGGTTGCACGGGTATCGCGCCGACCGCCAGGACCTCGGGCAAGCGCCCGACGACATGACGAAAGCGAGAGCCATGATTGCCGACCACCCATGCGAAGTTCCGCTCGCGCTCGCAAGCCCGGCACGCCAGGGCGAGCACTGGGCGGTGTTCGAGCTGCTGCCGAAGACGACGTTTTCCTTCGCCGCCCTGCTGCCCGGCGGCCGCCTGAGCTACGAGCTGGGGCTGCCCGTTCCACTCGTCCGGTGGCCCGAGTGCATGCTGGTCGTTCGCATGCACGGTGGCACCCTCGCGGGCACGGGCGCACGCGCGACGCTGGTCTGCGAGCTCGCGACACGGTGTCAGGACGAGCCGGCCACGGCCTTCGTGTGGCCGCTGCCGCTGGCGTCCGCGGTGGTCGACGCGAATACGGCTGCGGGCTCCGCACTCATGACACGACTGCGCAGCGACGTGGGCACGCTGGCGCGATCATGGATCCACCTCGACCAAGCCAGCGTCCCGACGACCGCAACGGTGACGCTCTCGGCGAGTCTGCTCGCGCGAGCGCCCGCGGACGCTCACCCGGAAGACCGCGCATGCCCATGCACCCGCGAGGGCGAAGCGGCTGCGCCCCCCGCAGGAGGCTGGCGATGAGCCGCACGCTGTTGCGCAAACGCGCGTTCGACTTCTCGTCGCTCACGGCAGGACAGAGCGCCACCGAGGTGCCCATCGCGTGTTGCGACATCTCGTGCTTCGGCGACGTGGTGATGGTGGTGCGGCTGCACAGCAATGCGATCACCGGCACCTCTGCGATCGTCGTGGCGGCGTACGACGCCGCGCCGAGTGAAGACGATCCTGCGCAGACCTTCGTGTCCCCCAGCGCCGCCGCGCAGGTGAGCATCGACGCCTCGTCGGCCGCGGGTGCGCTGCTGGTCGCCGGCCTCGACGCGGGCTTCGGGGACGCGCTGCAGATCCACGTCACCGGCACGCGACAAGGCAGCGACACGGTCCGCGCCGAGATCTCGATCGAGCTGGTGGGTCGCCCCGGCGTCGCCGCGCCGCGGCGCAGCCTCGCCGACACGCTCGTGGTGGGAAACACGACGCAGGGCACCGATGTCGTCGTCACCAGCGGCGACGAGGTCCGCGGTGACGACGGCTCGGCCGCCGGAGCGCTGTCACTGCGCGGCGGCGACGGCACTGCGGCGAGCAACGGCGGTGCGGTCGCAGTGCGCGGCGGCAGCTCGGCCGCGGGTGCCGGCGGTGGCATCTCGCTGACGACCGGCACCGGTGCCACCGACGACGGCGACCTCGACCTGTTGACCCCCAGCAGCGGGGGCGCGGTGCGGCTGCGCACGCAGTCGACGTTTGTCGGGACCACGCTCGACGCGCTGACCTACGCGGCAACGCTGACCGTCGCGCTGGGCGGCGGCACGCAGGACATCGCGCTGGCGAGCCTGGCCACCGATGGCCACAACCTCAAGCTCGACGTCGCCGTCACCGCCCACGAAGTCGGCGTGGCGGCGAGCTTGAAGAGCGGGCTCATCGCGCAGACGTTCTACCGCGCAACCGGCACGGTGCTCTCGCTGACGGCGCACGTCACCAACCAGCAGGGCGTGGGCGGCGTGGGAACCGATCTGTCGTTCGCGTTGGTGGCATCGGGCAGCACGATCAACCTACGGATCGTCAACGCCGGCGCTTCGAATCGCACGGTCTACGTCACGGTGCGATGGTTGCGACAAGAAGGCGGGTTCGCGTCGTGAGCGGCGGCGTGCGTTGGGAGCCGATGGACGCGGAGCAGCGGCGCGCGGCCATCGTCGCGTTGCTGCAGGACGACCACGATCGCCACTGGGCGCGGCAGTCGGCCTCGCCGGCGGCGCAGCTCGGCTTCGCCGCCAGCACCGTGGCGCCGGTCGCCTTCGCCCACGGGCAATCCGGCTGCCAGGCCTACGCCGCGACGGCCAAGACGCGCCGCAGTCCCCGTTTTGTGTTCCTGCGCGAGATCGGCGGACCGTCGTGCCTCGCGGCGTATCTGCAATCACCGCTGCTGCTGTCGCAGCTGCCCCGCAACGTCACGATCGTCATCGACCAGCCGTGTCCCGTGCGAGAGCCGCTGATCCTGCCCAGCGGTGTGACGCTGCGCGGCTGCTCGCTGTACGGCAACTCGCGGCTCGAGCTCGATGTACCGGGGGCTGCGTTCGCGATCGAGACCCGACTGGCGTCGCGCGGTGTGGTGCTGGAGGACCTCGAGATCACACGGCTGGGTGGGTCGAGCCGCTGCGTTCTGCTGCGCGGCAGCGGCCACCGCGTCCGCCACGTCCGGTTCTCCGGGGTGTGGGACTGGGCGATCCAGGGCGCGTTCGCGTCGTCGATTCTGATCGATCATGCGCAGGTGATCGGCAACTCGGGCGGGGTCCGGGCCGTGGGCGGAACGCATTGGCACATCCGCAACTGCCATATCCGAGACGCGCCCTACTGGGCCATCGACCTGGTCGGCAGCGACGCAGCCGTCGTCGAGGCAGGTCGGTTCGAGAGCAACGGCAAACCTGGGCTGCCGCTGCACGCCCGCGGCGCAGTGCAGACCGATGCCCGCGCGACGCTGGTGGCCGGGAACTACTTCGAACAAAACGGCTGGCTCAGCCCGGTCCCGGGGACCGCGGTGCGCCTGGCAGCCGCGGCCCGCGGGGCGCGGATCCTCTACAACATGATGGCGGCGGATGTGATGGTCTTCGACCAGGAGGCGGTGGTCGGGGCGCAGGTCGCGTCGCCGCCGCCGTATCCGTACAACGTGAACGCCTCGGGCTGGGTGCCGCTGCAGGGCTTCGTCGACTCGATCACGATCGGACGGCACTCGTTCGCGTTCAACGTCGACGACGACTGGGGCGGCAACTTCTACGCCGCCCGCGGGCTCGCCACGTCGTCGATCGCGACCGTGACGACGCTGCCCTGAGCGCCTCGAGTGACCGCAGCAGAACGGAGGAAACGATGCGCACGCGGACAACCACCAGCGACAGCGACAGCGATGGCGGGCGCGCGGACCAGCGCGGGGGCGACGACCCGCGCGGGCTCGAGGACCGGCGCGGCCTCGAGGCCAGGGCCTTCGAGAGCCCCGAGCTCCTCGCGGCCGCGGCGGGGCGCGAGGCGATGGCGTGGCGGCGCGCCGCAGCGCGGGGCGACTGGGGGGGGAGCGACTGCGGATGCCCATCGGCGCAACGCGGCGCCGCGGCCGATGCCTTCACCGATGCCCGCGGGCCTGCACCCGCCCCGGACGCCTCGCCGGCCGTCCCTCCCGGGTTGGCGCCCTCGCCGGAGCCCGACGCGGCGCCGCTGGGACCCCTTGCGCCGACCTGCGTGCCGTATCCACTGGGCAAGACACGCACGAACGACAACTTCATCTTCCTGCGCGAGATCCTGCGCCAAGACGGCAGCGCACCGGCGGATCCGGTGCAGGCCGGCACGTGCCTCGCGACGTGGCTGGCAAACACCGCCGCTGGGATGCCGCCTCCCGACGGCGCACCGTTTTCGACGTTGGTGATCGATCAACGCGTCGAGCTGACGCAGCCGATCGTGATCCCGCCGCGCATGACGATCCGAGGCGTGGGTCCGCGCGGCGCTGCGGTGCTCTCGTTCGGCGGGCTGGTCGCCAATACCGCGGCGATCACGTTCATGCCGGCCGCGCCCGGCGACCCCGATGCCGGCATCGAGCCGGCCCCGTCCTACTCGACGCTCAGCGATCTGACGATCGAGTACGCGTCGCCTCCCGGCGACGCCGCGATCATCGGCTTGTCCGCCGACGTGTTGGGCACCATCGTGTACCTGCAGCGGCTCACCCTACGCAACTGGGACATCGCCTTCGCAACGGTGGGCTACTTCCCGTTGGTGCAGGAGTGCACCTTCGAGAACAACGTCATCGGCGTCGACGTCCGCACCAACGGCAACGCGCTGCGCATCGAGGGCTGCGCCTTCACGGGAAACTCCGGCAACGCGGTGAACCTCAACTCGCCGGGCACGGGGATCGTGTCACCGTCCGTCGACGCCAACAGCGTCCTCGTCACGCGCTGCACGTTCTCCGGTAACGGACTGGGCGTGTACGTCGACCGGCATCAGGGCGCGCGCATCATCGGCAACGCGTTCGTCGGCAATACGGGTGGTGGGATCTACGTGACCAGCAATGCCCGTGAGGCGAGGATCGTGGGGAACTTCTTCGATGGAGGGGATCGGTTTGCGTTCGAGGATGGGGATATGATTGCGCGGGTGAGCACGCATCATCATCAGTGGGGGTTTAACACGGCAGTCGGACTTCCAGGGCAACAAGACCCGGATCCCGAGTCGTTAGGAGTAGAGCTGATTTGGAGCGCCGTGATCGTCGACATTGAGGAAATGTAGTAGCCGCCTCAAGCGCCGCCAAACCCAAGTTCGCTCTGACGGTGCGCAAGCTTGGCCGCAGGCGTCGTCGCCGTCTACTCCTTCTACTCCCATGAAAGGGAGTACGGCGCAGCGCCTCCGAGTGCAACAAGGTCATCTGGGAGAGGCCGCCATTCCACCATCTCGAATGGCTCCTGCTCAACTGAAACGCAGGCCCCCTCGTACCACGCATAGTAAAGCTGGACCAACTGCGTATTGGCGGACTCGAAGTACGTCAACCCCGTCTCTTCCACGTGGACTACGCGCCGCGTCCAGCGCGTCGCCTCTTCGACGCCACCACCCGCCACATTGAAGACCTCACCCGAACAGTCCGGCGCCAGGAAGTAGCCAATCTCCGCGAGCTCCGTACGATGCGCTGCGCAGTCCGCCGCAAGTCCGGTGCCCAAGGCGTAGCGGAGGTCGACGTAGCGGTCGCCGAGCCAGTACACCCGCACGCACGGTGGGCCGACCGTGCCTTGGGTCCCCGGCTCCGTGATCACGCAGGGCAGGCCACCGCCGCATGTCGGCTCGACCACGGCGTCGATCGCCGTTCCCATCGCGTCCCGCAGCACCCAACGCGGCGCCACCACCATGCCACCGCGCTCCACTTCTCCGCCCGCGAGCTGGCGCCCCGCGCGTGGTGCATCGCCAGCAGCGCGCGTCTCCTCGCGGGTCGCCGCGACGTCGCAGGCAAGCAGGCAAGCAAGCACCGTGATGAGTCTCGTGTGTCCGCTCATGTCCTCACTCCCACGGTTCCCAGCGCAGCGAGTACGGAGGATTCGGCAGCAGCTCCACCGCCCAGTCGGGCACCGGTAGCCACGGCCTGCCGCCGCCCAGCAAGTAGTTCTCCACGCAGTCGCTGCCCAGCCAGCTGTATGCCGGGTACAGCCCCATCGGTGGCTGGTCGGCGCTCTCGTATTCGAACCGGCCGTCCGCGAACGCCTTGATTTTGCGCTCCCAGCGGTACGTGGCGCCGATGCCCTCCCCTCCGGGAAAGTACGCAGGCGGTGCGCACGTCGCCGTCGCGAACGCACCCGGCGGATGCTCGGCATCCCACAGCGGACCTCTTCGGCAGTCGTCGAGCAAGCCGCTCGAGGTCCCGTACGGCAGATCCACGAACGCGCCTTCGTGCCAGATCACCCGCACGCATTGCGGCAGCACGTCGCCCCGGCTCCCAGGCTCGGGGATGTTGCACTGCGCCACGTCCACGCAGAATGGTGCGACCACGGCGTCCACCGCCACGCCGTCCGCGTCGTACAGCACCCACCGCGACGGCGCCGGCGGCGTCCCCGGGTCACCGGTCGTGCCGCTCTCGCTGCTGCCGCTGCTGCCGCCGCCACCGTGATGCGTCGTCTCGCTGGTGACCGCCGATCCACTGCTCGCGTCCGCGCTGCCGGACGTGGTGCTCGGCGATCCACTGCTCGCGGCGCCGCTGGTGCTCGTGCCCCCTGTGCTGCCGCTCGCGGCGACCGAGCCGCCGTGCTGGCACGACCCGCACACGAGCAACGTGACCACGCCGAGCGCGATGCCGGCGTTCCCCCTGCCCTTGCTCGCCATCGTCCCTGCCATGGTCGCGTCCGCGCCCTTCCGTGTCCGCTTTCGTCGCACCCGCATGTCCGTGCGTGTGACGGCCCGCAGCGGCGAGCGACTGCAGCATACTGCGCTGCATGCGGATGTCGAGCGCACGACCTGCAACACCGCGGGCACGCGCTCCGACGGCCCGCTTCGGAACGCCGTCCCCGTCATGCTCGCATCGCGATCACCACGGTCACGCAATTTTCTGCTTGCGCGCGCGCGTTCTTTTTTGTTTGGTCGTGTTGCCATGCCAGGACCGCGTCGGCAACACGCTGAACTCCCCCTGCCCGGCGCGTCGACGGCCGCCGCGACGGACGAACCGCTGGAAGCCGCGACGACGGCGCCCACCGAGCGCAACCCTGCCGCCGCATCGGATGGCATCTCCGCCAAGGCGCGCCGCAGGCCGCGAGTGCCCACCGGGCCCAAGCTCGCGCGTCGCCCCGGTGGGGAATCGATTCCTGCGCCCGGCCTCGGACGCGTGCCACCCACGCCGCGCGTCGCCCCCTCGCCGCGCCCGGTAGGCCCCGGCCCGCGCGGCGCGGGTCCGTCCGCACCATCCGCACCGCCCGCTCCGAGAACCCCAGCCTCTCGCGTCGCCGGGATGCGTGTCCTGTTGCTCGGGCCCGATCCCATGTTCGCCAGACGCTGGCGCGGAGTCTTTCGCGCGCGCGAGGTCCATGCATTCGAATGTCGCGACCTCGGCGAGCTCGCCAAGCACCTGCGGCGCGCCGGCAAGGACGTCGATGCCATCGTCTTCGACCTCGCCTTTCGCGGTGGCGAGCCCTGCGATCTCGTGCGCGCCGTGGCCTCGTGCAGTGCTCCGTGTGGCCTCGTCCTCGCTGCCGCCGCCCCTTGCGACCTGCTCTGCGACGCCGCCGCACGCCTCCGCACCGACGCCGTCGTCGCGCAGCCCGCCACCGAGGCACAGATGGTCGCCGCCCTCGCCAAGGCGCGCGACGCTGCTCACGCCCGACGCACTCCCGAGAATCCCGACGGCGCGCTGCTCGACGGCGCCCTCGCGCTGGACCCCGGCGAGCCCGAGCCCGACCTCGCCGACGCGATCCTCGATCGCTGCTTCGAGGTGCTGCGCGCCGCGGGCCTGCGACATCCGCACCACCTCGAAGCCCTGCGCATGCGCGCCCTGGGCATGACCGACGCGGGCCTGGCAGAGTCCCGCGGCGTCAGCGAGGGCAGGATCCGCGCGCGCGTCGGCGCCGCGATGCGAAGCATCGGCGCCGACGACGGCTATGCGCTGCTCGCAATCCTCGCACGCACCCTCGCCGGTCACCTGCACAGCTCCGCACGCGAACGTGGCGTGCCCGCCCACGCCCTGCTCGACGAAGCCTGGCGGCCGCTCGCCGACCAGCTCAACGTGAGCGCCAGTGCGCTCGCGACGACGGCGTAGCCGCCGGTTCGCGTTGGTGATCGATCACCGCATCGAGCCGGCGGCGCGCCGCCGAGCGTCGTTCGACGCTCGCGTGCGAGCCCGAGCGCTCTGCCTCGTCGACCGACACCGGAGTCGCGATGAAGCTCGACCCAGCGCGCACCGGGTCGGCTCACCGTCCGTCGAACGGCACTGCGTGCCTATCCTGCGCCGTACTCGTACCGGGGTCGAGTCGATCGAGCCAATACCCAGCCTTGCGCTTGTCGTGCGCAACCGCGATCACGCGCAGCTCGGTCGCGAGCTCCACAAACGGGACGGAGTACGGAAACCCACGGAAACCCTTCCACACACGCTCGGCGAACGGCCACTGTCGCGCGCACGTCCTGGATCTCGGCGTAGGCGTGTGGTTGCATGGCGATCCGCGTCACGACGTCGTCGATCGCGACCAACAGGCGAACGCCCAGACCAGCAGCCGATCAGCAGCCCGTCCCTCGTACCACGGGACGGCCGATTCCAGCTCGTCTTCCGCCTTTGATCAGAGCAGCCGTTCGCGCTTCAGGATCGCGACCAGCCGCTTCGTGTACTCGACCGAGTCGGCGGCCGAGAGGTGCGACCATTCCGGGCACTCGAAGTCCGCCAGCTCGGGGTAGTCGGCCCAGTAAATACCCGGGGCACCCGTCTCCTCGAGCAGGCGATCCCAGAACTTCGCGCGCGGGTTGTATTTCTCTTCGAGCTCGAGCACGCCGCCGCTGCTGGGATGCCGCACGAAGATCACCCGGCCACCGCGCGCCGTGATCGCCTCGACGTTCGCCTTCGCCTGCACGAGGATCGCATCCCAAGCGTCGGCGAACATCTTCGCCCACTGCTCGTCGGTGAAGACGTCGGGCTTCGCCGGAGGCGTGAACAGCGGGATCCAGATCTGCTGGATCTCCCGCATGTACACCTCGTCCGTGCGCGCCCACTCGGCCATCCGCACCCGGCGATCGAGATCGATCGTCGCGAGGTTGGGCGGCAGCCGCGGGGGCACTCGTGCGTTCGCACGATTCTTCAGCTCGATGCGCCCGATCAGCGCCGGCAGCCGCAGGTCCTGCTCGTGGATGAACGCCAGGTGCTCCTGAAGCCACAGCGAGATCGGCAGCTCCCACGCGTCCGCAGGCGACCAGTTCTCGTACTTCGTGATGAACTTCTTCGGCGTCTCGATCGGCGGGCCCGCCGGCGCGGCGAGCAGTCCTGGCACCACCCCCACGATCGTCGTGCCCGCGTAGGTCGGATCCTCGGCGAGATGTGTGAAGATCGGCATCGGCGACGAGCCCACGGTCGCGAGCTGCAGCGGTCGCGCGCCGCCGGTGGCCTGCTGCAACACGTCGAGATCGATGTCGAACAGCGTGCGAGATGCCCCGACCAGCACGATCTGTTCGCGCGTCGCGCCCGACGCCTTCGCGCGCAACGGCACCCACAGGCCCGGCGTGTTGTCGTAGTCGGGCTCGTAGCCGCGCCCGCGCACGTGCAGCTCCCAGCCGATCAGCGCCGCGATCGCAAGGATCGCCGCCGTCGCGGCCATGCCCAACCACCCGCGCTCGGGAATCGCACGATGGATCTCGTGCTCGCGCGCGTCAGAACTGGAAATAGATGAAGGCATCGCCCCCTCCCTGCATCAGCACGATGGCGATCAGCATCACCGTCCACACCGCGATCACCGTGCCGCCGCGCATGCGCGCCATCACCGCTTCGATGCTGCGATTGCGCATCACGACGTGCATTCCGATCAGGCCGCCCATCACCACCACGACCTTGACGATCGACAATGTGGGTAGGATCGGCGGGGCTGGGATCGCGCCGAGCATCGACGCCGTGACCATCGCGGCGCCCGGCAGGTCGCGCGCGCGGAAGAACACCCACGCGATGCACACCAGCGCGAACGTCAGCACGCCCAGCAGCACACGTACCCCCGCGTGACGCGCCCACGGCTTCTGTCCGAAGGCGCGCCCGAGCCGGCGCTCGATCACCAGATAGAGCCCGTGCAGCGTGCCCCACACCACGAAATTCCACGACGCGCCGTGCCACAGCCCCCCGAGCACCATCGTGGCCATCAAGGCGAATGCCATGCGCCGGCGATTGCCGCCCAGCGGGATGTACAGATAGTCGCGCAGCCAGGTCGACAGCGAGATGTGCCAACGGCGCCAGAAGTCGCGCAGGCCGACCGCCGCGTAGGGGAAGCGGAAGTTGTCGACGAGGTGGAAGCCGAAGCACAGCGACGCCCCGATCGCGCAGATCGAGTAGCCCGCGAAGTCGCAGAAGATCTGTCCCGCGAACGCGATGGTGCCGAGCCAGGAGTCGAGCTGCGACGTGGGCCCCATCGCACCGAACACCGCATCGGCGGTGTCGGCGAGCATGCCGTCGGCCAGCACCATCTTCTCGAACAGCCCCAACGTCATGAGGAACAGGCCCCACCCGAGCGCGCGCGCTTCGACGAAGCGCTCGCGCTCGAGCTGGTAGAGGAAGTCGGCCGCGCGCACGATCGGACCCGCGACCAGCTGCGGGAAGAAGCTGACGAACACCGCGAAATCGAGGAACGACTTCACCGGCTTCAGGTCGCGCCGATAGACGTCGATGGTGTAGCTCAGCGTCTGGAACGTGTAGAACGAGATGCCCACCGGCAGCACGATGTCGGGCGCGGCCGGGTGCCAATCGACGCCCAGCTTGCCCGCGAGTGCCACGAAGTTGTCGAGCAGGAACGTGCCGTACTTGAAGAAGCCGAGCAGCCCGAGGTTGCCGACCAGGCTGACCATCAAGAACAGCCGACGCGCGCGGCCAGGTTCCGCCGCTGCCATGCGGCGCGCGGCCCAGAAGTCGATCACCGACGAGAACAGCAACAGCAGCACGAACGGCGGGTTCCAGGCGCCGTAGAACACGTAGCTCGCGACCAGCAGCAGCACCTTCTTGGCCGGCCAGCTCGGCAAGAAGCGATACAGCCCCAGCACGACGACGAAGAAGACGACGAAGACGAGCGAGTTGAAGACCATCAGACGCTCGCGTTGGACTCTGCGGCCGGCACCGGGATCCCGGCCGACTTCGGCGGCAGCGTGACCTCGCGCGTGCCGTCGTCTGCGAGCGCCAGCCGCAGACCGTCGTCGAGGACGTCGATCGTCTCGGTGCGGGGCGGTGCAGTGACGGTCATGGCGGGTCTTCGACGTGCGCGGTGCTGTCGTGCGCTCGGTGGCGAGCACGACGATCGCATGCCTGCCACCCGCGTCGCCACCTGGAGCGTTCGAAGTCGATCGGCAAGGCGATGGGGTGCGGTGGTCGTGTCCCGCCGGCGGTCACCGACGCGCTCGCCCGCGGCGACGCGCAGGCCGCCGCAGCCCCGCGCGCCGCCGTCAGCGGATCATGACCCCGCATTCGAACGCGTGACCCGGGCCGATGCGGTGACACAAGAACCGATCGCGACGCTCACAGCCCTGTGCCACGAACGCGATCGTCTCGATCCCACCGTGCGCCCGTCGGGCCTCGCGGAGCTGTGCGCGCAGCGCCCCACGATCGATCGGCTCGTCCCCCATCGTGGTCTCGTGCCGCAGCTGCACACGGTGCGGCGCGCAGTGGAAGCTCCGCGCGGCCTCGCGCCGCATCGGCGCGACCGCGGTACACCCCAGCGCCGACGCAGCCAAGAACGTGCAGGCCCCCCACCGCAGCGCCCGGCACCGCGTCCGCACGCCCCATCGTACCGCAGTGATCGCACACCCGGGGCGCAATCCGACCGCACCGGCGCGACACGTAGACGCCGTGCCGCCGCGCCCCCAGCCCCTGCTCGCGATCGCCGTCGCGCTCGCCTGCGCCCAGGCGCAGCCGCAAGACCCGACCGCGTGGGGCAGCGCAGGTGTCGAAGCCAGCCACGGCGCAGCGACCAGCGACGGCGACAGCAGCGACGACGACGGCACCACCGCCACCACCACCGCCGCCGCCCACGACAGCGGTGACGGCTCCGACGGCAGCAGCAGCGATACCGGCCCGTCGCCGCCGTTTTCGTGCACGAAGGCCGCCGCGAGCTCGCCGATCCTCGACGCCGAGGTGATCTTCGATCCCGCGGCGCCACATCCGGGCGACACGCTGAGCGTCATCGTCCGCGCGCGCAACGGCCTGTCCAACGCCGACGCGCCCGCGATGTCGCTGTCGGTCGAGCACGCCGGCGGCACCTTGTTGCTCGAGCCGACCATGCGCGCCGGCGGCGATGCGCTCTACTACTACGCGATCCCCGAGCTCGCGCCTGGTGATGTCTGCGTGCTCGGCCTGGTCGACGGCGCCCCCGAGGTCGCCGCCGCGATCGCGGTGAGCCCACGCCCGCCGGGGCCGCCCGTCGGTGCCGGCGCGTTCAAGGTGATCGAAAACCACCAGTGGAGGTGCGACGAGCAGCCCGACTTCGGCAACGAGCTGCACCTGTGGGTGCGCGACAGCAACGGCGTCGGGATCCCCGGCGCGACCCTGCGCGTCGCGCCAGCCGACAGCACCGATCTCGCCACCGTCTACAACGGCAGCGACGGCATTCCCAGCACCCTCGTCACCGACGACGCCGGCTACGTGAAGGACTTCGACTTCTGGCCCATCAGCGCGCACGGCCTGCTCGTGCTCGAGATCGCGGTCGACGGCGCGGCCTCCGACATCGCGACCGAGATCACCACCGGCTGGTGGGAGAGCGACGAGAGCGGCTGCCGCTACTGCGACGCCGCCTCGCCGATCAACGTGTGGGGCCACTGGTCGCACAGCATCGTCTTCCAGCGCGATCCCGGCGCGACCACGCTGTGCCGCGTCCCCGTCGATCACGCGGGCCAGGCCGCCTGCGGCCCGCCCGGACACGTGCTGCACGATCCCGACCACGTCGCGTGCTGGGCGATCGAGTGAGCGTCCGGATCGCTTGCGCGTCAATCCAACAGGCCCGCCGGGCGCGGCGACCCGCCCGGCCCGGCGCGGCTCACTCGCTGCGGTAGTGCAACCCGGAGACCTGTTGGGCGCGGAGGTTCACGCCGAGCACGATCGTCGCCTTCGCGTACCTCACGCGGAACGCCTGGGGATCGTCGGCGATCGGAGTGACCTCTGCGTGGGGCCCGAGCGTCCGCAGCTCGGTGCGCAGCCGCTCGACGGCAGCGTCGTCGATGTCGGCGTGAACGAGCGCGCGCAGACCCGCGCGGTCGTCGGCCTCGACCGCCGTCAGGATCGCGGCGACCGCCTCGCGAGTGCGATCGGCGAACGCGAGCGTCCATGCGCCCGTGATCTCGAAGCCGTCGAGTTGGTCGCCGCGGGAGGTCGCGACGAGGTACACCTCGCCCCGCGGGTGCTCGAGCGTGTAGTGGACCGAATGGACGCCGTGGCTCACCGCGAGAGCGGTGCGCGTCCGGTCCTGTTCGGGCCCGAGCCTCGCGTAGGTGGCCGCCAGGTCGTGGAGCTTGGCCTCGTCGACCTCCGCCGCGAGCTCGGCGCCTGCGATCGTGAGAAACTTCGGGTAGTCGTCGGTTGCCAGCGCGTCGAGGAGCACGCCGACATCGGCCTGCAGCTCGCGGTTGCACGCGCCCACCAGCGGCGCGACGAGCAGGAATCCGAGCACGGCTTGCAGCGCAGGGCGGTGGGTCACGGTGGTTAAGGCGGCCGGGGGCGGCGTTTGATCCCGCGGCGGGCGGACCCGGCGGCGAAATCCGCCGGGACGAGCGCGGACTGTGCCCCTCGCGGTCGATCCCGCCGGTGAGGCCGCCTGCGGCCCGGCCGGGCACGGGCTCGCGCCGGGCCGGGGCCGCCGGCAGGTCGCGTTCGCGAGCCACGGCGACGGCGTGGACTCCGTCCGCTTCCGCCGCGCTCCGCGACGAGAGCCCGTCGGCGCCCGCGGTCGGCCTCTCAGTCGCGGTCGACCGAGCTCGTGCGGCAGCGCAGGTTGCCGGGCTCGCACACGAAGCGCACGTGCATGTGATCGCGATGCCCGTGCTCGTGCCGGATCAGCGTGTGGATCGTGGGGTCGCGGTTGACCGCGCTGAAGATCAGCGCGACCTGCTCGGGCGGCAGCGACTTGCGGGCCTCGCGGGCCAGCAGCTTCTGGATCTTCGAGCTGATGAAGATCTGCTGCACCTCGCCGGTGTCGAGCAGCGCCTGCACGAACGCCCACGTGCGCGGCACGTCGAGGTTCTTGGGCGTGGCCGTGCGCCAGAAGCGTTCGTCCTTGCCGATCGGGCCGCGCATCACGTAGCCGATGTCGACGTCGCGACCGCTGCGGTGGGACACGTGCGGCTCGATGCGGCCGCCGCTGCGACGCGACAGCTCGCCGATGCGCAGCGCCGGTGCCTGCGGATCGGCGGCGCCGTACGCCCGCATCGCATCGAGCAGCGCGCGCACGGTCGTGCGCGAGCCATAGGCCCGCGGCCTGTGATCGCGCAGCTGCCAGTGCGGCCCCTCGGGCAGCGGGATGCCACGCAACAGGTGACCCTTGTTGGGTGCGCCGACCGACTGCGTGGGCTTGCGCCGATCGGTGACGTGCACGACCAGCGCCGTGCCGGCTTCGATCCACTCGGGCTCGCCCAGCGTCGGGTTGAGCTCGCGCAGCTCCTCGGGCCACATGCCCCAGTTGCTCGCGACTTCGTCGAGCCGCGTGCGCTGCTGCACGGTCCAGTGCACCACGTCGAGCTCGTCGGGCAGCGACGGACCCATCGGCGGCAGCGCCTCGAGCCCCAGCGCTTCCTCGGGCGGCGGCAGCTCGGCGTGCTCGGTCGCGCCGGCCGGCAGCTCGGGCGGCGGCAGCGGTCCGACCGCGGCGAACACCGGCGCGGCGTCGATCGTCGGCGCGGCCACGGGCGTCGCCGCGGACGCGGTCGCCAACGACAGCGTCGCGACACCCGGCAGCGCCGTCGCGAGCGCGATGCCCTCGGTCGGCGGCGCCACGGGCTCGAGCCGCGCACCACCGATCGCGACCAGGGCGAGCGCAGCGACGGGCACGATCGATCGCAGTCGCATCAGCGTCGGGCACGATAGCCAAGGCGTGTGGGGCACGAAAGCCCCAGCGGCGTTTTTCTGCCCCCGCAGGGCGTGCAGCGTGTCCGCGTTGGGGCGGTTTGCGGGGGCCGGCCCACGCGGATTTCAGCGCCGCGCGGCCGATGGGATCGAAGCGCGCCCCCGAGGATCCGCGGGGGCGATCATTGCCCACACCGCCATACGCGGTCGACGCCGCGCGCGAGACCACGTGGCTGCGGTCAGGGTCCGCGGGTCGCGGCCGCGCGCAGGTGCGAGCGCACGCGCGTGCGCATCGTGACCGCCTGCGGCGCGCCCGAGATCGAGACCTGCGCGCGCGTGACCGAGTCGACCACCGCGCTCGCGTCGCTGGGCATCGCGCCGTCGCGCAGCGTGATGGTGGCCTGCGCGGTGCCGCTGCGCGCGTCGACGTCCATGCTCGTCGACGCATCGAGCTTGGCGGTCGTACCGGCGGCCTTCGTGTCGGCCAGCAGCGCGACGTGGCTCGACGTGACCGCCAGCGTCGCGACACCGTCTGCGAGCTCGCGCAGCTCGTGCTCGGCGGTCTGCTGCAGCGTGACCTCGCCCTGCTGCTGGGTCTGGATCGCGCGCCACTTCGCGCCCACGCCCACGGCCGCTTGCGGGAGCACCGGCAGCAGCACCTGCAGTGCCGCGACCAGACCGCCGCGCTCGGGCTCGAGCGCGTTGCCGCCGGGGCCCGGCCCCGCGGGCCCGCGCAGCGCCAGCGTGGCGATGCTGCCGTCGGGTCGCAGCGTCAGCGTGCCCGCGGTCTCTCGCAGGTTGCGGGCCGTGGCCTCGAGCGCACCGCGAACGCGCGCGCTGGCCTCGCCCTCGGGCAACGCCACGTCGTCGACCGTGAGCGCGAGCGTGATCGCATCGGGCGCGACCGCGGTCACCTCGGTCGACAGCGTCACCGTCAGCGGTGGCACCGCGGTCGGCGGCAGCGTGCGCGTGCCCAGTCGCATCGCGACCTCGAGCCCCAGCGACAGCGTGTACGCGCGCCGCTGTCCCTTCGTCGCCGCGATGGTGAGCACGCGACGCGGCTCGGCGCCGGCGTCTTGCAGCGTCACGCCCTCGGGCTTGGCCGCCTCGCGCTCGCGCACCGCGAAGGCTTCGTCGGGCGCGATCGGCTTGGGCGTCACCGGCGTCGCATCGGGCTCGGTCGGCGCGGCGGGCTCCGTGGGCGCAGGCGGTGTCGGTGCGCTGGGCTGCGCGGGCGCGGTGGGCGTCGGCGCGACCGGGGCCGGGGTCGGCGTCGCAGCCGACGCGGGCGCGTTGCGACCATACGGCGATCCCGCCTCGCACGCCGGCGGTGCCAGCAGGCCCAGCACGGCGACGAGCGCGAGCGACCTCGATTGCGGCGACATCACGCGCGCGACGCTATCACGTCGCGTCGCGCTCGCCGGCGACGCGCGAGCAGCAGCAGCAGCGCCAGCGCGGGCACGGCCCCAGCTCGCCCGCGGCCCCAGCGGCAGCCGCAGCCCAGCTCGCCGCCGTCGAGGCCATAGTCGGGCGGCAGCGCCTGCGGCCCCGCGTGCGGCGTGCCGCCGCCGGCCCCATCGTCACCGCCGCCACCGTCGCCACCGCCACCGGCCTCGCCACCGCCGTCGTCGTCGAGCGGCGGCCGCTCGTCGACGCCGATGTCGATGGGCTCGGACTGCGCGACGTTGCCGGCGTAGTCGGTCGCGATCGCCGTCAGGGTGTACACGCCGGGCTCGAGGTTGATCGCGTACTGGTACGGCGCGTTCGCGTCGGGCTGCAGCTCGTTGCCATCGAGCGCGAGCGCGACCTGCTGCACGCCGCTGCCGTCGCCGTCGTCCGCGGTGATGTCGACGGTGACCTTCGCGCGACCGCTCGCGGGATCCGAGTCGAGCTGCGCGCCGTGCTGCGGCGAGGTGATCGAGACCTGCGGCGGCGCATCGTCGCCCTCGCTGGCGTAGGGCGCACCGCAGCTCGCCGACCAGCTCGACAGCGTGCCGGGGTCGCACGACGGCCAGCTGCCGCTGCCGCTGCCCGGCGCCATCGGGAAGCCGGTGCACTCCGGTCCGGGATTCCAGGTGCCGTCGGCGTCGTGGCACGGCGTGAGGTCGACGCCGGTGGTGTCTTCGAACCACTGCATGCCGGTGTGCATCATCGAGTACCACCCGCCGCCACCGCAGCCATCGCCGTACGAGGTGATGCCGAACGCGCGCCACGAGCCGTCGTCGAGCTGGATGAAGATCGGACCGCCGCTGTCGCCCTGGCAGGTGTCGACACCGTCGCCACCGACGAAGGCCTCGTCGTTCTCGATGTACTTGAACGTGGTCTTGGCCTCGTACTTCACGCCGAAGTTGCCGTCGTCGGTGTTGCCGAAGCCGACCAGCCAGACCTCCTGGCCCTCGACCAGCAGCTCGGTCTCGCAACCCATCAGCGGCGGCGTGATCGGGATGTCGGTGACGGCCTCGGACAGCTTGCACACCGCCCAGTCGTTGCCGCCGCCAGGGCCACCGCCGGGATAGACCTGGCAGAACTCGGGGTAGACCGTGCGGCCCTGCGCGTCGATCGAGTTGCCGAAGAACACCTCCGAGATCTCGCCGCAGTGCGCGGCATAGATGACGACCTCGGGGTGCACCAGCGTGCCGGTGCAGCCGCCCAGCGACACCGTCGTGGGCCACGCGCACTCGCCCGAGGGACCGCCGCCGTAGATGTGTTGTGGCGCGCGCTCGGGTGCGAGTGCGTCGGCACGCGCCAGCGTCGGAGTCAGCAGGGCCGCGATCACGACGAGCGAGCCGGCACACGGCGAGAGCCACGAGGACGACGCACGACAGCGCATGCCGCCATCATGGTGATCCGTGGCGCAGCCACGCAAGCCGTCGCAGCCGCGCGAAGCGGGCGCGCGCGATCGCTTCGCAGTTCGTGCAGCGTCGCGAGCAAGTGCTCGATCCGCGGCGGGCGAGTTGCCCAGCGCACCGCGCGAGCTTGGGCAACTCGCACAACCGCGCGCGCAGCCACGACCGGCCGCGCGGCGGGCCGCGGGGCCGCGCGGCGGAGATCGCCCCGCGGACGCGACCGTGGCGGCTACTTGGTGCCGAACAGACGATCGCCGGCGTCGCCGAGGCCCGGCACGATGTAGCCGTGATCGTCGAGCCGCTCGTCGACCGCCGGCGTGTAGATCGCGACGTCGGGGTGCGCGGCCGACAGCGTGCGGATGCCCTCGGGCGCCGCCAGCAGGCACACGAACTTGATGTGCTTCGCGCCGGTCTGCTTGATGCGCGTCACCGCGGCGACGATGGAGTTTCCGGTCGCGAGCATCGGATCGACCAAGATGACCTGGCGCGTGTCCATCTGCGCCGGCACCTTGAAGTAGTACTCGATGGGCTGCAGCGTCTTGGGGTCGCGGTACAGCCCGATGTGGCCCACGCGCGCGGCCGGCAACACCTTCAAGATGCCGTCGAGCATGCCGGTGCCGGCGCGCAGCACCGACACGACGACCACCTTCTTGCCCGCGACCATCGGCGCACGCGTGCGCGCCAGCGGCGTCTCGATCTCGACCATCTCGGTGGGCAGGTCACGCGTGACCTCGTAGCCCATGAGCATCGCGATCTCCTCGAGCAGCGCGCGGAACTTCGAGGTGCTGGTCTCCTTGTCCCGCATCAGCGTGAGCTTGTGCAGGATCAGCGGGTGCTCGACGATGTGCAGGTTGGGCGTCATGGCGCGTGCGAGGGCTAGCACAGGATCGCGTGTCGCGTCAGCAACGCGAGCGTGCGCGTGAGCGCCTCGGCCAGCACCGCGCGCTCACGCACGGGCGCATCGCCTGCGGGTGCGTCCGCTCCCGGTTCGACCGTGATGCGACCGGCGCGCACCAGCCCGAGCATGTGCTCGAGCAGGCCCTCGTGATCGCGGGTGCCGTCGCACGCCGCGACCAGCTCGACCGCGAAGCCGTCGAGGTCGACCCGCTGGTGCCGCAGGTTCGCGGCGTAGCCGTGGGCGCGGGCCTGCCAGCGCGCGGCCGCGGCGGCGCGCGGCCGCGCCGGCACCGTGCTGCGTGCGCCCGAGGGCTCGCAGCGCACGTCGAGGCTCGCGCCGGCGACGATGCACTCGAGCAGGTCGGCCGCGAGCGCCGAGGCCCGCGTGTGCGCGGGCTCGTCGACGATGCCGGCCTCCGCCAGCAGCGACAACGCGCGCGCGTGCAGCTCCTCGAACGCGAGCTCGGCCGGCCACAGCTGCCGCAGCAGCGTCAGAGCGGCCTTGGTGCACGGCCGCGCAGAGCCGACCTCGTGACCGGCCGCATCGGTGAACGCGTGCGCGACCCCGGGCGAGAGGTCGACCGGCCGCGACTCGCCCGCCGGCGCGAAGCCGAAGCGCAGCGACATCAGCCGCTCGGGCGAGAGGGCCCGCCGCGGCTGCTGCTCGCGGTGACACAACAGCGACGCACGGAACTGCCGGTTGCGCACGAAGTCGAGGTACTGCTCCATGTGCACGAGATCGGGCGCGACGCGATCGAGCGTGGCGCGGATCTCCGGCGCGAGCTCGCGCGGCAGCATCGTGTGCAGATCGCTCTCGCACAGGTAACGCAGGCCGTGGCGATCGATGCGATCGACGAACTCGTGGAAGTACACCGGCGCGTTGCAGTCCTCGAGGTGTTCGTGGAACAGGTAGTCGTCGCCGGTGCGGGCCAGCAGCGCCAGCTCCTTGCGCAGCAGCAGCGCGTAGGGCCCGGCCTCGTGCTGCGAGGCATCGGCGAGGAAGTCGACCAGCGCGCGGGCCTGCGCGACCTTGCTGCGGGGCTCGGCGAGCGTGCGGGTGTGCCAGCGCATCATGTCGCGCACGAGCTCGCGCATGTGCCAGCCGGGATAGGTGTTGTAGCTGACGTAGGCGATGCCGTGCGGCCGCAGCCGCTCGCGACACACCCGCAGGATCGCCTCCTGCACCGGCGGCGGGACCCACGAGTACACGCCGTGACACAGCACGTAGTCGAACTCGCCGAAGCCGTCGTCGACGTCGAGGATGCTGGCGTGGTGCAGCGCCAGGTTGCGCACGCCGGCCGCGGCCGCGAAGGCGCGCGCCTGTTCGATCTGCGTCAGCGACAGATCGACGCCGACGAACTGCGCCTGCGGCAGCGCCTCGGCCATGGGCACGAGGTTGCCGCCGCCGGCACAGCCCAGCTCGAGCACCCGCGCGCCCGCGGGCGCCGCGGGGGCGAGCCCGAACAGCGTCGCGAGCGTGGCCAGCCGATCCGGGTGCGTGCGCGGATAGGGATAGCTGGTGTACGGCAGCGCGTCGTAGGCAGTGGGCGCGGACGCGTCGGTCATGATCGCGGGCTCAGTTGATCTTGACCACGCCGCCCGAGACCACGCACTCGCCGGTGCCGACCAGCTTGCTCGCGGGCGAGCTGAGCTCGAGCGCGGTGCCGCCGGTGACCTTGGTGGTGGCGCCGCCGATCTTCACGTCGGCGGTGAACTCTCCGCCGCCGCCGGCGGTCGAGGTCACCGAGACCTTGGCGCCGCTGGCCGCGACGTCGCCGTCGCACAGCACCTTGCCGCCGCCGCTGCCCTGGGTGAGCGCGTTGCCGTCGAGCAGCACCTTGGCGCCGCCGTTGGACTGCACCAGCGCGTTGCCGTCGAGCAGCACCTGGCTGCCGCCGCTGGACTTCGCCAGCGCGTTGCCGTCGAGGAAGATCTTGCTGCCGGCCGCGGACTTCATCAGCGCGTTGGCGTCGAGCACGATGGTCGCGTGGCCGCCGGCGGTGATGCTGATCTTGCCCGGCTCGAGCGTGATCGAGCTGCCGGGGCACTCGAGCGTGATCTTGTTGGGCGCGCTGACGTAGGCGGTGTCGCTGGCGGTCATCTTGAGGTGACCGGTGACCGCGGTCGAGCTGCCCTTGAAGCCGCCCTGCGCGGGTTGGCCCTTGACCGTGATGAACTGGCTGCCGTCGACCGTGATCTTCTGGTCGCCACCGACCGTGATGGTCTGGTTCTTGGTCACCGCGTAGCTCTGGTCCGCGCCCACGCCCAGCGAGTGGTTGTTCTCGACCTTCTCGTTGAGATCCTTCTGCGCGTGCACGATGATCTGCTCTTCGCCCGCGAGGTCCTCGAACGTGAGCTCGTTGTAGCCCTGCTTGTCGGGCGAGCTCTGGGTCTTGATCGTGGTCTTGGTCTTGGCGTCCGGCAGCGGAAACGGCGTGCTGGTGAAGGCGTTGTAGACGCAGCCGGTGACCAGCGGCCGGTCGGGGTTGCCCTCGAGGAACTCGACCACGACCTCCATGCCGATGCGCGGGATGAACATCGCGCCCCAGCCCGGCCCGGCCCAGCTCTGCGCGACGCGAACCCAGCAGGTCGCGCTGTCGTCGGTGGCGCCCAGGCGATCCCACGGGAACTTGATCTTGATGCGACCGAACGCGTCGACGTGGATCTCCTCGTTGGGTGGGCCGGTCACGATCGCGGTGGTCGGTCCGGGCACGCGCGGGCGCCGGGTCACCAGCGCCGGACGGAACGCGCGCTCGACCGGGATGCACTCGAAGCTGTTCTCGTAGCGCTCGCCGCCGCCGCCGCCCTGCAGCCGGTCGGTGTCGGAGCAATCGCCGGTGTGGATCACGCGCGTGACCAGGTACGTGCGCTCGAGGTCCGGCCGGGTGTGGTTGTGCAGCTCGAAGCGCACGCCCGCGGCGAAGCCGGTGACGTTGGCGCGGCCGTGGCCGCGCTCGGACTGCCGCGCGAACAGCTCGAGCCGACGCTGCACCAGCGGCGCGAGCTCGTCGACCGCAGAACCGTCGAAGCCGTCGTCGCCGTCGGCGTCGACGACCTTGCGGCGATCGCCGTGCAGGTACAGCTCGCGCACGCGGCCACGCGGGGGTGCCGGCGCATCTTCGGGCGGCGCGGTGGCATCGAGCGGCTGCACCGGCCAGGTCGGCTCACCCGCGACCTTCCAGTTGTAGTGCCACGCGACCACGCGGTTGATCTGCTCGGGCAGGCTCCACTCGAGGAACCGCAGCGACTCGCGGTCGGCGGTCTCGGGCCGGTCGGCGATGATCGGCACCGACGGATCGCCCAGCACCTGCACGTCGGGGTAGCCGTCGTTGTTGTCGTGCAGCACCAGCGATTCCTTCTTGGCCTCGGTGTCGTGGACGAAGGCGTAGGCGATGCCCTCCTCCTCGAGCAGGCGCGAGACGAAGTCGAAGTCGCTCTCGTTGTACTGCACGCAGTAGTCGCGCTTGGGGTAGATGCTGGCGTCGGCCAGCTGGTGCAGCGCCGCATCGTAGACGCGGCCGTAGGGCTCGAACCCCGGTGCCAGCACCTGCTCGAGGATCTCGAGCACGGTGCAGTGCTGGAAGATGCGGGTGTTGACCTGCTGCGACAGCAGCCGGAACGCCGGCGCGACGTGCACGCGCACCAGCAGCTTGTCGGCGGTGATGCCGACGTAGTCGACGCGGTGGATCACGCCGTAGATCGTGCGCAGCAGCTCGCCGCGCTCGATCTCCAGCTCGAGGTCGGCGCCGAGCAGCTCGTCGGTCGCGGCGGTGGCGTCGGCGGTGAGCAGGTCGAGCACGAGCTCGTAGCACTGCGACAGGCCCTCGCCGAGGTGGAAGCGACGCACCTCCCAGCCGGGATCGGGACCGCCGATCACGTGCACGCGGTAGTGCACGATCTCGAGCCGTCGCTCGAGTGCGCCGACGATGCGCTCTGCGATGTCCAGGCCGGTCTGTGCCAGCTGGGCGCCCGTCTGCGCGATCTGCATGCCGGTTCGAATCGTGTCGTCGATGCCCATGCCGCCTCGGGGGCCGAAACTGTCGCACGGGCCGGCGCGGCCGTCACCGCCTCGGGCCGGCGCCGCGCGCCGGTGCACGGGCGGCTGCCGCGGCGGCGCTGCGCGAACGTGGGCCGCGACGCGGCGCGGGCAGATCGAACCAGATCGCAGCGTCGATGCCGACCGACAGCTCGAACCCGCCGAGGGCGAACAGCGGCGCGGAGAGCTGCGCCAGCCACACGCGCACGGCGCGACCCGACGCGAGCGCCGAGCCGGCCAGCTCGGCGCCCAGGCCCAGGCGCAGCCGCAGCGGTCGATCGGGCACGCGCCACGCGTAGCCGATCACGCCGCGCAGCGCCGCGCCGTAGAGCACGGTCCATCCCGCGCCGCGGCGACTGCCGAGATCGAGACCGCGACCGTGGCCGCGCACGCGCCACGGCTCGAGCGTCGGTGCCAGCAACACGCCGCCCTCGAGTTGACCGCGACGTCCGATCCAGCCCGCGTGCACGTCGATGCGCGTGCGCACCAAGCGATAGGCCAGCGCGCTGTCGCCGACCAGGCGCACGGCCGCACCGAAGGCGACCCCGACCGGCGCGCGCGCGTCGATTCCGACGCGACCCCCGAAGCCGGGCCGACCGCGACGGCCCACCGGCGCGACCCCGAGCAACAGCGAGGCATCCGCGGCGGGACCCAGCTGCCACACGCGCGGCTCGTGCAGCGGCGGCGTCGGCTCGTCGCGCGGCGGCGGCGTGACCGTCACGCGCGGCGGCGGCACCGGGTCGTGGGGCCGCCGCGTGATCACGACCGCCGCGGGCGGCGGGCCCTGCCGCGGCACCTGGGGCGTGGGCATCGCCACGTCGGTGCGATCGGGCGGCACGTCCTCGTCGGTGACGGCCGCGAGCAGGTTCGCGACCTCGACCGCGAGCACGCGCGCACGCGCACCGGCGGCGGCACCCACGACGACCTGCCGCACGTAGGCGCGACCGTCGGAGGTGATGAGCGTGATGGCGATGGGGCTGTCGCCGACCGCCTCGCCGAGCACCTCCACGTAGACGTGCGGGGTGCCGGCGAAGCGGGTGAACGCGGCGCTGCCGTAGGTTTGCAGCTCGGCGTCGGGCCAGCGCGCATGCAGCTCGCGCTCGAGCTCGCCGACCGCGACCGCGGTCGTGCGCAAGATGACGCGCGCCGTCGCAGCCTCGGTCACCGCGGCGGCGGGCTCGGCCGCCACCGCCGGGTTCGCGAGCGCGGCCAGGGGCACCGCGCCCGCGAGCACCGCGAGCACCGTCGTCGTCCTCGCTGCGCGCGACACCGACGCGGAGGATCGCACGCGCGACTACGGCTGGCCACCGCCCATGCCGCAGGTCGGGTCACCGGGGCAGTAGCACTCGATGAGCGCCGCATCGCACTGGTCCGGATCGTTGCCGCCGTCGAGGCACGCGAAGTACGCGTCGGCGCAGGGATCGGGCTGCGGCTGGTAGCACTGCTGCAGCTGCGCGTCGCAGGTCTCGGGATCGTTGCCGGCGTCGATGCAACCGATGTACGCGTCGTAGCAGGGGTCCTCGGGCTGGGGATAGCACGCCCACCACTGCTCCTCGCACTCGGTCGGGTCGGTGCCGGAGTCGAGGCAGACCAGGTACGCGTCGTAGCACGGGTCGGGCTCGGGCTGGGGATAGCACGCCCACAGCTCGGCCTCGCACTGCGCCGGATCGGTGCCGGCATCGAGGCAGACCAGGTACGCGTCGTAGCACGGATCGGGCTCGGGCTCGGGCCAGCACCAGTTCCAGACGTCGTCGCACTCGGGCGCCATCGGTCCGAACTCGGCGGTGCAGGCGTCGTACTCCTGCTGGCACGGATCGGGCGGGTAGCACATCTCCCAGATCGCGTCGCACTGCGTCGGATCCTCGGCCGTCTGCACGCAGTCGTCGTACGCCGCCTGGCACGGATCGGGCGGGTAGCACATCTCCCAGATCGCATCGCACTGCGTCGGATCCTCCGCGGTCTGCAGACAGTCGTCGTACGCCGCCTGGCACGGATCGGGCTCGGGCTGCGGCCAACACATCTGCAGCACCGCCTCGCACTCGAGCGGATCGCCCGCGACCTGCAGGCACGCATCGTAGGCCTCGATGCAGGGATCGACCGGCGGCGGACAGTCGCCGCCGGGATCGTCGCAACCGCAGCCACCGTCGTCGTGACCACCGCCGTCGTCGCCGGGGCCGCCGTCGTCCATGCCGCCGCCGTCGTCGCCGGGCACGTTGCCGCTGTTGCCGTCGTCGTTGCCGTCGTCCTCACCACCGGCATCGCCCATGCCGTCGTCGTCGGCGTCGCCGCCATCGTCCGCGCCCGGGAACTTGGGATCGCAGCCGAGCAGCGCTGCTGCCGCCACGACCAGGGACGCACGCACGCTCGCCGCACGGATCCAATACCGCTTCGTCATCACCACACCTCGATGTCCGCGTGATCCCGACTGCGGCGGCGACCCATTCGCCGCGCGCGTCGTCATCGTCGCTCGTAGGGTCTTGCCGTGATCCGTGTCGAGCTAACGCTCGCTTTTCACGGGCAGCCCATCGGCTCGAAGCAGCACGGATCGAACGGGTCGAACATCGGACAGCACTGCGGGTCTGGCATCAGGCAGCAGCTGCTCGCAGGCTCGAAGCAGCACGGATCGTCGGGCACGTGCGGCTCGCAGCACGGCGCGCCCTGCTCGGCCAGGGCGCAGCAGGTGCTCTGCGGCGCCTGGCAGCAGACGCCGGTGGGGTCGACGCAGCAGGCGCTCCTCGGCGCGACGCAGCAGGGATCGCCGGGCGCGAGGCAGCACGGGCTCATGGGATCGAGGCAGCACGGGCCCATGGGATCGAGGCAGCACGCACCCATGGGATCGAGGCAACACGGCGCCTCGGGCTCGAGGCAACACGGATCGCCGCAGCACGGGTCGCCGCAGCACGGATCGCCGCAGCACGGATCGCCGCAACACGGATCGCCGCCCTTGCAGCACGGCACCACACCGGGCGGGCAGCAGCTGGGATCGAAGGGGTTGAAGCAGCACTGCGTGCCGCCGTCGTCGTCGCAGCACCACGGATGGCCGGGCCCGGCGAGGCAACACGCCGGATCCCCGGGCGCGAGGCAGCACAGCGTGCCGTCGGGGTCGCTGCAGCACCACGGATCGACGCCGGGCGTGCAGCACCACGGGTTGCCCGGCGTGGCGCAGCAACCGGGATCGCCCGGCTGCGCACAGCACAGCGGATCATCGACGCAGCCACCGCTGTCACCGGGCAGATCGAAACGGCAGCCCTCGACGCAACCGCTCGAGCTCGAGCCGGTGCCGCTGCCGAACGTCGTGGTGCCGGCGTCGTGACCTGCGCTGGTCATCGTCGGCGCGCCGGCGTCGTCGATCACGTACAGATCCTCGACGCCGCACCCCGCGGGCGCGCCGAGCAGGGCGAGCGCGAGGCAGCGGCTCAGGGCGCGGCGGGCACGTCCAACCATCGTTCGGCATGTCGACGGTACGCGCCCGCGGGGAAGCGGTCGACGTACTGCTGCCAACACGCGGGCTTGGCCTCCGCGGCCGCGGTCCGGCACAGCCCGGCGTGGGCGTCGTCGGCGAAGCGACCGCTGGGGAAGCTCGCGAGGTAGGCGGTGTACAGCTCGCGCTGACCCGTGGCACCGAGCGCGCGCGCCAGCGTGAAGCGCTCGCCGTAGGCCAGCTCGACCAGCGGATGGCGACGACCTCGCGCGATGATCTCGGCGTACAGCGCGTCGGCACGCGAACGATCGCCGGCTGCGAGCGCGGCCTGGGCCTCGCGATCGAGCCGCTCGAGTCGCGACTCGGTGGGAACCTTGCTCGCGCGCGGACGTGGGATCGCGGTGGTGGGGGCGAGCTCGGGCAGCACCGCGGCGGGCGTCGGCACCGGCGCCGGCGCGACGCGGGTCACCGGTCGCGGGGCCGGCGTCGCGGGCTGCAGCCGCGTGGGCGCGGGCTCGACCTCACGCCACGTGCTGTCCTGGGCGCGGCCCGCCAGCGCCTGCGATTGCTCGCGTTCGGCCTCGCGCTGCGACGCACGCCAGCGCTCGAACAGCCCCAGCGACAGCACCACCGCGGCCGCGGCCGCGACCATGCACACCGCGAACACGCCCACGCGCACGCTCGAGGGCCGTGCCCGCACGCGCCACGGCGGCACGCCAGCGGCCTCGCGTGCGGCGACGTCGTCCTGCGCTTCGGCGCGCATCGCTGCGACGCACGCAGCCACGAGATCGACCTCGACCTCGACGCGCGCGGCCGGCTCGACCCGCGCCGTGCTCGACGGGCTGCGCGGCAACCGACGCGCGCGCTCGACCGCGTCCGCGCCGATGGCCTGAGGATCGATGCGGTGCGCCCGCGCGACGATGGCGGCGAAGCCCGGCGCGACCGCAGCGTCGACGTCGGCACTGGCCTCGCGATCGGCGGCGTCGACGATGGTGTCGAGCTCGCGATCGTCGTGGCGCTCGCGCGTCGTCACACCGGCCTCCCGTCCGCGCCACCGATCCAGCCGCGCCGCCCGAGCTCCTCGCGGATGCGGTTGCGCGCGCGGTTGACCCGCACGGCGAGGTTCTCTGCGGTGATGCCCAACGTCGCCGCGGCCTCGGCGGTCGACAGGCCCTGGACCTCGCGCAGCACGAAGGCCTCGCGCCAGCGCTCGGGCAGCTGCTCGAGCACCGCGCCCAGCGCCCGCGATCGCTCGCGCCGCAGGTGCGCGCTGTCGGGATCGGCGCTGCCGCCGGAGACCAAGCGCATCGCGTGCTCGAGCCGCTCGTGCGCGCGCACGGAGTTGCGTTGCTTCCGCCAGTGCTTGCGCACGACGTTGAGCGCGATGCCGTACAGCCACCCGGTCAGCGGCCGCGCGGGATCGAAGCGCGTGTGACAGGCCATCGCCTGCGCGAAGGTCTCCTGCGCGAGCTCCTCGGCCAATGCGGCATCGCCGGCGAGGTATCGCAGCTGTCGGAACACGCCCATGTAGTGCTTCTCGTAGATCGACGACCAGGCCGCGATGTCGCCCTTGGCGGCGCGCGCGAGCACCTCGGCCGAGAGCGTGACGACAGGCTCGGGCGCCGACGCGCCGGGGTCGGCGGTCGTGGGCGCAGCGAGCGGACGCAGGTGCGGCGGTCGGGTGCTCATGGGCGCGAAGGGTGTATGGGCGCCGGTCGATCCATCCTTTCCCCCGGCCGCCCGACCATGACACCTGCCCGGCGATTGCGCCTGCGGCCGCGCTGGCGGCCGCTCGGGGCCCTGTTGGCGCGATCCCGCCCCGGGCGAGGCGGGCGCGGACGGCCGCCGCCGGGCTGGTACGCTGGCGAACATGCGCCTTGCCGTCCTCGCCGGATTCGCCGCCGTCGCTGCCGCCTGCTACGACCCCGCGCCGCCGGGGGCCGCCCAGACCGAGGGCAGCAGCGGCGGCAGCGACAGCGGCAGCGACAGCGTCGGCACGACCGCCACCACCAGCGCATCGGCGTCGGCGACCGACGACAGCGCGACCACGCTCGACACCACCGCGAGCGCCAGCGACACCCAGGCCGACAGCAGCAGCAGCGGCGGCGTGATCGAGCCGCTGCCGTGCGTCGAGTCGGTGCTCGATCCCGCGGTCGGCAGCGACCTCGCGCACGCCATGACGCAGTCGGCCGGTGACGACGACGCCGCCAGCTGTGGCGGCAGCGGCAGCCCCGACGTCGCGTACGAGTGGCGCGTGCCCTACGACGGGTTCTTCGTGCTCGACACCCAGGGCTCCGACTTCGACACCGTGCTGTACCTGCGCGACGGCGCCTGCGACGGCCCCGAGCTGGCGTGCAACGACAACGGCGAGGGCGTGGGCTACTCGTCGATCACCGGGCCGTTCTCCGCCGACCAGCGCGTGGTCGTGGTGCTCGACGGCACCGCCGGTGAAAGCGGCACCGCGCAGCTCAACATCAACCCGGTCGAGTGCCCCAGCGCCGACGTCAGCGGCCAGTCGCTGCCGCAGGGCTTCTCCAACGTCGCGGGCAGCAACGAGCACGGTGGCAGCTGCGGTGGCGACGGCGTACCCGAGCGCGCGTTCCGTTGGACCGCACCGGCCGACGGGCTGTGGTCGTTCCGCGCCACCTCGAGCGACTTCGTGCCGTCGCTGTACCTCGAGACCGGACCGGTGTGCGGCGGACCGCTGCTGGGCTGCAACGCCGATGCCGGCATCGAGCGCGGCGAGGTCGTGCGCAACCTCGTCGCCGGCGAGTACGTGACGGTGTGGGTCGACAGCGTCGGCGGCAGCGGCGATTTCGATCTCGACATCGTGTCGCTGCCGACCACGTGCCCGCTGCAGGGCTACGACGGGCAGAACCCGTACACCGACGTCATCGACGACGGCCAGTACGTCGATCACATGACCACCAGCTGCGGCGCCGACGGCTACCTCGAGGGCCCCGCGGTGATCACCAACCCCGACGTCACGCTGGCGTGGACCTCGCCCGGCATGGTCGGGGCCAACAGCGGCTGCGACATCGTGCTCACCTCGGGCTTCCCCGCCGCGCTGGCGCTGCAGCAGGGCCACTGCGACGGTCCCGAGGAGCAGTGCGCGAACTCGGTGTTCGACGCCGGCACGATGAGCTACGGCACCACAGTGAGCGTGGGCCACATCCCGCCGACCGACTTCACCATCGTGATCTCGCCGATCGGCCCGTCGTTCGCGGGCTGGGTCAGCTCGGACTTCTCGCTCGAGATCCAGTGCTGGGCCATCGCCTGACGCTCACGCGCCGCAGGCGAGATCCTCGTACGCACCGCAGGGGCAGGTCTCGGCCGGGTACCACCGGCCCGAGGTGTGATCGCACCACTGGCACTGCCCCGCGCCGGGCACATGGCACGTCGAGCACTCCATGCAGAACCACGTGCCGAAGTTGGTCGCGCCGTCGGCCGCCGACTGGCCGCAGTACGGCGTCCAGCATCCGTCGGGGTTGAGCCCATCGATGTCGCACTGGTTGGCCACGCCCTCGGGGATCTCGCAGCCGTTGGACCAGTCGTCGTCGCAGTTGGCCCACGGCGCCTCGCAGGCCTGCTCGCACACGCCGGCGTTGCAGCTGGCGGTGGCGTGATCGCCCGCCTCGCACGGCGTGTCGCAGGTGCCACAGTGCTCGCTCGAGTCGAGCGTGATCTCGCAGCCATCGACCCAGTCGCCGTTGCAGTTGCCCCACCCGCCGTCGCAGATCAGGCCCATGCACAGGCCGTCCTGACAGGTGCCGCCGCTGGCATGCGGCGCCTCGCAGGGGCTGGGCTCGCCGACGCAGTTGCCGGCGCCGTCGCAGATGTCGGGGCCGGTGCAGGGATCCTCGTCGTCGCAGGGATCGCCGGCGAAGGCCGGCTCGAACGAGCACATGCCGCCCTCGCACGTGCCGGACTGGAAGCACGCGCCCGGCGGCAGCTCGCAGTCGCCGTCGTCGACGCAGGTGCCCAGATCGGGCGGCATCGCGGGGCCGTCGTCGCCGGCCGCCGTGCTCGCGTCGTCACCGACCGACACCGCGGTGGTCGGACCCGGATCGTCGTCCGCGCCGCTCGAGTGGTTGTTGCCCGTGAGGCTCTCCTCGTACGCGCCGTGGCTCGCCTCCGAGCCGTCGCCGCCCTGGGCGCAGGCAGCGGTAGCCAGCGCGAGCGCGAGCATTGCGGCAGGGCGCAGCATCGACCGACCATCATAGCCGAGAAGCCGTGCTCGGGGCGCGGACAGTGGGAGGCCGACCGGTCGAGACGGGTCGTAAGCCGGGTTCTGTCCCCGCGTCGATTGCTCTTCGCGGGTGGCGATCATTCCTCTTGGCGGCGCTACCCGAGGCGGGGCGGGCCGCCCCTGGCGAGCCCTCGAACGTCTCGCGACGCTCGCACCCGCCTGCCCCTGCTCGGCCTTGCTCCGGATGGGGTTTACCATGCGGTCTTCGTCGCCGAAGACCCGGTGTGCTCTTACCACACCGTTTCACCCTTACCCGCGCGGACGCGGGCGGTCTGTTCTCTGTGGCACTTTCCTTCGGGTCACCCCGACTGGCCTGCGCCAGCACCCTGCCCTGTGGAGCCCGGACTTTCCTCGACGTGGCCGCTCGCGCGTCACGCCGCGATCGCCTTGTCCCGCTCGGCCGGTCGACCTCCCGCGCGCACTAAAGCACGGCGCGGCGACGCCGCGCAAGCCGTCACTGCGCGGCGAGCTTGGCGACCCAGATGTCGCCGTTGTTGTTCTCCATCTGTCGGATCTCGCCGGTGACCGCGATGTCGTCGTTGCCGTCGACCGCGACCGCGAGCGCCAGGTCTTCGTCACCGCCGGGGCCCGCGAACGACTGCGTCCACACGACGTTGCCGCCATCGTCCCACTTGCGGACCCAGATGTCGGTGTCGGTGCCGGTCAGGCCCTTGAAGCCGCAGACGATGAACGCGTTCTGCGAGTCGGTCGCGAGGCCCAGGCCGCGGTCGTTGAGGATCGCCGGACCGCCGAACTTCTTCTGCCAGATGAGCACGCCGTCCTCGTTGGCGAAGCGGCCCAGCCACACGTCCTCGTTGATCGCCGTCAGCGGCGTGAGCCCGGCGACGCCGACGCTGCCGTCGGGCGCGACCGCGACGTCGAAGCCCTGATCGGCGCCCATGTTGGGGCTGTCCCAGACCACCGTCCACGCCTCGGTGCCATCGGGTGCGTACTTGCGCAGCCACACGTCGCGCGCGAACTCGACGTCCGAGACGTAGCCGCCGACGAAGGCATTGCCGTCGGCGTCGACGTCGACGCCCATGGCGCGATCCTCGAGCGTGGCCGGACCCGCGACGACGTCGGTGAACAGCTCGTCGCCATCGGGCGAGTACTTGCCGACCCAGATGTTGCTGTCGTTCATGTCGACGCGCACCGAGCCCACCGCCCAGACGTTGCCGTCGGCGTCGACCGCCACGTCCTCGGCGATGTCGTTCTGGCTGTCGGGCCCGTCGACCGTCACGCTCCACAGCTCGGTGCCGGCGGGGTCGAGCTTGGTCACGTAGATGTCCGACGACGTCTGGCCCACGCCGATGTCACCGCCGACGATGATGTTGTCGGACGCGTCGACGTCGACACCGAAGCCGCGATCGTCGAGGCCCATGCTGGGGTCGAGCACCATGGTCCACAGCTCGGTGCCCGCGGGATCGTACTTGCGCACCCAGATGTCCGGGTCACCGAGCGCGTCGACGATGTAGCCGACCACGATGATGTTGTTCATCGAGTCGACCGCCACGCCCTGCCCGGCCTCCTCGACCTCGGCCATGCCGCCGATGATGTCGCTCCACTGCGTGGTGTCGATGATGGAGGTGCAATCGGCGTCGCAGGCGTCGCCGCCCATGAGATTGCCGTCGTCGCACTGCTCGGGCTCCTCGATCACACCGTTGCCACACTCTGGGTTGGGCGTGGTCGTCATGACCATGGTGGTCATGCTGGTCTCGTCCATCGTCGCGTTGGTGGTCGTGGTCGTGGTGTCGGCGTCGGTCGTGGTGCCGGTGGTGGTCGTGTCGGCACCGGTGGTGCTCGACTCACCACCGCCCTCGCCACCACCGCCACCCTTGCAGCCGGCCACCGCGACGGTCATCGCGGCGACGGCACATGCGGCCCACACGGAGGTGCTGCGGAGCGAAGACGGCAAGGACATGGCTCGCATGGTACACCGCATGGTATCAGGGCGACATGGATGCGACCCACGATCGCCGAGCCATCGGCGTGTTGACCTCCGGCGGCGACGCCCCTGGCATGAACGCCGCGATCCGGGCCATCACCAAGGTCGCCGCCAGCCGCGGCGTCGACGTCGTCGGCGTGCTCGGCGGCTACACCGGCCTGCGCGAGGGCGCGCTGCGTCCGCTCACGCACCGCGTGCGCGAGGGCGACGGCGAGCGCGTGGTGCCCGACGCGGAGATCGACGCGCTCGCGTCGCTGGGCGGCACCGTGCTGGGCTCCGCCCGCGAGCTGCGATTCCACACCCGTGAGGGCCGCGCGCCCGCGATCGCGCGACTTTCTGCCGACGGCCCGCTGCGCGGGCTGATCGTGATCGGCGGCAACGGCTCGCTCGCCGGCGCGCACGCGCTGGCCGGCGAGTGCGAGGTCCCCATCGTCGGCATCCCGGCGTCGATCGACAACGACGTCGGCTGCAGCGCCAGCGCCATCGGCGTCGACACTGCGCTCAACACCATCGTCGCGGCCTGCGACAAGATCTGCGACACCGCGCGCGCACACCGACGCGCGTTCGTGGTCGAGGTCATGGGCCGCGACTGCGGCTACCTCGCCATGGCCGGCGCGATCGCAGCCGGCGCCGACGCGGTGCTGTTCCGCGAGCAGGGCCGCGACGAGGAGAGCATCGTCGCGTCGGTCGAGCACGCGATCCGCCGCGGCTTCTCGCAGGCGCGGGCCAAGCAGCGCGTGCTCATCCTCAAGGCCGAGGGCGTGAGCATCCCGTGCACCAAGCTCGTGCGCATGGTCGAGGAGCGGCTGGGCAACGACCTGCCCGGCGTCGACGTGCGCGCGACCGTGCTCGGTCACCTCGTGCGTGGCGGCAACCCCTCGTTCCAGGACCGCATGATCGCGGGCCGGCTCGGGCTCGCCGCGGTCGCGACCGTGCTCGCCGGCACCACCGACGTGATGCTCGGCTGGCAGGGACCCAAGGGCGGCGAGGCCACCGACGACCCCGCGGTCTCGCGCTACCCGCTGTCGCTGGTGCTGTCCGAGAGCGCGGCCATCGTCGACGGCAGCAGCGCGGTGACCCGGCGGCGGGTCCAGCTGATGGAACAGGTCGAGGGCGTGCTGGGGCTGTAGGCCCGCTTTCGGCCGCCCGCGCGCGGGCGCCAGGGGTGATGTCACCGGCCGGGCGCCCCGCTCGTATGCTGGGCCCGAGGTGTTCTCGAGCTGGCCCAGCACCCAGGCGAAGCTGGCGCGACGCGCCGCCGGCGGTGACGTCGCGGCGTTCCGCACGCTGTACCGCGCGCTGCACCCCGCGGTGCACGCCTACGTCGGTCGCCGGGTCGCGGCCGCCGCCGAGGCCGAGGACCTGGTCGCGCGGGTGTTCCAGCGCATGGTCGAGCACCTGCCGCGCTTCGATCCCACGCGCGCGAGCGTGCGCGGCTGGGTGCTGAGCATCGCGCGCAACGCCGTCATCGATCACTTCCGCACCCACCGCGAGCACGCGCCGTTCGAGGACGACGACCACGTCGCCGCACCGCTGCCGCTGCCGCGCGACGACATCGACGAGCGCACCGCGGCGGTGCGCGCGATGATCGAGACCCTGCCCGCGACGACGCGCGAGATGCTGAGCCTGCACTTCACCGACGAGCTGGGCTACCGCGAGATCGCGGCCGTCGTCGGCACCACCGAGGCCGCGGTGAAGCAGCGCATGGCGCGGGCGCTGCGGGAGCTGCGGACGCGCCTGCGCGAGGGCGACGAAGCGAAGGGAGCGGAGCGCTATGCCACGTGATCGCCACGACGCGCTGTTGCGTGCCGCGCTCGAGCGCACGCCGTTGCCGATCGACGCCGCCCGCCGCGATGCGCTCGAGCAGACCCTGGCCGACTCGGTCGCCGCGCGCGGCGATCGCCGCGTGGCGCCGCCGCGCCGTTGGACCCGCTGGCTCCTGGGCGGCGGGCTCGCGCTGGCCGTGACCGCCGGCGCGTGCGTGCTGCCGTCGGACTACGACGCCGCGGTCGGGCACCGCCTCGCGATCATCCTCGAGGGCGACGACGTCGAGGTCGATCCCCACGCACTGGTCGACTTCATCACCGAGCAGCACCATCCCGACGAGCTGCGCATGGCGGTGGCGAAGCAGCGGCTCGCCGACGCGCAGGGGCACGCGCAGACCCTCACGCGCATCGAGCTCGACGCGGTCGGCGACGACCTCGAGCCGCAGCAGCTGTGGAACGAGCTGGTCGCCGCGTTCCCCGAGCTCGAGGGCGCGCGGCTCGAGGACCAGGAGCTGCGCGGCCGCATCCACGGCACGCTGGGTGGACGGCTGTCGCACGACTGGCTCGACATCACGCTCGACCGCCACGGCGTGGAGTCGGCCAAGGTGCAGATCATCGAGCAGCTGCGGGCCGAGGGCCTGAGCCAGGCGGTGGTCGACAGCGCGCAGATCGAGATCCTCGATCACGACGACGGCCAGGGCCGCGTCCGCCGCGAGGTCCGCGTGCAGCTCGAAGACGAGCAGCACGTGACCGGCCCCTGAGCGTCGCTCGACGCGCGGTGCTTCTCGCTGCGCACGCGGCGTGCGAGCATGGTCGGACGGGCTCGGACACACCACACGACCCCGACGACACGCTGGCCGACGCGGCGCGGCGGACCCTGGCCGCGGGCGCGCGCGACGACGCCGACGCCGGCGCGCGGCTGGCCGCGGCGCTGGTGCAGCGCATGATGGGCGCGGCCGAGCCGGCGCGGATCGGCCGCTACCACGTCGGCGCGCTGCTGGGCCGCGGCGGTGCCGGTGCGGTCCACCGCGCGTGGGATCCCGAGCTCGATCGCGAGGTCGCGATCAAGCGCGTGCACCTGCGCGGCAACGCCCAGGAGGTGCACGCGAGCGAGGTGCGACTGCTGCGGGAGGCCCGTGCGCTGGCGCAGATCGACCACCGCGCGGTCGTGCGCGTGCTCGACGTCGGCAGCCACGACGGACCGCGCGGGCGCGAGGTCTACGTGGTGATGGAGCTGCTGCCGGGCATCAACCTCGCGCAGTGGTCGCGCACGCGCCCGCGTTGGCCCGCAGTGGTCGACGCGATGGCCCAGGCCGCGTCGGGCCTCGCGGCCGCACACGCGCGCGGCCTGGTCCACCGCGACTTCAAGCCCGGCAACGCCATCATCGACCCGCACGGCCGCGTCACGGTGATCGACTTCGGGCTCGCGATCGGCCAGGGCACCGCGGTCGGCTCCGAGCCCGGCGACGCCACCCCCGCGGACGATGGCGCGACCGCGACCGGCGTGGTGATGGGCACGCCGCCGTACATGGCACCCGAGCAGCACGAGGCCGGCGCGATCGATCACCGCTGCGACCAGTTCGCGCTGGCGGTGACGCTGTGCGAGCTGCTGTTCGACCGCCGCCCGTTCCCGCAGCGCGAGCTGGTGCGGCTGGTCGCGGCCAAGCGCGCCGGTCGCTTCGAGCTGCCGCGCGCCGGCGGCGTGCCGGCGCGACTGCTGGCGATCCTCGCGCGCGGCCTGCAGCCCGACCCGGCGCAGCGCTTCGCCGACATGGCCCAGCTGGCCGCGGCCCTGCGCGCGAGCCTGCCCCGCCGCGGCCGCGCGCGCGCGATCACACTCGCCGCGGCCGCGGTGGCTGCGAGCGCGATCGCGACCGGCATGCTCGCGCGATCGCAGGCACCGGCGTGTGCCGAGCGGGTCGCGGCGTTGCAGGGGTTCGAGCCCGACGACGCGGCCGCGATCGAGCGCGCGTTCGCGGCCACGGGCCTGGACTACGCCCAGGGTGCGGCGCCGCGGACGATCGCCGCGCTCGAGGATCAGTCGCGCCGCATCGTCGACGTCGCGCGCGAGCTGTGCGACGGCGGCCGCATCGACCCCGACGCGCACGCGTGCCTGCAGACGCGGCGGGCCGAGCTCGTCGCGCTGCGCGACGCGTTGATCGCGGCCGACGCCGAGCTCGCGGCGCGGGCGGTCGGTGCGACCGCGGCGCTGGGCGACCCCCGCGGCTGCGATCGCGTGGCTGGCCCGCGGCACGACGACGCCACGCTGCAGGCGCTGGCGGCGATCGAGGCGCTCGAACGGCTCGGCCGCGAGACCGCGGCGCTCGAACGCACGGTCGCGCTGCTGCAGCAGCCGGCGGTCGTGCACGATCCCGTGCTGCACGCGCGCGTGCTCGCGGTGCAAGGACGACTGCAGCTGCAATCCGGTGACCCGCGCAGCGGCGAGGCCGCGACCGAGCAGGCCGCGCTGGCGGCCGCGGCCGCCGGTGACGACGAGGTCGCGGCGCGGGCGTGGTTCACGCTCGCGCACCACCGCGCGCGCCAGGGCGACGTCGAGGCCGCCGAGCTCGCGCTGCGCAACGGCCACGCCGCGATGTCGGCGTGGCGCGGGACCGGCGATCGCAGCAGCGAGTCCACCGTGTCCGACGCCGCCACCATCGCGCTCGCACGCCTCGACGGCACCGCCCGCACCGCGATCGCGCTCGCACGCGGCGAGTGGGCCGCGGCCCTGGAGGCGGCGCTGCAGCTGCGCGCGGACACCCTCGTGCTGTACGACGAAGGCGACGTGCACGTCATCGAGGCCGACAACACCGTCGCGGTGGTGCTGCGCCGCGCGGGCCGGCCCGACGACTCCATCGAGGTGCTGCAGCAGGCCATCGCGGCCCTGCGCGCGACCGCCGGCGACGATCATCCCGACCTCGCGATCCTGCACGGCAACCTCGGCGCGGCGTTGCTCGAGCGCGGCCGCGGCGAGCAGGCGCTGGCGGCCGATCTCGCGGCGCTCGCGGTGCTCGATGCCAACGGCGAACGCAGCTCGCTGCGCCGCGCGGCGATCGAGGCCCACACCGCCGGCGCGCTGCATCGGCTCGCACGCGACGAAGCCGCCGTGACCCACGGGCGCGCGGCGCTGGAGATGCTCGCGGCGCTGGGACAGCTCGACGGCAACACCGCCACGGTCGCGCGCAACAACCTCGCGATGGCGTTGTCGAAGACCGGCGAGCGCGACGGCGCGATCGAACAGCTGCGCGCGGCGTTGGCGACCCACCTGCGGCTCGACCCGCGCGGTCGCTCGGTGCCGCTGGCCCACGGCAACCTCGCGCGCGAGCTCGCCGCCGCGGGCCGCCACGAGGAGGCCCGCGAGCAGGGCCAGACCGCGGTCGCGCGCGCGCGGGAGATCTTCGGCGCGCGCAGCCTCGAGTCCGCCACCGCCCAGGTCGCGCTGGGCGACGTGTTGCACGAGACCGGTGATGCGACCGCCGCGATCACGGCGTACGCCGCCGCGCTGGCGCTGCGCGAGGAGCTGGGCGCACCGCTGCACCAGCGCGCGCGCGTGCAGCTGGAGCTCGCGCGCGCACGCGTCGACGCCGGCGCCGCGCCCGGGGTCG
>JAIBBS010000331.1 GCA_019694555.1 Nannocystaceae bacterium
GGTTGGTGGCCGACGGGCAGAGCACCCTGCCTGAAGGCCGTCGGGGGAGCAGTCGAGCTTACCGAAGCTGCATGATATGCGGCCCTTCGGCCAAACTCAAACCCGATCGGCCGATCGGGCGCGGTTGGCGAGACGAAAAACGGCGCCCCGTGACGGGGCGCCGTTCGTGCGGTGCCATCTGCGGACGGCGGGATGGGTCGCCGGTGGTCGGCCGCACCCAACGCCCGCGCCACGGATCAGAACGGCGGGCGGATGCGGCAGTCGCCGGGGCAGTTCGCGGGACCTTCGTCCGCATCGCAGACCGCGTCGCCGCAGGTCGGGGTGCAGTCGGCGGGACACGTGTCGTTGTTCTCACCCCGGCTGACCGAGCACACACCGTCGGTGCAGAAGGGTGCCGGCAGCGGCGGCGAGTTGGGCCACAGCGACGGGGCGCCCTGGTCACCCAGCACGAAGGGGAACCAGATCGACAGCACGAAGTGGGTCCGGTCGAGCACGCGCGTCCACCCCTTCGCATCGAAGGCAGCGCCGAGGGTCGGCGCGCCCGCGAGGGCGAAGAAGCTGTTGAAGTCGAGCTCGGCGGGGTTGGGCGGCGCGACGCGGCCCCCGATGTAGACGATCTCGACCAGGCGCGCGTCCTTCTCGTAGAGCACCCACACGCCCGTCAGCCCCAAGGCCAGCGCACCGTCGAGGATGTCGTCGACGTTCTCCTCGATGTAGTGCTTGGGGTTCTTGTTGCCCGGGATGCTCCACCGCTCGGTGCGCATCACGACGTGGTCGACCGAGATGTCGCCGAGCTCGAACGCGCCCATGTTCTGCCACTGGTGGCAGTCGGGATCGAGCGTCTGCGGACGGGCGAGGAACTGCACGCCGTCGAGCGTGTAGTCCTGCGTGACCCACTGCTTGTAGGCGGCCGCCTGCTGCTTGGTCTCGAACAGGTACCGACCACCGCTGAAGAGATCGCCGTTCTGGAGGTCGATCGTCAGCGGCAGGTGCTTGCCGTAGATCATCCCGGGCTGGTCCGCCATGTACATGCGGTCACGCTCGATCGTGGGCGGGATGAGCTCGGGCGGGGTGCCCGGGGCGATGCCGAAGTCGCACGAGAAGCCCGCGTCGGCCTCGATCTCCTGCACGTCGTCGTCGTCGTCGTCGTCGTCGTCGTCGTCGTGGTCGCAACCGCCACCGTGGCCACCACCGTGGTGCCCGTGGCCGTGGCGGAACTCGAAGCCCACGTCCGAGTCGTCCTCGGCCGGTGCGCAGGCGGTGGCGAGGGCGAGGGGGGCAGCGATCGACAGGGCCTTGAGCAGATCGTTCTTCACGGCGCGGTTCTCCTTCCAGGGGCGCGAACTTCCGGGTGGCTTCGCGGAGCACCGGACCAACCCGGATCGCTTCCGCGCGTTTCGTGTGGGGCGCGTTTTTACTCCAACACGAGAATGCAAGCCAGCTTAAGGTCCTTACTTGACCCGAATCGGTTCGGGACGCAAGTGCGGCGGCCGCGGAAACCCCCCGAACCGACCCTGGTCGGGCCGCTGCCCCTCGGGAAAGATCGGATGATCGTTCACCTTCTCCCGTGACACGTGCGCAGCGGAACTGCGGGGCTTCGCCGCGGCCGGATCGCCGGGCGCCCAACCGCTGCGCAGCCAACGCCGAGGTCCAAGACTGCCAAGGCTCGCGTTCGCCCGCACGAGGTGGCCGTCCGGCCGTGGATCGCGCGCTGTAAACACTTGTGACCACTGGCCATTTGGACATTTAGGCGTGCCCTTGCGTCCCCCTTCGTGACCTTCTAAGCTGGCCAGTTGCGTATGCTCGGTTTCGTCTTCTGACAGAGCTGAGGCGCACCGGATCCCATGGCCCCGCTCGACCGCCCTCCCGTGACGCTCGGCGCGCAAGCGCGGACCAAGCTCGACGCCCTCGCCGGCCCACTGGGCCTCGGATCGGAGGCCGACGCGATCGCAGAGCAGATTCGTGAGCTACTCGGCGACGCCGCCGACCGTCCGCTGGAGGCGCCGCCCGCCTGGCCATCGGACATCTGCGACGACCACGGGCCATTCGAGTTCTCGGTCTCGATGAACCGCAAGGAGGCGGTGCTGCGCGTGCTGGTCGAGAGCGGGCCCGAACCACCGACGTTCGCGCGGCGGCAACAGGCAGCACGGAACTGCACCGAGAGCCTGCTGCAGCACGCCCACGCGAAACCCGACCGCGTGCGGGCGATCGAGGGATTGTTCGAATCGGACTGCGAATCGGCGCAGTTCGCCCGCTGGCACGCGCTCGAGTTCCGCCCCGGCGGCCGCACCGACGCGAAGGTCTACTTCAATCCGCTGCTGCAGGGCAGCGAACACTCGCGTTACGTCATCCGGGAATCCCTCGTGCGACTCGGACTCGATCATGCGTGGCCGTGGATCGAGCGGCTCGCCGGCCGCGACGTCGACGAGTTGAAGTACTTCAGCCTCGATCTTTCAGACGCCGCGCAGGCGCGCGTGAAGATCTACGTGCGGCATCCCGCGATCGATGCGACCCAGCTCGAAGCTGCGCTCGCCGGTTGCCGCGGCGTCGCGCGCGGACAGACCGCAGCATTCCTGCACGAGATGACCGGCAGCCTCGGTCCGTTCACGGCCAACCCGGTCATCACATGCCTGTCGTGGGCGGGGCGCGAGCAGACGCCGAGCGCGACCCTGCACGTGCCCATTCGCGGATACGCGACCGACGATCAGGTCGCATTCGACCGCATCTACGCCCTGCTCTCCCGCGAGGGCCTGCCGGCGGCGACCTACGCCGCAGCAGTCCGTGCCTTTGCCGGGCGCGCGCTCGATGCCGGTGTCGGCATGCAGAGCTACGCGTCGATCAAACGCAACGGCGACGGCCCCAACGTGACCGTCTATTTGGTTCCGGAGACCTACCGCGTTTCGCCGCGTCGCGCCGTCGCGCACGCGATGGAGGCAAGACCATGAGCACCAAGACGATGCGAGACGTCCGCGCCGAGATCGAAGAACAGCGCCGGCACCTCAATGGCCACAGCTTCCTGCGCCGACTCGAGGTCGCTTCCGACATCGAGGACCTGCGCCGTTTCATGCCCCACCTGTATTTCTATGTCTTTGCGTTCCAGGACATGCTGCGGCTCTCGGACGAGCTCATTCGCGACCCCGCGCTCAAGACCATCTCGACGCGACACCGCGAGGAGGATGCCGGGCACCAAGTGTGGTTTGCCCAAGACGCGGTGCAGCTCGCGGTCGAGCGCGACGTCGTGTGGGTCTTCGGTCCGCAGCACGAGCCCACGCGCGACGCCTCCTACGCACTCATCGCCGAGATCATGGGCGCACAGGACGACCGCGTGCGACTGGCGCTGCCGCTCGTGCTCGAGGCCGCGGGCTCGACGTTCTTCTTCCGCGTCAACGGGCTGTTGGCGCGCAGTGGCGACCAGCGCCCGCTGCGCTACTTCTCGCGGTCGCACCAACAGGTCGAGGCCGACCACGACATCTTCACCGAGGCCGGCTCGCGCGCGCTCGATGCGATCGAGTTCGACGACGCGACCTACGAGGTCGCGATCGCGACCGTGCGCAGGTGTTTCGCCGCGTTCGATCGCCTCGCGACACATCTGCAACGCTACCTCGATGCACCCGCGGTGACCCCGTGAGATCGTGAGCGCGGCATGACGACTCCCTCGATCGACGCGACCCGTTTGCATGGACGGCTGTCCGCGCTGGAAGGTGTCACCGCAACGGTGCTCGCGCCGGCGCTCGAAGGCGCGTCCGCGGACTTCGGCGGCCTCGTCCGCGGACGCGCGCTCGCGATCGCGAGGCCGCAGGGCGCCGAGGGCTTGTGCGCGCTGGTGGCCCTCGCACGCGCCGAGGGGTTCGCCCTGACGCCGCGGCAGCTGGGCTACAGCCAGAGCGGACAGTCGATCGCGCGCGACGGCGTCTGCGTCGACATGGGCGGCTTCGGCGGGATCGCGATCGATGCGGAGGCCGGCACCGCACGATGCGGCAGCGCGGTGACATGGCGCGAGCTGCTCGCGGCCACCGCGGCCCAGGGCCTCGCGCCGCTCGTGATGCCGTTCAACCTCGATCTCACCGTGGGCGGCCTGCTCAGCGCCGGCGGCATCGGCAGCACCAGCCACCACCACGGCATGGCGGTCTCGACCGTCGATGCGATCACCGCGGTGCTGGGCACCGGCGAGCTCGTGCACGCCGACGCCGCGGAGCGCAGCGAGGTCTTCGAGGCCGTGCTCGGTGGTGTGGGTCAGTTCGGATTCCTGATCGACGCGACCGTGCGGTTGCGCGCGATGGGCCCGATCACACGGACGTGGTGCCTGCTGTACGACGACCTCGCGACCATGCTCGCCGACGAGTTGGTGCTGCAGTCACGGCACGCGTGCGTGCACCTCGAGGGCTTTGCGTCAGCCGCCGTGCAGGGCCTGCGCCGCGGCCCGACCGGGCGACGCGCCCCGTTCGCACGGTGGTTCGGCGGGCTGCACGTCTCGACCGAATTCCACGAGTCGCAGCCACCCGACGAGTCGTTGCTCGCGGGCCTACGCCACCGCGAGCGGGTACACGTGGAGGACAGCCCGTCGACGGACTACGCCGCGCGCTACGATCTGCGCTTCGAGGTCATGCGCGCCACCGGTGCGTGGCAGCAGCCGCATCCGTGGTTCGAGTGCATGGTGCCGACCGAGACCGGGCTGCAGCAGCTGCCCGAGGCCGTCACCGCGCTGCCGCTGTTGTACGGCGACGGCCATCGCATGATGCCGATCGCCGACGTCGCGCGGCCGCGCTTCGTCATGCAGCCGCCGCGCCCGCTGGGCCTCGCGGTGCTGCCCATGGGCATCCCGCAGGCGTTCCAGGCCCCGGCGCTCGCGGCCGCGCGGGCGCTGCACGATCGCCTGCTCGCGCTGGGCGGCAAGCGCTACCTGTCGGGGTGGTTGTTCGAACCCGACGAGGCCGCGTGGCGGCAGCACTACGGCGACCAGTTCGAGGCGCTGGTCGCTCGCAAGCGTGCGCTCGATCCCGACGGCGTGCTGCGCTCGATGCTGTCGTTCCCGCGCTGACGATCAGAACGGGATGTCGTCGTCCGCGGGACCACCGGCCGGGTAGTCGCCGCCGAAGTCATCCGGCGGACCGGCGTCGCGATCGCGGCCACCACCGCCTCCGCCTCCGCCTCCGCCTCCGCCTCCGCCTCCGCGACGCTCACCACCGCCACCACCACCACCACCACCACCACCGCCGCCGCCCTCACCGCGGCCGCCGAGGAACTGCACGACGTCGGCGATCACCTCGGTGATGTACTTCTTGTTGCCGTCCTTGTCGTCGTAGTTGCGCG
>JAIBBS010000111.1 GCA_019694555.1 Nannocystaceae bacterium
GCGCCCGCGCCGGCACTCGCCGCGCCCAGCGAGAGCGCGGCACCGATCCGCGCGGCCGCGACGCCGCCGCGCGGCAGCGCGGCGGCGCGGCCGGGCCCCGCCGGCGCGCGAAGCGACGGCGGGCGCAGCACCCCGCGCACGCAGAACCCCGCCGCGCTCGATGGCGAGGCCGCGATGCTGCGCGAGGCCAACCGCGCGCTCACGGCCGGCGATGCCGACGCAGCGCTGGCGCAGCTGCGTCGCCACGCGCAGCGCTACCCCGACGGCGTGCTGGCGCAGGACCGCGAGGCCCTGCGGGTGCTGGCGACCTGCGCGAAGGGCCGCGCCGACGAGGCCGCGCGCCTGCGCGATGGATTCCTGAAGCGATGGCCGACGTCGGTCCACGCCGCGCGCGTGCGCGCGGCCTGTGGCGAGACCTCGACACCGTGACGCGATCGCAGCGGTGAATCGGCAGGACTTCGGCTCGATGCGGCGATCGTGGTGGGTGGACAGTGACGTGGATTGGGTGACGTGAGGGACACGCCCGCATGGTGCGGGCGGCCCTCGACAGTGGGACTGCGGCGAGCGCCGCGCGGGCGCGTGAGCGCGGCGCGGGCATGGGCGCACGTTTGCGTGCGAGACGGGGATGGGTGACGATGAAGAACGTGGTGCAGTGCGGGGGTGCAACGGCGACGCTGCTCGTGGGCGCGCTGGGGGTGTTGGCGGGTGCGTGCGTGTTGCCGGCGCCGCTGGGATCGTTCGACACGGACACCGACACCGACGGTGGCAGCGGTGGCGGCAGCAGCGGTGATCCCGACGGCGGTGGGCACTCGAGCGCGCCCGGGACCGCCGAGGGCAGCACCGGCGAGGTGCCGGGTGCCGCGACGGCGATCGACATCCTGTTCGTGTTCGACAACTCCGGCTCGATGGGCGAGGAACAAGGCGCGCTGGCGGCGTCGATCGACGCGTTGGTGACACAGCTCGAACAGGTGCAGGGCGCGAGCTACCGCATCGGCATCACCACCACCGACGTCGGCAACCCGTGGTGCGGTTCGACCTCGCCGGAGGCCGGCCACCTGCAGGTGTCGTCGTGCCGCGAGCACCTCGAAGACTTCGTCTTCAACGGCAACACGCCGCAGGACGCCACCAACACCGCGTGCCTCGACGTGTGCGAGCTCGACAGCATCCCGCTGACCCCGACCGTGACCGAGTTCGATCCCACGCCGCGGGTGCGGCCGTGGATCGAAGGCGGCGCCGGCGGCACCAACCTCGACGGCGTCGGCCTGACCGAGGCGCTGCGCTGTGCGATGCCGCAGGGCATCAACGGCTGCGGCTTCGAGTCGCCGCTGGAGGCGATGTACAAGGCGTTGCTGCGCACCAGCGCCGCGGCGGAGCCCTCGTACGGCTTCACGCGCTCCGACGCCCACCTCGCGATCATCTTCGTCACCGACGAGACCGACTGCTCGTACCTCGACGATTCCATCTTCCTGCCCGAGAACATGGGCGGCCATCCCGAGATCTTCTGGAGCGACCCGCTCGCGTCCGCGCCGTCCTCGGCGGTGTGTTGGAACGCGGGCGTGACCTGCAGCGGCAGCGGTGATCCCTACGAGGAGTGCCACGCGGTCGATCGCGCCGTCGACGGCTCGTTCACCGACGATCCCCACGACGCGGTGCTGCGGCCGACGGCCGACTACATCGAGTTCCTGTCCGAGGTGCGCGCGATCAAGCAGTCCCAGGGCGCGTCGGTGTTCCTCTTCGGCGTCGTCGGCGTGCCCGTGGGCTATCCCGCGGTGCCGATCACCTACGCCAACTCGCCCGACGCCCAGGAGCAGGCCGACTTCGGCATCGCCGCCGGCTGCAGCAGCGCGTGGGGCCGTGCCACGCCACCGGTGCGCGAGCGCGAGGTCATCGAAGCGTTCGGGGTCGAGGGCATGGGCCCGACGCTGTACTCGATCTGCGAGCCGCCGCTGGCGAACGTCTACGCCGACATCGTCGGCCAGCTCGCGCCGTACCTGGGCGGTTGAGCCCCGCGCCACGCTCACCAGAACAACGTGACCGCCGCGCGGACCATGCGCGGCGGGCCCGCGACGAAGTGGATGCCGGGGATCTGGCTCGCGCGCTGGCTGCGATCCCAGTACGAGGCGAAGTTGTACTCGCCCTCGCGCCACTTCGTGCCCAGCGCGTTGTCGATCGAGAGGTCGAACTGCGCCCAGCGGCGCATGCGGTAGCCCAGCGACAGATCCATGACCGTGGTCGCACCGGCCTTGCCGCCGTAGCTGAGCGGTCGCGGTCCCAGCACGAACCACCGCAGGCCCGCGCGGAAGCCCGAGGGGTGGTTGAGCGCGCCCTGCAGCTGGATGAACAGCGGCGGCGCACCGGGGATGCGCTGACCGCTGTCGACGAAGCGCGCGTGCACGGCGGTGACGTCGATGCCCAAATCGAGCCAGCGCGTGGGATGGATCTGCAGGTCGGCCTCGAGTCCGAGGCGGCGGGTCGCGCCGAGCTCGACGTTGAAGCCCGAGACGTGGTCGAAGATGCTCTCGCGCCCGATCCAGATGCCGAACAGCGAGGTGCCGACGTCGAACAGCTCGCTGGGCTGCACGCGCGCACCGACCTCGCCGTTGTCGGTCGTGGTCATGAACGGCTTGCCGCCGGCGAACTGATCGAGATCGACGTTCTCGGGCACGCTGGTGGGCAGGGTGAACGCGCGCGCCTCGGGCGTACGGAAGCCGCGACCGTAGGCGGCGAACAGCTGCCAGCGCTCGCGCAGGGTGAAGCGCGTGGCGATGCGCGGCGACAGCTGCACCAGCGTGCCGCTGCTCTCGCGACGCTCGGGCGCCGCGAGCCGGTCGCGCACGTGGGCGTCGAAGGCATCGAAGCGCACGCCGCCGTCGAGCAGCCACCAGCGGCGCGGCGTGATGCGCAGCCCCGGCGCGAGCCCGAAGCTCTGCTGCGCGATGCCGAGGTCGCGCGAGCTCGACCAGATGCGGCCGGTCGACAGCAGCTCGTCTTGGCCCTGATCGATCACGTCACCGCGCCACGAACCGACGATGCGCAGCGCGGCGCGATCGGACAGCTGTCGCTCGTAGTCCAGCGTCAGGCCCAGCGACAGCGCCTCCTGTCGCTGGCGATGGCGATCGCCGCGTTCGCGCTGCAGCAGCCAGCCGGTGTAGTTCTCGTCGAGCTGCAGTCGGCGCGATTGCTGCCACAGCGTCGCGGAGATGCGGTTGGCCCCGCTGGCGCCCGACAGCCGCAGCGACGCGACCTGGCGCTGCGAGCGGCCGCGCGCGCCGTCGACGTAGGAGCCGTAGAAGTCGGCGCGCCCGGCCTTCACGTCGTCGAGCCGCACGGTGCCGGGCAGCTCGAAGCTGCCGTCGTACGCGGTCGCGAGCGCGTCGAGGGCGAGGCCGTCGCGCTGCCACAGCCGCAGCTGCGCCATCGCGCTCGCGCGCGCGGCCCGGCGGCTCTCGCCGTAGCCGTCGTCGGTCAGCACCTCGCCGGCGAGGAACGTGGCGTCGGGCCGGTTGCGCGGCGCGTGCACCACCGCGACGCGGTGGCGGTTGGTGCTGCCGATCTCGTACGACACCCGCGTGCCGCGCAAGCGCTTGGGCACGCCGAGGTCGTAGCGGATGCTCGCAGCGGTGGCGAAGTTGCCCTGCTCGAGCCGGAACGCGCCCTTGTGCGCGTCGATCTGCGCGACGACCTCGGGGATGATCCACGCGAGATCGAGATAGCCGTGCGCGTGCACGTTGGAGGGCTCGTTGACCGGCACATCGCCGACGCGGAACTCGATGTCGGAGCCGTGCACCGCGTCGAAGCCGCGCACGTAGAACTGGTAGCCCTTGCCCTGGTTGCCGTGCTGCACGATGAGCAGGCCCGGGACCATGCGCAGCAGGTCCTCGGCGCTGCGCTTGGGCGCGGTCTGGATCTGCTCCGAGCCGATGCGGCGGCCGCTCGCGGTGAGCCCGTCGCTGCGCGTGCGGACCTTGACCGTGCGCGTGCCCGCCTCGTCGGGCGCCGCGGCCTCGGGCGGCTCGACCGGGTGCACGACCGCCCACGGCGACGCGTGTGCGAGGCCGGGGATCGACAGGGCGGCCGCGAAGGCCGTGCACAGCAGCGCCGTCTTCACCCGGGTGCTCCCGGTACGCCGCCTCGAGCGGCGGCGGATCGCCGATCCGTGCGCGCGATCGGGACGTAGCTCCACTGCCCCGGGCCGATCGCGCCAGCGGCGCGTTCCGTGCTATCCACGATCCGCTCGACGGTGACGACGTGACCCGGCCGCAGACAAGCTCGCGCCGCGCACTGGCGCTGATGGGCGCGCTGCTGTGGCTGCTGGGCGTCGAGGCGCTGCCCAACCTGCACCTGGGCCTGCACGGCCTGCTCGCGCCGCACGAGCACGGCGCGCGCGCCCATGCGAGCGCGCGGCACCGCGCGCACGCGCACGATGATCACGCGCACGAGCACGGCGAGCACCACGGCGAGCACGGCCAGCACGCGCACGGGCACGCGGAGCCCGACCACGATCACGCCGAACACGAGCCCGAGCCCGATCACGATCACGCCGAGCTGCGCGACGAGGCGCTGCCGCACGACGAGCTGCGGTGGGACGAGCGGGACCATGATCATGCCGAGGTCGCACCGATCGCACCGCGCCACGGGCAGCACGACCTGCTCCACCGCGGTGTCGCGATCACGCAGCCACCCTCGCCGTGGCCAGTGGGGGCCAGCGCCGAGCTCGACTGGGTGCCGTGGCTGCCGACGGCGTGCGGCCGACCTTACTCGAATGTGCCCGAGCGCGCGCGTGCCCGCGGTCCGCCGCCGGTGCGCACCGCCGCGATGGCCCTGACCTGAGCCCGATCGACGGCGCGCGTGCGTCCGCGATCGCGCGACAGGCCGATGGTTCGCGCAGTCGCGTCGCCGCGGCTGTCTGCGGATCCCCCGCGTTGATCGCTTGTTGTGCCGCCGCAGCCCGCGGCGCGCCACGATCGGAGTGCTTCCGTGCAACCTCGTCTGCTGGCGGGCGCCGTCCCGTCTTGTCTACTCATCCCCCTGCTCGCCGCGTGCGGGCTCGACAGCCAACAGGCACCGCAGGTCCAGCTGTCGGTCGTGGTCGACGGCTCGGGCATGGGCGCGTTCGACAACGACCTGGGCTATCACATCGAGATCACCACGATGCGGGTGGCGTTCGACAACGTCGAGTTCACCACCGGCGGTGAGATGCACGCGTCGCTGCTGCATCGGGTCGGCGGCGCGCTGCAGGAGCTGGTGATCCCGACTGCCTACGCCCACCCCGGCCACTACGCCGGCGGCGAGATCGCCGGCGAGATGGACGGGCGCTTCGTGGTCGACTGGCTCGCCGACGGCACCGAGGTCGGCACCGCGACGATGTTGGCCACGCGCTACAACGGCGCCAACTTCGTGTTCACGCGCGCGACCGCCAACGACGTGCCGGCCGGCGATCCGCTGCTGGGCCACACGATGCAGCTTGCCGGCACCGCGACCCGCGACGGCGCGACGTGGAGCTTCCACGGCTTCATCGACGAGGAGGAGGGCAAGCGCGTGATCGGGCTTCCCATCGGCGACGACCTCGAGGCCGGCGCCGAGACGCCGCACTTCGACGTCGACGGCGACACCGACGTGGCGCTGGGGCTGCAGATGCTGATGGTCGATCCGTTCGAGCCCGACACCGCGTTCGACAAGCTCGACTTCGCCGAACTGGACGGCGACGGCGATGGTGACGTCGAGCTGGTCGTCGGCGAGGCGGCCAACAACCTGATCCTGCGACAGCTGCAGGTCCACGATCAGTACGCGGTGAGCATCCGATGACGCGCCGACTCGCTGCACTGGGCCTCGCGCTGACCAGCGGTTGCGCCGACGCCGAGCCCGGCACGCTGCAGGTCCGCGTCTACGGCGAGGCCTTCATCGAACAGGGCATCGCCGCCGACGTCTTCGTCGACGGCTGGGCGATCACGTTCTCGCGCTACCTGGTCGCGTTGGACGGCATCACCGCCGCGGACGACCAGGACGACGGCCGCTATCTGTTCGATCTGACGCAACCGACCATGGGCGCCGGCCACGAGGTCACCGTGCTCGAGGTGCCCGCGGGCGCGCAGGCGCTCGGCTTCACCCTCGGCCCCGGTGCGCAAGCTGGCGGTGGCAACGCCAGCGCGGCCGATCGCCAGGCCATGGCCGAGCGCGGCGCGTCGCTGTGGATCGACGGCGCCGCGACCAAGGCCGAGCAAACCGTCGCGTTCTCGTGGGCCTTCACCGCAACCACGCGCTACCACGACTGCGAGGTCGTGGACGAGGTCCCCGCGGGCGGCAGTGCGACCACGACCATCACGATCCACGCCGATCACATCTTCTACGACGACCTCGAGTCGACCACGCCCAACACCGCCTTCGATCTCGTCGCGGCCGCCGACACCGACGGCGACGCCACCGTGACCGAGGCCGAGCTGCGCGCGCTCGACATCACCACGCAGGCGCGCTACCAGGTCGGCTCGCACGAGATCGAGAACCTGTGGGACTACATGACGGCGCTGAGCCAGACCGTCGGGCACATCGACGGCGAGGGCGAGTGCAAGACCTGAGCGGCCTGCCGCGATCGGTCGCGCCGCCGTGGATCGAACCTCGTGCTCGCGCGTTGACAGCCCGATGCACCTGCCGCAGGCCCTGCTCGCCTCGCTCCGCGCCGCCGCCCTGGGTTCGACCGCGCTGCTGGGCGCCGCCTGTGACGAGCCCGCGCCCGCGCCGAGCGTCGAGGCCAGTCAGCCTGCCCAAGCCGTGCTGGCGGCCACACGCACCGAGGCGACGGTCACGTCGCCCACGCCTGCGCGTTCGATCGTCGCGAGCGAGCCGGTGGCCCTGGACGCGGGCCGCGTCGACGAGATCCCCGCGCCGCCGGCTCGACGGGGCCGGCTGCGCGAGCGCGAGGCCGCGCCGACCACGGTCGCGGCGCCCAGCGTGCCGCCCGCGGCGGTCCGCGACGCCGCCACGCGCTTCGAGCCCTGCGAGCCGGCGGCGGTGACGGCTGCGGCGCGACCCCGCCCACGCACCGCACCCGCCGCGACGCCGCCACGCCCGTGGTCGTGCGGGCCCTGCGGTCGCGGCTGAGCACGCGCGTCGCCTCCGACCGTCATCGACAAGCGCATCGACGACGGGCGTGCCCAGCGTCCGACCCCGCGCGTCGCTGTCGATCCCGCTCGCTCGGTCGCGGACCCGCCGGCCGCTCGCGTCGCATCGGCGCGACGCCGCCTTGACGCCCACCGCCGCGGTTCGATACTCCAGATCCGTGCTGCGGATCCGCGAGGACCAGCTCGACGTGCTGATGCCGCCGCGCGCGGACTTCGTGGCGCAGACCTGTGCGCACGTGGCCGCGATCTGGCGGGCCGAGTGCGCGCGTCTGGGACCGCAGGCGCTGCAACAGCGCGTGGTCGCGGCGATCCTGCGCGCGCGTCGGCACGGCTTCGTGCGCGCCGGTGCGGCGCGACGCTACGTCGAGCTCGTCATGCTGCTGGGCGCCGAGTTCGAGCGCCTGCCGTGGGCGCACGAGGTCTTGGCGCGGCCGCGACCGAACATCGACACGCTGTGGCGCGCCGCGATGGCAGCGCTCGATCGGTAGGACCGCGTGGGCTTCAAGAAGCTGCTCCGCAAGGTGTTCGCGCGCAAGGCCGCGGCCCAACCCCCGGTGGTGGTCCTGCCCGCGCCGCCGCCGGTGGAGGAGGACGACGACGCGAGCGAGGGCCTGACGCGCTGCGACACCGACGCCCAGCCGCCACCGCCGGCGGAGCCGCGCATCGTCGTGTGCCGCTGGAGCGTCGACGCCATCGAGCCCGTGCATCCGTTCTCGTGGCCGAGCCTGCCCGACCGCGCCGACGATCTCACGCGGATCCACGCCGGCATCGACATCCGCACCGAGGGCGTCGACGACGGCACCGCCGTCACGCTCGCCGTGCACCACGTCGCGATCCACAACACCGATGTCTCGGCCGCATGTCCGGTCGCGCAGCGACCCGACCCCGCGCAGGCGCTGACCGATCACGATGGGCTGATCGCCAACCTCGAGATCCGCGGCGGCCGCGTCGTCGATCGCAACAGCGGCCAGCCGCCGTTCTTTCGCTTCGACGAGCGCCAGGAGTTGTGGGCCGCGTGGCGCAGGCCGCGGTACGAGCTGCGCGTGACGGTGCAGGCCAATCCCCCGCTGCCCGCGACCTCGAGCGAGTTCGATTCCACGCTGCTGCTGCGGGGCTGGCACATCATGCTCACGGACCACTCCGACGCGCCGGCGCCGACCGCGTTCTACACCAACGTCGGCGAGTCGATCGCGGCGCAGTTGACCTTCACCGCCGAGCACCGGGCCGAGGTCGCAGGCACGCGGCGCAACGTCGTGCCGCTGGCGGCATGGGGCGCGATCTTCCGCAACACCTACTCCGTGCTCAACGTCAGCCACGGCTACATCTACGAACGCGCGGTCTCTTTGGACACCGATGAGATCTACCATGGCGTGCCGGTGCCGCTGCGCTCGATCGGTGGTGGAATCGACGGCGACAAGCGCTGGTACCCGGAGCCGGACGAGTGGGGCAACTACCGCAGCGTCATGCGCTACGGCCAGCGCGCCAACGCGAACTACACGAAGCACTCGGCCGAGGAAAAGGCGGAGCACGCCTCGACCACCCGCTTCGGCGACGCCTCGTTCGCGAACGTCGGCGCGGTGCCGACCACCCCGCGCTATCTGTGGATGATGAACAGCTGCCGCACGATGGCGGAGCCCAGCCTCGCCGACGCGCTGCACGCCCGCGGCACGTGGTTCGTCATCGGCTGGATCTACGCCGCCGCGGCGCACGAGTGCCGCCAGGCCGTCTGCGGATTCTACACGGCGTGGCGTGATGCCGGCTACGACCCCGACGTGGTGCCGGCGTTGTTCCGCGCCCACTTCCTGCAGAGCTTCGCCGGGCGCGGCCCGACGCTGTCGATCGCGCCCGCGGTCGCGCAGGCCCTGAACGAGCAGACCCGCATCGCCGCGTCGCTGCAGGAGCTCGCATGAGCGCGTCCGTGCCCCCGCGCATCGGCGAGGACATCGCCGCGCTGCTGCAGCAGGCCCTGGGCGAGCCGCTCGAAGCCATCCACACCCGCACGCGGACGCAGTGGGACGAGGCCGAGCTGCGCACGGTCGTGCGCACGACCACCGAGGTCTGGCGCGAGTTGACGTGCTTCGACGTGTGGCTCGACGAGCACGACCGACCGGTCGCGTGCGTCGACGCGGCCGCGTGGGCCGCCTGTTCGCAGCCGGATCTGCCGGCCGCGCCGCTGCCGAGCGCCGCATCGCTGCTGGCGTGGATCGATCGCCTGGAGCTGCTCGACGGCCCGCTGCAGCTGCGCGCGTGTGCGGCGGGGCCCGGCCGCGCGGTGATCGCCGTCGTGATCGACGGCGACGGCCGTGCCCACGAGTTCGCCCTCGACCCCGCGCGCAACCGCGTCGCCGCCTGGCGCCCGCAGGAGCCCGCACCGTGACCGCGGCCGAGGCGATCGACGCGGCCCGGCGCGCGCTGGGCGAGCCCGACGCGCCCTGCCGCGCGCTCGAGCAGCGCATCATCGAGCGCGCGCACGCGCTCGAGCAACACCACGTCGTGCGCGACCACCGGGTGTGGATCGTGGTGGTCGAGCGCGGCGAGGCCGATCACGACGAGCTCGCAATCGACTGCGACGACGGCACGCTGCTGCGCGTGGAGTCCTTCCGCTAAGGGGTATGCCGATGTCCCGCGACGACGACACCCGCGAGATCGCGCAGCTGGTGGTGCAGGCGCTGCTGACCGACGCGATCGCGGCGCGCGAGGGCGACGAGCACGCCAGGCAAGCATTTGCGCAGCTGCGCCTGCGCCCGCTGGAGCTGGTGCCCGACGGCGCGCTGCGCCGCGTCCGCGTGCAGGTGATGCGCAGGCTCGGCACCGCGACCACCAGCCACCAGGCCCGCGACGATGCACGGCTGGCGTGGTCGATCGACACGCTCACGGACGACTCCGCCGCGATCGTGTCCCCGGAGCAGTGCCTGGCCGCGGCCGTCGCGGCCGCCGACGCGCCCGCGGACGCGACCCTGGTCGAGCACGGCTGGGTCCGCGACGCCGGCCAGACCGAGTACTGCGTACGGTGGGAGCACCGCGCCGACGGCCTCGTGATCGAGCGCGATCGCATCGAGGTCCGCGTCAACGGCCGCAGCGGCCGCGTGTTCTCGGTGGTGCGGCGCTGGCACGCACCGACCGAGCGACCGACGCCGGCGTGAGTCGGGCCTCAGCGCGCGGGCTTGCCGACGCCGTCGCTGGCGATCCACGTCGCGATCGCATCGAGCACCTCGGGCGCCATGGTCTCCTCGATGGTGCCGTACTCGCCGACCAGGCCCGAGCTGGCGTGCTGGAACAGGTGGTTGAGGCCGGCGAACTCGCGGACCCGCGCGCGGCGGTTCTTCGCCAGCGCCTTGCGCAGCGGCGCTGCGTTGGCCGCCGCGGTCACCTGCACGTCGAGTCCGCCCAGCAGCGCGAGCACGGGCTGCCGGAGCTTGCGCAGCGTCGGCGCCGGATCGTAGACCACGAAGCTGCGAAACCACGGCGAGACCGCGGCCTCGAGCTGGGCCGTCGCCGCGGCATCGCCCGCGAGCAACGGTTCGAGCGCGGCACGGCGCGCGGCCGCATCGGCGTGCTCGCGCACGGCCGCGATCACCTGCCGCTGCTGCGCCAGCGCCTGCGCGATGTCGGCCTCGCTGGCGCCGCTGCGACGCGCGATGACCTCGAGCTGATCGACGATGACGTCGCCGCCGGGCAAGCCCGGGCCCGCGAGCATCACCACGAACGCGACATCGCGGCTGCGCGCGGCGGCGGCGGGTCCGACCAGGCCGCCCTCGCTGTGGCCGATCACGCCGATCTTCGCCGGTGCCAGCTCGGGCTGGGTGCGCATCCACGCCACCGCCGCGACCGCGTCGTCGACCAGGGTCTCGAGCGTCGCGTGGCCGAGGTCCCCGCCGGAGCCGCCGACGCCGCGATCGTCGAGCCGCAGCGTGGCGATGCCGTGGCGTGCGAGGTGATCGGCGAGCACGAAGAACGGCTTGTGATCGAACAGCGTCTCGTCGCGATCCTGCGCGCCCGAGCCCGTCAGCAGCAACGCTGCCGGATGGGGCCCGGCGCCGGCCGGCACCGCGAGTGTGCCGGCGAGCGTGACGTCGCCGCTCTTCACGGCGACCTCGCGGGTCGCGTAGGGCAGCGGCGGCTGCGGCAGCTGCGGGCGCTTGGGCTTGCGCGCCGCGAGCCAGGTGGCCTCGTCGACCCGCGCGAGCGAGCACGGCAGCGTCGCGCCGCCCTGCGAGAAGCTGCACTCGTCCGGATCGCCCTCGGCGTCGAGCGTCGCGCGCCAGCTCGCGCCGACCTGCGCGGCGCGAAACGTCACCGCCTCGTCGTCGGCGCGCACGTCGGACAGCGGCAGACCGAAGGCGGCCTGCGCGGGGATGTCGAGCAGCGCGCTGGGCTTGCCGTCGCGCTCGCGCACGACCACGAAGAACGGCAGCTGCGCGCCGGGCAGCTCGATCGCGCCCATGAAGTACTGCACCGCGGGCGTGGCCGCGGGCGCCGGCGTGGGCTTCGCCTCGGGCGTGACCACCGGTGCGGGCGGCTCGCTCGCGGGCGTCGGGCCGCGGCGGCACGCGAACAGCAGCAACAACGCGACCCGCAGGGGCCGCAGCAGGGTGGGCAACGATCGGGCACGCGTCACGGCGCGACAGTGTACGCCCGCGCGCGACCGCGGGTCCGCTTGCGCCGCGCGGCCTGGGTGCGTGCGGTGTCGCTGCGACCACCGTCGCTCACGGGCTTGTCCTGCGGCGCGAGCTGGGCCTCGGGTGACACGCAGCGCACGAAGCCCTCGTGGATCCGTCGCGCGGTCACGGCCCCGGTCTGCTGCGACGCGGCGTTCTCGGCGAGCACGACGTAGTCGCCGTCGCACGCGGTCGCGGCCTCGCGTCGCCAGCGGTTGCGCACCGCCATCGGCGACGCCGGGGCCTTGGTGATCACCGAGACGTACTGCGAGCCGTCCTCGACCGGCACCGCCGCGACCTGCGTCTTCTCGCCGGGGTTCTGGCTGGCCAACAGCGGCAGCCACGCGGGGTGACAGCCGCCGAGCGCGAGCGCGACGGCGAGCACGCCGACCCGGGGCCAGGGGCTCATCGCCCCGCACGCTGCCAGGGCCGGCGCGGCCGGGTCAAGAAAGCCGCCGGCTCACGGGCACGACAGCGTCACGATGTGCGTGTGCCCGTCGGTGCCGCCCGGTCCCGAGGTCACGATGACCTGACCGTCGGCGACGAGCGACGCGAACGCGGCCGCGTTCACCATGACGTCGTGGGTGTGCGCGCCGCCCGAGACGTAGCTCTTGTCGGTGCCCTCGACGACGTCGGCGAGCGGGACGTCGAGGCTGTGGAAGTGCAGGTCGAACATCGCGTTCGGATCGTCGGAGCACGCCCCCACGCCGGTCTCGCCGCTGCCGCCACCGCTGCTGCTGTCGCCGCCGCTGCTGCCGCCGGTGCTCTCGGTGGTGGTCGCCGTCGTCGCGGTCGTGCTCGCGGTCGTGCTGCTGCTGCCGCCGCCGCTGCTCGATGCGTCCGAGCTGCCGCCGTCGCCGTCGTCGCCGCCGGGACACCCGGGCAGCAGCGTGGCCGCGGTCGCGCCGAGGCCGAGGTGGAGGAATTGCTTTCGCGTGAGCGCTTGGGACATCGGGGGCCTCTGCAGCGCACGATGGTACCAAGCTCGATGCTGCGCGATGCTGTGGCAGCGCGGCCCCACGCGCGCTCACACCGTGTACGCCGTCGCGCTCGACCGCATCGTCGATCCCACGCTCGCCGCCGCGGCCGTGCGCGCGGTGTTGGGTGCGACGGCCGAGGAGGCGACCCACCGCCTCGCTGCGATCGGTCCACGACCGCTGGTGCTCGCGGTGCTGCGCGAGGCCGCTGCGAGCGCGGCCGCGGAGGCCCTGTGTGCGCGCGGGCTGCACGCGCGGGCGATCGCCGTGCACGATCCGTTGCCGGGCCTGGTGCTGGCCCGCGAGTTCGCGCTGCAGGACGCGGGCATCGAGCTCGTCGCGCGGATCGGCGAGCCGACCACGGTGCGCTTCGACGCGATCGACGTGCTCGTCCACGCCCTGCGCACCGCGGTGCCCACGCCCGCAGCGCCGCAGGTGCGCGGCGTCGCGAGCATGCTCGGCAGCACCTGGCTCGAACGTCTGCAGCAGGTGCCGCCACGACGCGCGCCGCCGCCCGACGAGGAGGTGCTGTTCCTGCTCACGCGCGAGGGCCCGTGTGGCTGCCTGCGCGAGCAGGAGATCCGCTACGACCCGCTGGGCCCGGCGCTGCAGCCGTCACGACGCGCCAACTTCCGCGCGCTGACGCGACTGCTGCGTGGCCGCTGCAGCACGGCGCGCTGGGACGACACGCTGCGCCGCGACCTCGGCCGCGCGCAGCTGCTGGGTCCGTCGCTCGGCAGCGACGGTGCGCTCGCGTCGCTCACGGTCGGCGCCGCGCTCATCGCCGCGAGCCTGCGCGCGCACGCGGGCACGCCGTATCGCTGAGCCGCGGGCGCGACCCGGGCGCGCGTCAGCGTTCACCCGAGCGCCGCGTGCCGGACTTGGGCGGACGCGGTGCCGGCCCCCGTGCTGCGCTCGCGGCGAAGCTCTTGCCGCACGCGCGACAGCGATAGCGCCGCGCGAGCGGATGGAACTGCACGCGCCCGCAGTGCGGGCACGTCAGACGCTGCGCGCCGAGCACGACCACGCGCCGCATCGTAGCAGAGCGCGCGCACTCAGGGCCCGCAGAGGTTCCACTGCGTCGGCACACAGAAGTTGCCGCTCGAGGTGCCCTCGGCGTTCTGGATCGCCTGGCACACCACCGCACCATCGGTGGTGCACGCGTCACCCAGGCCGATGTCCACGAACGCGGAGCACTGCGGCAGACACAGGCACTCACCGGTGTCGAACACGATGTAGTAGCCATCGACGCAGTTGTCGGGCGGGTTGCCGTTGCACTCGGTGAGGATGCCGTCGCCGACGTACGGCACCGAGCCGAGGTACCAACCGCCCTCGCAGCTCGCGCCCGTGTCGGCGGAGCCGCCGTCCGCGGAGCCGCCGTCCGCAGAGCCGCCGTCCGCAGAGCCGCCGTCCGCAGAGCCGCCGTCCGCCGAGCCGCCGTCCGCCGAGCCACCGTCGGCCGAGCCGCCGTCGGCGGAGCCACCGTCGGCAGAGCCACCCTCCGCGGAGCCGCCGTCGTCGGACCCGTCGTCGCCGCCATCGTCGCCGTGGTCGTCGTCGTCGTTGCAGGCCGGCATCGCGAGGCACGCGAGCGCGAGGGTGCTCAAGAGCGCAAGGGTTCGAGTCATGGGATCGGGTCTCCGGGAAGGCGGTCCTGCCCGCCTTTTCCGGTCGACGGCCGGCCGGCCCCGATGTCGCGATTTTTCTTTTCGCCCGGTGGACCCGCGCGGTCTCGCTCAGGGCGCCGCGGTGCGCCGCAGCTCGAGCACCGCGGCCATCGCCTCGTCGCAGGTGGGCCGGATCTGCTCGGGCGGCAGCACGAAGCCGCTGCCGCCGCGCGGCCGCAGCTCGATCGTGAACGAGGTCGCACCGCCGTCGCCGTAGACCCAGTCGGTCATGGTCCCGGCCGCGGCGTACAACCGCGCGCCGGGCATGATCTCGTAGCGCTCGCCGTGCGCGGCGTAGATCGCCGACGCGAGACGATCGGCGATCGCCGCGTAGCGATCGCGGTCGCGCGGCGGCGCGGCGGTGTAGCTCCACGGGTGCAGCAGCAGCTGGCCGTAGGAGTGGAAATCGATGTGCACGGCGATGTGCTCGCGCCGCACCAGGTCGCGCAGCGCCGCGGTCTCCGGCTCCGAGAAGGCATACTCGCCGCGGTAGATCTGCGAGCGACGGTTGCCGCTCGAGCCCGCGCCGCCGAAGGCCACGCCCCAGTTGCGGTTGAGATCGACGCCGTGACCGCCGCGCCGGTTCTTCCGCCAGTAGCGATCGCTGCCCCACGAGTACTGGTAGCCGTCGGGGTTGACGACCGGCACGACCCACAGCGCAGTGCGATCGAGCAGGCCCTGCAGCGCCGGATCGTCCTGGCCGCGCGCGAGTCGTTCCGCGACGCAGATCGGCACCGCGGCAGCGATCCACTCCCGCGCATGCTGGGCGCCGTTGATGAGCATCGGCACGCCGCCTTCGTGGTTGCCGAGCACGAGCGCATGGATCGGTCGGCCCTCGACCGAACCGCCGACCACCTGCAAGCGCACGCGCTCGGGCATCTCGGCTGCGAGCGCCTCCAGGTGCGACGTGATCGCGCCGAAGTCGTGGTACTCGGCGTACCAATCCGCGGGTCGCTGCGCCTGCGGCTGGTGCAGGCGCGCGCGCTCCTGGGCCGCGAGGGCGTCGATGTCCGCGACCAGCACCTCCCACGGGATCCGGGCCTGCGCCAGCGCGACCAGACCATCGGCGTCGAGCACGACGTCGATCGGATCGCCGACACCGGCGTGCTCGCTCCACTCGTCGAGCGCGATCGATCGCACCAACGCCGCTTCGGCGGCGTCGCGCGGCTGCACGCGCACGGCCGTGCGCCCCTGCGGCAGGCTCGCGGCCGCGACCACCGGCGGCGCATCCGCGGCGGGCAACGCCTCGTCGAGTCGTGCGCTCGAGGGGTCGCAGCGCGACAGCATCGCAGCGACGGTCGCCGCACCCAGCACCAGCGCGAGCCAGCGCGGCGCCGCCACCGGGGCCGACGCGAGCGCGAACAGATCACGGCGGCGACGGCGACGACGGGCGCGGGGCATGCTCCCACCAGCGTAGCCGAAAACCCGGCCCGATCACGCGGCCGCGCGGGCCCTGGCAGCGCGCGAGGCTAGAAGCGCGAGAGCTTCGCGCCGCTGGGCCCGACGAACAGCTTCCACTCGCCGCTGTCGCCCAGCTCGACCGTGCCCGCCGAGCTCCACGCGTCGCCCACGTTGGCGCGCCACTTCACCGCGTGGCGCCCGGAGGGAATCTTCGTGTCGTAGTGCGGCCGCACGCTCACGATGCGACCCGCGATCCGGACGTCGGCGCCCGCGAGCCCCGACTCGAGCCGGAAGTGCACGAGCACCGGCGGCCCCGCGGGCGACTCGGGCTCGGGCTTGCTCGACGGTGGCTTGCTCGCCGGCGGCTTGCTCGACGGCGACTTGCTCGCCGGCGGCTTGCTCGGTGCGGTCGGCTTGCTCGGCGTGGGCTCGCTCGCCGGCGCCGGCGTGGGCTCGCTGGGCGCGGCTGCCTTGGTGTCGTCGACCGCAGGCGTCGCCGCCGTCGGTGCTGCGACGGCCGGCGTGTTCGCGATCGCGGGCTCGGCCGGCGGCTCGCTCGGCGCGGGCTTGTCCGACGGCTGGGCGCGCACCGGCGCGAGCGAGGGTCCCGCGACGGCGACCGTCGGCTCGGGCGTCGGCGGCGTCGCGGGCTTGCTCGCCGGCGCGCTCGCGACCGCAGCCGCCGGCTCGTCGCCGGGCACCAAAAGCGCGACCGCGGTCCCGATCCCGACCGCGGCACACAGGCCCAGCGCCGCGAACAGCATCCATCCGCGGCGACGCGGCTCGTCGCGCGCCAGATCGATCTGCGACACCGTGGTCTCGGCCTGCATCGACGGCGGCCACGCACCGACGCCGGTGCTCGACGCGAGATCGGGCGAGGTCGTCGGTCCGCGATCGGCCCCGGCCGCGACGAGATCGAGCGCCTCGGTCGGCTCGCTGCGCGGACGACCGCGCGCGAACGCCTGCTCCTGCGGATCGAGCAGCGCGGTGCCGGGCTCCGCCGCCGCCCCGGTCGCGCGCGAGCTCGACACGCCCCACGGCGCGCGCGGAGCATCGGGCTCGGACTCGTGCGTCAGCGCCGAGGTCCGCGTGAGCTCCCGCGGCGGCGCAGCCACGGACGGCTGCGACGGTGCGCTCGCCGACACCGTCGGCCGCGGCGCTGCGGCCTGCAGCATCGGGCCGGTCCGCGGCCGCGCAACCCCGGTGACCTGCTGGCACAGCGCCGCCAGCTCGGTCTTCATCTCGGCGTAGCCCGACCAGCGCTTGAGCATCACCAGCGCCTGCTCGGCACTCTGCGGTCGGTCGCGGGCCTCGGGCTGCAGCAACGCCACGCGCAGCGCCTCGAGCTCGGGCGGCACGTCGGTGACCGACAGCTCGGGCACGCGACCGCTGATCACGCTGTGGTAGAGCGCGATGTGATCGTCGGCGTCGTGGCGGAAGCGGCGGCCATCGAGCAGCTCGTGCAAGATGGCCCCGACCGCGAACAGATCGACCGTCGGCGCGTGCGAGCGGCCCGCGAGCTGCTCGGTCGGCATGTAGCGCAGCTTGCCCTTGACGTCGACGCCGGCGGTCTCGTCGATCATGCGGTGGGCGATGCCGAAGTCGGTGACCTTGACGTCGCCCGACACGCTCACGAGCACGTTGTGCGGCGAGATGTCCCGGTGCACGATGCCGAGCTGCTGGCCGTCGTGATCGGACAGCGCGTGGGCGTAGCCCAGGCCGTGCAAGACCTGACCCACGATGTACGCCGTCGCGCGCAAGCGCAGGTAGGGATCCCGCTGCTGCAGCTCGAGCATCAGCGGCTCGAAGCGCGACAGGTCGGTGCCGTCGACCCACTCCATCACCAGGTAGCTGCGGCCGTGGTCCTCGCCCTCGTCGAAGACCTGCACGATGTTCGAGTGCGACAGCGGCGAGGCGACCTGCGCCTCGGTCGCGAACATCCGCGAGTAGCGCTCGTCGCCGCAGTAGTGCGGCAGGATCATCTTGATCGCGACGAACTTCCCGGCGCTCGACCCGGCCTTGCGCGCGACCCAGACCTCGGCCATGCCGCCGCGACCGATCTCCCGCAGCAGCTCGTAGCCACCGACGATCTCACCGGCCGCGGTGGGGCCTCGGCGACGCAGGCCGGTGACGTGGGTGGATTGATCGCTGGGGTGCATCGGGATCCGCGAGCTCAGAAACGGCCGTGCCACGCGAGGCCGGCCAGGCCGCGACCGTACATCGGCGCCAGCGCATGGCTGCGGGCGCGGCGCTGTCGCTTGGCATCCACACCGGCCAGCACGGCACCGACGATCACGAACCCCGCGCCGCTGAACAGCATCGCCACGCCGGCGGGACGCACCGAACGCAGCAGCAGCGGGTTGCGGTCGTCGACGAGGTCGACCGCCGTCAGGCTCGCGCCGACGCCGATCCCGGTGCCGCCGAGCACGACCAGCGAGATGCCGGCCCAGCCCATGCCGGCCAGCCGCGTGCGCCCACGCGGCACGTCGGCCGCGGGCGTCGTCGCGCGCGGGGTGGTCGGCGCCGCCGCACGCTTGCGATCGCGCTCGGACTCCCACTCCGCGAGCATGCGATCGAGCGCCGCCGCGGCGAGCTGGCCGAGATCCTTTTGTGCCGCGTCGGGACCGGTCTGGCTGCGCTGCTCGTGGGTGTCGAGGCCGTCGTGCGCATCGAAGCGCAGCTTGACCAGATAGTCGAAGGTGGCGGCGTCGCGCCAGCCGATCGCGATGTGCAGCTTGGATGCCGGCAGTCCGTGCTGCTCGGCGACCGCCGCGGCCTCGCGCGCGATCGCGGCGGCGAGCTCCTTGCGCACGTCGGGATCGAGCGGCTCGAGCCCGGACAGATCGACCTCGACCGCGGCAGCATCGCTGGCCGCCGGTGCAGCGGCGGCGTGCGACGGCAGCGGTCGCCAGGCCAGACAGATCGAAGCGAACAACCCCAGGGAACGAAGGCAGCGGCTCACGGGCGCACGCGCCGTCGGCCGCGCCGTCGCCGGTGTTGCAGTGCGGCCAGCGAGGGCTTGCGCGCTCATGGCTGATCCGCTCCCGGCCAGGTGCGCGCGCCCGGGATCTCGACCCGTCGCGCGTTCTCGAGATCGAACCGCGGGTCGCCCGGGTTCCACTGACCGATTTCCGCCAGCGCGCCCTCGCTGTCGAGCAGGCGATAGTCGTCGCCGGCGAGATCGACGAACCACCCGGGATCGAACAGCAGCGCGACGTTGTCGTCGCCCTGCACGTCGCTGTTGTCGATGACGCTGTGATCGAAGCTCGCCACCAGGCAGTCGATGCTCATGCCCGAGTCGGTGTCGCCCACCAGGCTGCTGTGGGCGGTCACGACCGCGGTCCCGCCGCATGCGAGGTTGAGCGCGTCGTTGTCGGCCAGGGTCACGAAGCGCAGCTCGGCCGCGGAGTCCACCACCACCAGCGCGGCGTTGTCGGGCGGGGTGCCCATGGCAGCATTGCCGCCGATCACGTCGTTGCGCAGCTCGATGTCGCTGCCATCGGTCGCCGAGATCGCGGGCCCGGCGGTACCGACGAAGCGGCTGCCCAGCGATCGCAGGCGACAGTCCTGCGCGTCCACGCCCGTGGTCCCGCCGTCGATCAGCACCTGCTGCAGCGACAGCTTGCCGCCGTCGTGGCACTGCACCGCCGGCGCGTTGCTGCGACGCAGGCGCACGCGGTAGAGCATGAGCTCGGAGCCGCACGCGACCTCGACCGCCGGCGGCGACTGCAGCGCGTTGAGATCGATGGTCGCGGGCGCACCCTCGTCGCCGATGACGGCGATGTACTTCGCGGCGCAGTCGGGCAGCACCAGCGAGGTGTAGCTGCCGCCGCGCAGGTGCACGATCGCCGTCTCGCCGGCGGCCACGCGCTCGATCGCGGCGTCGAGATCGCACAGCGGCGTGCCCTCGCTCGCGTCGCCGTCGGGATCGCAGCTCGCGGGGTCGTCGTCGACCCACAGCACGGTCGCGTCGTCCATGCACGTGCCGCGGAAGACGTTGCACGCCGACATCGGGCATTGCTCGTGCTGCGTGCACGCGCCGCAGGCGAAGTCGTCGCCGCAGACCTGGCCCTCGCCGCACGCCGGCGAGGCATCGTCGTAGCACTCGACGCAGTGCCCCCACGAGGGATTGCACTGCGGCACCGATTCCGACAACCCAGCGCAGTAGTCGTGGCCACCGGCGGCCTCGCAGCCGCTGCACACACCCTCGACGCAGTAGGGTCGATCCTCGGGACAGCCCTCGACCGCGCCGGTGCCATCGCACTCGACCGGCAGTCCCGTGGTGCCCGAGCCGCCGCTGCCGCCACTGGTGCTGCCGCCGCTGCCCGAATCACCGCTGCCGCTGCCGGCCTCGAATCGGCACGCGGTCTCGATCGGCGCGTTGCTGCAGCCCTGCAGCGGCGCACCGCGCTCGCACACGCTGCAGGCCCAGCCGTCGCCGAATGCCTCGACACAGGTGGCGTCACCACGCAGATTCGCGCAGTGCGAGGGATCGTCGAAGACGATGCACGCCGGCAATGCAAGCACGGCCACGAGCAAGGCTCGCGAGCCGAAGGACGCGACGTCGGATTCTCTGCCGGCCATGGCGATCGTTCGATCGATCGATCGACGCGATTGTGCCCGCTCGGCGCGGCGACGAAAAGGGGTTGCGACCGGGGCGCGTCACGGCGACGCCGGCGACGGCTGCCAACCCCGGTGGCGGTCGTGGTCGAGCAGCGTGCGCGCAGCCCACAGCTCTTGCGCGGCGGCCTCGGCCAACGCGGCACACTGCTCGCGCGGCTGGGCGTAGCCGCGGGCGTCGAAGCAGCCGCCGCCGGCGATGTCGTCGCGCCCGCGCGCGACCCACAGCGCGCCGGGCGTGACCGCCGAGCCGTCGGGCAAGACCACGATGCGCCCGCCCGGCGGCGCCGGGCGCAGCAGTGATCGTCCGATCATCGACGGCGCCGGCTCGACCCCGAGCAGGTCGAGCACGGTCGGGCCGAGGTCGAGCTGTCCCGCGACGCGATCGTCGCGACCGGGCTCGATGCCGGGTCCGAACAGCGCGACGCCGACGCGGTGCATGCGGGTGGGCACGGTGGGATCCCAGTGCTCGACGCCGGCGAGCCGCCGCAGCGCGGGGCTGTCGGGCAGGCCGGTGACGTGGTCGCCGTACACCAGCACGACCGTGTCGCGGTCGCGACCCCGCGCGCGCAGGGCCTCGAAGAACTGCGCGAGCGCGTGGTCGGCGTGGCGCATGCCCTCGAGGTAGTTGGCCAGCGCGGCGTCGCCCAGGTCCTCGGTGTCGAGCTCCGCGAGCGCGCGCGGGAACTCGGCGTAGGGGTGATGCAGGCTCAACGTGATCACGAAGGTGAAGCTCGGCCGCGGCGCGGTGCCGACCAGCTCGGCCACGCGTTGCAGCAACGCCACGTCGGACAGGCCCCACCCCACCTGCGGACCATCGCCCAGCTCCTCGCGGAACCACGAGCGCGCGAAGCCGTAGCGCGGGTGGATCGCGGCGCGGTTCCAGAACCCGCGGGCATACGGATGCACCGACGCGGTGCCGTAGCCCGCGTCCGCGAGACGATGCGCGATCGTGTCGAAGTGGTTGTCCGCGCGCGAGAACGCCAGCGCTCCGGTCGCGAGCGCGTGGCCCGATTGCAGCACCAGGTACTCGGCGTCCGACGTGCGGCCCTGCGCGGTCTGATCGAACACGCCGGTGAACACGCGGCCGACCGCGTCGGCGCCGTGCAAAAACGGCATCACCGCTTCGCCGTGCAGCTGCGCGTCGACGACCCACGCCTGCATCGCCTCGACCTGGATCACCACCAGATCGGCCCCGCGGGCGCGGCCGCTCGCAGGGCCGGGCGCGCCGCGATCGGCGGCGCGCGCCGCCACGAACGCGGCGAGCGTGCGCTCCTGCTCGGGCGACAGCGCGTCGGCCCCGAGCCAACGCGCCGCGGTGCGCGAGGCCTCGAACGCATGCGCGCTCCACAGCCCCAGCCGTCCGACGTTGTCGCGCTCCGAGAACACCCGCGTCGCGACCGGTGAGCGCGCGAGCTCGAGCAGCGCGGCGCCGGCCGGGACCGCCGCGACCGCCAGCGCACCGAGCCACACCACGCGGATCCGCGGCGGCGCGACGGGCTCGCGCGCAGGTGCGAGCGCCAGCAGCGGCAGCAGCAGCAGCAGCGGCAGTGCCAGCAACCAGTAGTCGGCGTGCCACAGCGAGAACACCGTCGCGTGCGCATCGCCCAGGTGGTGCAGCGCCGTGATCGCCGAGATCGGCACGATCGAGCCGAAGAAGTCGAGGTAGCCCAGATCGACCAGCGCGAGCGCGTGCAGCAGCACGATCGCGAGCACCGCGGTCGTCCGCTGCCATCGCGACGGCACCGCCACCACCGGCAGGGCCCACCACACGCAACCGCTGGCGGCGGCGAGCTCGGTGCCCTGCCAGTGCTCGACGCCGGCGAGATCGGTGAACAGCTCGCCGACCGCGAGCGCCGCGAGCGCGACGTGCAGCGGCGCCCAGCCCCACGCCAGCGCGCGGGTCGATCGCGACGGGCCGCTCGTGCGCAGCCACAGGCCCGCGGCCAGCGACAACAGCAGCACCAGCGCGGCCGCGATCACCCCCTCGCGCAGCACCCACACCCGCAGGCCGGCGTCGCGCAGCGGCGGCGGGTACCAGCGCACGTGCTCGCGCACCATGGCGAGCTCGAGCGCGTAGGACCCCGGTTGCGACGGCGGTCGCACGCGCACCGCCAGCGTCACGCTCTCGCCGGGCGCGACCGCACCGGGCAGCTCGGTGCGCATGGCCTCGCCTGCGATCGCACCGTCGCGCCCGATGAAGCGGTAGGCCACGCGATCGCCGGCCGCGGGCGACCACGCGTCGGCACCGTCGTTGCGCAGCACCGCGTGCACCGTGGTGCTGCGTCCGGCCCACAGCCGTCCGTCGCTGCGCAACGTCAGCACCGACCACGCGAACTGCGGCGGTCCGACCTCGAGCGCGATGGTGCTGCGATCGGCGTCGGGATCGTCTTGCGGCGGTCCGTACCAGCGCACGCCCTCGCGCACGGGCTCGGGGCGCAGGCGGTAGTGCCCCGGCACGCTGGGCAGCTCGATGCGCAGCGACAGCGCGATCGCCTCGCCGGGCGCGACGTCGTGGGGCAGCACCGTGCGCGGGGCCTCGATCGCGAGGGCGCGGCCCTGCTCGTCGAACACGCGGTACGACAGCGCGTCGCCGTCGGCGCTGCGCCAGTCCTGCTCGCCGTCGTTGCGCACGACCACCGGCACGCTCGCGGGGTTGCCGGCGAAGCCCGACAGCGCCGCGGGCACCGGCTCGATCGACCACGCCAGCGCCGGCGCGCCCGCGTGCACGCGCGCCGTGGCATCGCCCGAGCTCGCGGCGCCGAACCACGCCACGTGCTCGCGCACCGGCTCCCACTGCAGCACCGCCTCGCCGGCCGACGACGGCAGCACGACCGCGGCCGACAGCGTCGCGGACGCGCCCGGCTGCAGCTCCGGCAACGGCGTGCGCAGGCCCTCGCGCACCAGCATGCGGCCCTCGCGATCGGAGAGGTGATACGCCAGCGCGTCGCCGCGTGCGGCCGACAGCGTCGCGCAGCCGGTGTTGTGCAGCGTGACCTCGACCTCGACGCGCTCACCGGCGGCGCCGTCGATCTCTCGCGGGCCCTGCAGCGCGAACGCCAGCGCGGCCTCGCCGTCGCGGACCTCGACCGCGACGCGACCGTGCACGTCGTCCGGCGGCAGCTCGGGGAACCACCGCACGCGATCGCGGACCATCGCCCACACCAGCGTGTAGCGGCCCGGTGTCGCCGGAGCCTGCAGCCGCGCGTGCACGCGCGTGGTCGCGCCGGGCATGACCACGCCGCCGACCGAGGTGCGTCGACCCTCGCGCACGACCTCGCGGCCGGCGTCGTCGAGCCAGTGGTACGCGAGCCGATCGCCCAGCGCGTCCGACCACGGCACCAGGCCGTCGTTGCGCAGCTCGATCTCGACGCGGGTCTGCTCGTCGCGGCACAGCGCGAGCGGAGCGTCGTGGCGCACCACGGCGAAGCCGAAGCCGTCGTCGGCGCGCGCGCGTGCGGCCACGCCCCACCACAGCAAGCACGTCAGCGCGAGCCAGCGCCAGCGCGCGGCCACCGACACCTCAGGCGCCGACGGGCGCTGCGTCGTCGGCGACGGCATCATCGTCACCGTCGCCGCCCGAACCCTCCTGGCTCGCGTGCCAGCGCTTCATCTTGCGCTTGATCATCTCCTTCTTGACCATGCCGACCATGTCGACCAAGAGCCGCCCGGTGAGATGATCGAGCTCGTGCTGCAGCGCGCGCGCGAGCAGGCCCTCGCCTTCGATCTCGAACCACTGCCCGTCTTGGTCCTGCGCGCGGAACTTCACCCACCGCGGCCGCTTCACCTCGACGAAGACCCCGGGAAAGCTGAGGCAGCCCTCCTCCGAGATCGAGATGCCGTGACCGCTGTCGATCATCTCCGGGTTGCAGAACACCACCGGCACGTCGTCCTCGCGACCGGCGACGCGGCCGTCGATCAGGAACACGCGCTCGAGGCGACCGACCTGGATCGCCGCGATGCCGGCGCCGTTGAGCGCGAACATCGTGTCGGCGAGATCGCGCACGAGCTGGCGCAGCCCCTCGTCGAAGTGCTCGACCGGGTGCGTCGGCTCGCGCAGCCGCGGGTCGGGATACTTGACGACGTCGAGCACTGCCATGACGATTGCGGGCCTTTCGCGAAGCTGACGCAAGGGTAGCTTGGGAACGGGCGCGGTGCTACATGTCCCGCGCGCCGCGGGGCCGCCCTCGCCCGCGCGCCAGGTCGCGCCCATGAGCAGCCTCACCGAACAGATCCGCGCCGCGTTGGCCGACGTCAAGGACCCCGCCACCGGCAACCGCATCGTCGCCAGCGGCCAGCTCGCCGGCGTCGTCGCCGACGACGCGAGCCAGCGGGCCGAGCTCGTCGTGCACGTCATCTCGCCGGGCTACCCGCACCAGCCCGAGCTCGATGCCGCGATCCGCACCGCGCTGGCGGGGCTGTCGCTCGCGTCGCTGACGATCGACTGGCAGCTGCGCGTGCCGTTCAAGCCGCCGCGCGCCGACCTCGCGCGCCTGCCGACGGTGAAGAACGTCATCGCGGTCGCGGCCGGCAAGGGCGGCGTGGGCAAGAGCACCGTCAGCGTCAACGTCGCGATGGCGCTCGCGGGACTCGGTGCGAAGGTGGGCCTGCTCGACGCGGACATCTACGGTCCCAGCGTGCCCAAGATGCTCGGCGCCGCCGACAGCGAAGCCACCACCGCCGAGGACGGCGGCGGCATCTCGCCGGCGCGCTACCGCGGCATGCCGGTGATGAGCGTCGAGTACTTCGTCGAGCCCGGCAAGGCCGTGATCTGGCGCGGGCCGATGATCCACAAGCTGCTCACGCAGTTCCTCGAGGACGTGCAGTGGGGCGAGCTCGACTACCTCGTGGTCGATCTTCCGCCCGGCACCGGCGACGCGCAGCTGTCGCTGTGCCAGCTGATCCCGATCACCGGTGCGATCATCGTGACCACGCCGCAGGAGGTCGCACTGATCGACGTGCGCAAGGCCATCGACATGTTCGGCAAGCTCGAGGTGCCGGTGCTCGGCGTGGCCGAGAACATGAGCCTGTACTGCTGCCCCGCGTGCGGACACAAGGCCGAGATCTTCGGTGCCGGCGGTGGTCGACGACTGGCGCAGGAGTTCGGCGTGCCGCTGCTGGCCCAGATCCCGCTCGAGCCCAAGGTCGCGTACGGCGGCGAGTCGGGCCGCCCCGTGGTCGAGGACGCGCCGCAGGGCGAGGTCGCCAAGGCCTTCTTCGAGCTCGCGGCCCAGGCCGCGCTCGCGGCCTCGGTGCGCAGCGCGACCGGACCCAAGCGCAGCAGCCTGCTGCGGACGGTGGACTGACGCGACCATGGCACGGCTGTCCACGATCCCCGTCGTGCTCGCGTCGCTGCTCGCGTGTCGGCCGAGCCCGGCGCCCACCGCCACGCCTGCGAGCCCGGCGGCGACCCCCGCGGCGGAGCGCGGCTGGACCGGCATCGTCGACGAGGCCACGTTCAAGGCGCTGCACACCCTGCGCGCGGACCAGGCCCCGCCGCCGCGCGGACAGACCATCGCGCTGGGCGATGGCGAGGCCTACCTCGCGCTGCCCGAGGGCGCGAGCGCACCGCTGCCCGCGATCGTCGTGGTGCACGAGTGGTGGGGTCTCAACGATCACATCCGCCACTTCACCGACCGCCTCGCGGCCGAGGGCTACGCCGCGCTCGCCGTGGACCTGTACGGTGGTCGCGTCGCGACCACGCCCGACGAGGCCATGGCGATCATGAAGACGGTCGACGACGCGCAGGCCCGCGCGATGCTCGACGCGGCGCATCGCTTCCTCGCGCAGGACAGCCGCGTGGCCGCGGCGCACCGCGGCGTCATCGGCTGGTGCTTCGGCGGCGGCTGGGCCCTGCGCCACGCCATCGCCCACGCCGACCTCGACGCCGCCGTGATCTACTACGGCCGCCTCGAGACCGACCCGACGCAGCTCGCCGCCATCCACGCCCCGCTGCTGGGCGTCTTCGGCAACGCCGACAAGGCCATCCCACCCGAGGCCGTCGACGCCTTCGACGCGGCGCTGCGCAAGGCCGGGCGATCGATCGAGCTGCACCGCTACGACGCCGACCACGCCTTCGCGAACCCCTCGTCGGGGCGCTACGACGAGGCCGCAGCCGCGGACGCGTGGGCGCACGTGCGGCGCTTCCTCGCGACACACCTGCGCGGCTGAGGCAGCGC
>JAIBBS010000112.1 GCA_019694555.1 Nannocystaceae bacterium
ACCGTGCCGGCCGCGCTGGCGCGCTCGCCCGATCCACTGCTCGCCGACGCGGGGCTGCGCGCGTGTGTGGCCGGCGGCGATGCGGCCGCGACGCTCGCGGCGCTGCAGCGCGACGGCGCGAGCACCGTGCCGGCCCGGCGCGAGGCCGCGCTGGCCCTGTTCGAGCGCGGCGAGACCGCGACGCTGCCGCTGGTGATCGACTGGGCGCTCGACGCTGCCACCACGATCGACGACGCCAAGCGGGTGCTGCGACGGCGGCTGGCGGAGCCCGGCGGCGAGCTGCCGCGCGTCCTGGTCGAGCGTGCCTTGCTCGGCGGCGCGGCGGCGGCCTCGGAGACACGGGTGCTCGATCTGCTGGCGGTCGCGTCCGCGTCGGTGCGCTCGGGCCTGGTCGCGCGGTTGTTACTCGACGGCAACGACGCGGTCGCGCGCAAGCGCATCGTGGCCGACCGCCTGTTCGACCCCGGCCGCACCGCGAAGCTGCGCGAGCTCGCCGACGCGTTCGCGTGGGGCGTCATGCGCGGGCGCGAGCTGACCGGCAAGCGCTTCGCCATCCACATCACGCCCAAGCGTGATCAGTGGGGCTTCACGCACATGGGCACGACCGAGATCCACGTGACGCCGCTGCCGATCCTGCAGCGGGTGCGGCACGGTCGCGACATCGTCGAAGGGCTGATCCTGCACGAGTTCGGCCACCACATGTGGCACGGCGACAAGGACTCGCTGCGGGTGTGGCGGCGCGCCAAGCAAGCGGGTCTGCATCCACTGCTCAACCTGGTGGCCGACGAACACCTCGAACGCAACCTGCGCTCGCTCGACGCCGACTTCGGCGATCGCATCAAGCGCCTCGACGCGCAGGCCTTCCAGCACGCGGCGCGCGAGATTGCGGTCGACGATCTGTTGCGCATGCTGCAGGGCAACGCGCCGGCGGTGTTCGGTGCCATCGAGCCCGGCGTCGCCTTCGCCGACGACGCGGTGCGGGTCGACAGCGGACGCCTGCTCGCGGAGCTCGATCGCGTGGGACACTCGTTCGCGCGCTTCGTGCGGGCGCTCCGCATGGGCCTGGGCGATCGCAGCGGCGACCCCAAGGTGGCGCAGGCGCTGTCGCACTTCGGCGCGGGATTCCGCGGGCTCGACATGCGCGGGCTGTATCGCGTCACGCGGGCGCTGGCGGCGTTGTTCGGCGGCGACGCGCTGTTGGCCCAGGGCTTCGGCGGCCACGAGTCGGTGCAGTGGAACGAACGCGACGCCGACATCGCGGGTGACGGCATCGCCGACGGCGACGTGCAGCGTGAGGTCGAGCGCATCCTCGAGCCGCCGCGTCCACAGGCTGCCGGGGCGGCGGGCGGCGGGCGCCTGGCGATCAACGTCGGCGGCGACGCGGCCTATCGTCGCATCACCAAGCTGCAGGTGGTGCCGCACGACCCCGCGCTGCACGAGAGCGTGGCCCAACCGGTGCGGCGGCACGCCAGCCAGCTGCGGCAGACGCTGCTGCGGTTGGGGCTGTCGCACCGTCACGCGCGCGCACGCATGCGCGGCCACGCACTCGATCGTGCGCGGGTGTTGCCGTTGGTGACGCGCGGCGATCCGCGGCTGCTCATCGCACGGTCGATCGACGTCAGCAGCGATCTGTTCCTGGGCGTGCTGGTCGATTGCTCGGGCTCGATGAGCGGCGCCAACCTCGAGCGGGCCCGCCGCTTCGGCGTGCTGGTGGCCGAGGCCGCGCGCGGGCTCACCGGCGTCGATGCCCGCTTCTACGGCTTCACCGACAAGGTCATCTACGAGGCCGGCGACGCCCGGCGCTGCGCGGTGTCGTCGCTGCAGGCCAGCGACGGCAACAACGACGCCGCCGCGCTCGACCACGTCGCCAACGTCGCCGCGCGCTCGACCCGGCGCGCCAAGCTGCTGGTGATGATCAGCGACGGGCTCCCGACCGAGTGCTCGGTCGCGGCGCTGCGCAACCTCGTGGTCCAGCTGGGCCGGCGCCACCGCATGTGCTGCGCCCAGGTCGCGGTGCGACCGCTGAGCGAGGTCTGCTTTCCCCACTACGTGCTGCTCGACGACGCCAACCTCGATGCCGCGGTGCGGCGCTTCGCCGACCTCATCGGCAAGCTGGTCGGGCGCGCGTTGGCGATGTGAAGGAGTGACCCATGTCTGGACGCAAGTGGAAGATCGAAGAGCTGCGGCCCGGCCTCACCGGCGAGGCGACGTTCTGGCCCAACCCCGTCGAGGGCTCGGAGTTCCCGCTCCGCGCGACGCACTTCGACGGTCGGCGTGCGCCCAAGGTGGTGCTCACGCGTGACCCGCGGGTGGTCGCGGGCGCGCCGTGTCTGGTCCGCATCACCGCCATCACCAAGCCCGAGCGCGACGATCGCGGCACCATCGAGGTCGAGTGGATCGGCGCGGCGCCCTTTCGCATCGAGAGCGTGTGGCTCGATCCCGGTGTGTCGAAGAAGCTGCAGGTGCTGCTGCAGAGCGGGCTCAACATCTTGCTCGATGGGCCACAGGGCTGCGGCAAGACCGTGTTGGCCCGCGCGATCGCCCAGAGCCTGGGCTTCGAGTTCGTGTTCTTCAACTGCGGCGCGGTCATCGACGCGGTCGACTTCTTCGCGACCATCCAGGTGCGCGCCTCGGCCAGCGGGGCGCCCGTGACCGACTTCGTCAAGACCGAGGTCCTCGAGGCCATCGAGCGCGCGGCGGCCGAGCCCCAGCGGCGGTTCCTGGTGTTCCTCGACGAGCTCAATCGCTGCCAGGAGAGCGCCCGCAACGCGCTGATGCCCGCGCTCGACAGCACGCGGCGGGTCTTCCATCCCATCGAGAACCGCTTCGTACCGATCCCCGACAACGTGCTGTTCATCGCCGCGGTCAACCGTGGCCGCGAGTTCACCGGCACCTTCGCGATCGATGCCGCGCAGCTCGATCGCTTCGCGCCGCTGCAGATGGACTACCCACCGCCCGAGGAGGAGGTGAAGCTGCTGGCGCAGCGCCACCCCGACCTCGCCGCCACCCTGCTCGAACACGTGGTCGCGGTCGCCGACGCGGTGCGCCGTGCGCCCGATCTCGCCGGCACGCTGTCGGTGCGCGCGACCGAGGAGGCGTGCGTGTACCTGCAGCATCCGCTGTATGCCGGCGACGCCCGCAACGCCGTGCCCGACATCTTGCGCAGCTCGTTCTGCGGTCGCTTCTCGGGGCGGGCGCACGACGCCAACTCCGACGCCGGCGCGGTGTGGGCGGTGATCGCCGGCAAGCTGCGCGAGCTGGGCTATCGCGTCGGCGAGTGAGCGTCAGTGCACCGGCGCGCGGCCGGTCGCGACCTGGTAGCGCGCGCGGGCCTTGCGGTAGTCGGCCAGCGCGTCGACATGGGCCTCGGCCGCGGCGGCGGCGGCCTCCTCGCGCAGGTTGACGACCAAGATGGTGCTGTCGCCCAGCGCGAGCCGAGCGCGCTCGGCCTCGGCCAGTCGCTCCGCGAGCTCGGCCTGACGGTGCGCGAGCTCGGCGCGCGCCCGCGCGGTCTGCATGTCGAGGTGTGCGGTGCGGACCTCGACCGCGATGCGCTCGCGCAGCATCGCGCGGTCGTACTCGAGGCGGCGCCGTTCGGCCCGCGCGCCCGCGAGCTCGCCCCGCGCGCTGCGCAGCGGGATCGGCAGCTCGAGCACCGCCGCCACGCCGACGTCGACCGGCATCAACGCCGCGGGCCCGGTGCCGAGGTCCTTGGCGATCCACGCCTGCGCATCGAAGGACGGCAGCCGTTGGTTCCGCGCCAGCCGCACGTCGAGCTCGGCCTGGCGCAGGCGCTGGCCCAGCGCGCGCAGCTCGGGTCGCCGCTGCACCGCGTGCTCGACGTCGGCGTCGAGGTCGGCGTCCAGCGGTGGCGGCAGCGACAGCGCGCTGGGGCGCTCGTGTTCGGCCGGTGCGCGCGGGCGCTGATCGGCGTGCCACAGGAACAGCGACAGATCGAGCGCGGCCTTGCCGACGTCACGGCGCGCTCCGACCAACGCGACCTCGCGCGTCGCGATGACGCGCTCGTTGTCGAGCGCCTCGACCGCGGCGGTGTTGCCCTCGTCGATCTGGCGACGGATGCCGGCGTCGCGCGCCCGCGCCAGCTCGAGCTGGTGCGCGCGGATCTCCGCACGCAGGCCCGCGGCGACCCAGTCCCAGTACGCCGAGGTCGCGTCGCGGAGCAGCTCCAGCCGCTTCTGATCGAACTCGGCGCGCGCGGTGCCGCGGGCGAGGTCGGCCTTGGCGCGTTGGGCCCGCGGCGCATCGATGGCGGCGTTGCGCAGCAGCGGCAGCTCGAAGCCGGCCCGCAGCTCGCCGCCGCTGGCAGTCGCGAGTCGACCGTCGTAGATCGGGATGTCGCCGCGACCCAGCCGCCACGCCACGAACGGCGTCAGCCCCAGCGCGACGGTGCGCGCGCGGACCTCGGACTCGAACGTGAAGTACTCGTAGTAGCTCGCGGGCTGTCCGCCCGCGCGCACGCGCAGTCGCGGGTCGAACGCACCGCGGGCCGACAGCGCCGACGCGTCCGCCCGCGCCACGCTGCGCTCGCTCGCGCCCAGGCCCGGGTGCGCGCGCTCCACCGCCGCGAGCACGTGATCGAGCTCGAGCGTGCCGGTGGTGGCGGGCGCGGTGGTGCTCGCCGCGCTGGTGCTCGCGACGTCGGGGGGCGCGCCCGCGGGCGCGAGCAGGCCCCACGCGAGGATGATTGCGGACATCACGTCTTCGAACCTCCATCGGACGCGGGCGTCGGCTCTGGCTCGGCGCCGATCGCCTGCGGGAATCCGTTCCACTGGCGCCACAGCTCGAAGCCCAGCGCGACGCGGTCGAGCAGGATCCACGCGTTGGCGCGCACGCCCTGCCGCAGGTGCAGCGCGTTGGGCCACGGCTCGCCGTCCTCGCGCGGCAGCACCACCGCGCGGAAGCGGCCGTGGGCATCGGCAGCGGTGTCGACGAACGCGACCTCGCCCACGAACGTGCCCACCGCGACCGAGGGCCAACCCACGAACTGCACCGCGGGCCAGCCCTCGAACTGCAGCCGCACCTCGCGGCCAGCGGCGACCAGCGGCGCGTCGTTGCCGTCGACCCAGATCTCGACCGCGCGCGACTCGGTGGTGGGGACCAGCACGGCGATGGCATCGCCCGCGCTCACGAACTCGCCGCCCTGCTTGGCCAACAGCCGCAGGATCGTGCCGGTGCGCGGCGCGACGACCCGCATCGTGTGCTGTCGCGCCACGTCGACCTCGCGCTCGGCCACGTCGCCGCCGTAGCTGGCGATGTCGGCGCGCGCGCTCTGCAGCGACGCCCGCGCGGTCTCGATCGCCGCGCCGGTGTCGGCCTCCACGCGCTTGCGTTCGGCTCGCAGCGCCTTGACCTCGGACTCGGCCGCGCGCAGGCTCGCGCGCGCGCGCTCGAGGTCCGCGACCGCGGTCTGATGCGCGAGCTCGGCCAGCTCGAGCGTACGCGTCGACGCCAGCCCCTCGGCCGCGAGGCCCTTTTGCCGCTGCAGGTTGAGCTCCGCCGCGCGCACGGCCGCCGCCGCGGCATCGCGCGCCTGTTCGGCGGCGGCCCGGCGATCCACGGCCATGTCGACGCGACTCACCGCGGCCGCGACCGCGGCGTCGCGCGCCGACTGCAGCGCCTCGACCTGCTGCGCGCGCACGTCCGCGACGCTGCGCGCCATCTCGAGTCGCTCCTGCGCGGCGTCGCGGCGACGGTCCAGGCGATCGGCGAGCTCGGGATCGTTGTCCGAGATGACCGCCACGAGCGCGCCGGCCTCGACGTGCTCGCCTTCGGCCACCGCCCACTCGACGACGCGACCGGCGATCGGTGCCTCGAGCGTCTGCTGCCGCTCGAGCGGGGCGTAGGCGATGACACGGCCCTGCCCACGGACCGACTGCTGCCATGGCGTCACCGTCAGCGCGATCGCGACCGCGACGAAGCCCAGCAGCAGCAGGCGCGCGAGCAGGTTCAGCGCGCGCCGGGTCGGGACGATCTGCAGGCCCAGGTCGTGGGCCACCAGGGGCGAAGGCGACGGGCTCACGGACGCACCTCCACCAGCGTGCGGTCACCGAGCCGCGCGACGCGGCGGGCGTGGGGCGCGAGCGCGTCGTCCTGCGCCGTGACGATCGCGGTCCACGGCGCCGCCGCGTCGAACAGCGCCGCGCACAGCCGCGCGTGCGCCTCGGGCTCGAGCCCGAGATGATCGAGCGTGCCGTCGAGCAGCAGCAGCCGCGGCCGGGCCAGCAGCGCCCGCGCGAGCGCGACCCGCCGGGTCTCGCTCGCCGACAACGGCTGGCCCGACGGCATCACCATGGTGTCGAGCCCCTCGGGCAACGCGAGCACGACCTCGTCGAGGCCGACCAGCGTGACCGCGGCCTGGACCTCCGCGAGCGGGGCGTCGGGGGCGGCGAGGCGCAGGTTGTCGAGCAGGCTGGCGTGCACGAGGTCGCCCTCGCGAACCAGCGCCACGTGCTCGCGCACGGCGGGCAGCTCGAGCTGTCGCAGGTCGAGACCGTCGAGCTCGACGCGCCCGCGCGTCGGCGTGCGCAGACCGTAGATCAGATCGAGCAGCGTGCTCTTGCCGCTGCCGCCGCTGCCGTGGATGAGCGCGTGCTCGCGCGGGGCCAGGCACAGGTCGAGGTCGCGCAGCGCCAGGCCGCGCCCGGCGTGGGCGAACGCGACGCGCCGCAGCGACAGCGCCGCCGCACCATCGCTGCGCGGCAGATCCCCGCCGCTGCGCTCGGCCGGCAGATCGACCACGAGCGCCAGCTTGGTCGCCGAGGTCACGACGTCGTAGGCCGACTCCAGCTGCTTGCCGAGCTTGACCATCGCGGCGCCGAGCGTGCCCACGACCAGCTCCGCGGCCACCAGCTGCCCGAGCGTGAGCTGCTGCCGCAGCACCAGCACGCCGCCCAGGCCCAGCACCGCGGCGCTGCCGAGCACCGCGATCGCGACACCGCCACCGTGCTGCAGCAGCAGCCGGCGGAAGTGTGCGCGACGGCGCTGCAGCCACGCGTAGGCCAGCCGGTCGGAGCGATCGATCGCGGCTGCGCGACCGCGAGCGGAGCGGAACGCGGTCGGCAGCCGTGCGAGGTGCTCGAGCCAACCCGCGGCCTCGTACTTGCCCTTCGACTCGGCCAGCGCGGTGTCGACCGCGCCGCGGCCCAGACCGAACACCACCAGCGCGAGCACGAACGACAGCGCGCTGGCGAAGACCAGCAACAACGGGTGGTAGACCGCCAGCAGCAGGAAGCCCACCGCGAGCTGCAGCAGCAGGCCGGTGCCCTCGACCAGCAGCGTGGCGAGGGCCTTCTGCATCGGCGGGATCTCGAACAGGCGGTTGAGCAGATCGGGCGCGTGCGTGCGATCGAGCGCGGTGGTGTCCATCGCCGCGAGGCGCCGACCGAAGTCCGCGACCGTGCGCACGAACACGCGCTGCATGATCGTCTCGACCACGACCACCTGCAGCAGGCGCACGGTGCCCCACGCCGCCAGCCCCAGCGCCAGCAGCACCGTCAGCACCACCACCGGTTGCAGCAGCGAGCCGAACGCGACGTTGTTCACCAGCGCCTGCACGGCCACCGGGGTCGCCAACGACAGCAGGCCGATCGCGATGGCGTAGACCAGCACGATGCCGATGTCGGCGCCGTCGAGCGCCAGCATCCTGCGCGCGCGCTGCCACGGCGAGAGCGCCTGACCGCTGGCGCGCATGGCGTCCAGCGGCAGCGCGACGCCCGGGCACAGGCCCACCGCGACGCCGTCGGCGGCGCAGCCGAGCAGCGACGCGAGCGCACCGGCCGAGCGCCGCTCGTGCACGACCTCACCGGCCGCGAAGCGGGACAGCTGGTGGCCGCCGAGGCGGCGCGCCCACACGACCACCACCTCGGTCGCCCCGTCGGCGCCCGGCGCCGACAGGCCCAGCCACGTGCCGTCGCGGCCGAGCCGGCGCAGCGGCACCGAACAGGGCCGCAGCGTCAGGCCCGCGCGGGCGCTGCTGCGCTCGAGCGCCCGCAGTCCGGCGCTGCTGCCGACCACCAGGCGCGCGTCGGCCACGGCCGCGGTGGCGACGGCGTCCGGCGACAATCCTGCGGCCCGCGCCACGTGCTCGATCGCGTTCGCGAGATCGCGGCCGCCGACGACCGCTCCGGAACGACCCCCAGGGAGCTCCACGGACGTAAGGTAGGGTCGGCCCAGCCGTCGAGCAAACGAGATAAAGTCATCCGATTGTATCGAAAAAATCTATGATGATTCCGGCGTGGACTGGCTCAACTACCACCACCTGCTCTACTTCTGGACCGTCGCGCGCGAGGGCACGGTGTCGGCGGCGGCGAAGCGGTTGCGCCTGGCGCAGCCCACCGTCAGCGCCCAGGTGCGCGCGCTCGAGCAGCAGCTCGGCGCCGCGCTGTTCGATCGTTCGCGGCGCAGGTTGGTGCTGACCGACACCGGTCGCGTGGTGCTGCGCTACGCCGAGGAGATTTTCGGTCTGGGTCGCGAGCTGGTCGAGTCGGTCCGCGAGGGGCCGCGCGGCCGCGCGCTGGAGCTGACGGTCGGGTTGACCTTCGTGGTGCCCAAGCTGGTGGCCTATCGCATGCTGCGGCCGGTGCTGGCGCTGCAGGGCGGCGTGCGCCTGCACGTCCACGAGGACCGGATGCCGGCGCTGCTGGCACGGCTGGCGCAGCACGAGCTCGACGCGATCCTGTGTGACGCGCCGGTCGGTGCGGAGAGCTCGATCCGGGCGTTCAACCACCCGCTGGGCCACTGCGGCGTCGCGTTCTTCGCCGCCCGCAGCCTGGCGCAGCGGCTGCGGCGCGGCTTCCCGCGCAGCCTCGACGGCGCGCCGATGCTGCTGCCGTTGCGCGGCAGCCTGCTGCGGCGCGACCTCGAGGCATGGTTTCTGCGCCACGCCATCGCGCCGCGCGCGGTCGCGGAGTTCGACGACAGCGCGCTGCTCAAGGTCTTCGGCCAGGCCGGCGAGGGCGTGTTCGCGGCGCCCGTGGCGATCGAGGCCGAGGTCCGCCAGCAGTACGGCGTCGAGGTCCTCGGTCGCACCGACGAGGTCGTCGAGCGCTTCTATGCCGTGACCGTCGCGCGTCGCATCCAGCACCCGGGCGTGGCCGCGATCTGCGACACCGCCCGGGCGCGGCTGCTGGCGTGACTCACTTGCCCGCGGGCTTGTAGAACGCGTAGCTCAGCGAGTTGCTGCGGCTGACCAGCTCGTTGAACTCCGACAGCAACTTCGCCGGGCTGCCCTCGACCCACTCCGCGGGGCCGGTGGCGAAGCGCTCGAGGTCGTCCTTGCTGAAGGCCTTGTTGTCGCGCTTGCGCCGGAGCACCTCCTTGGCGGCCTTCTTGTACTCCTCGGCGTCGGACAAGAACGAGCTGTACATCGTGACCGAATCGAACTCTTCCTTGTGCGCCTTGGCGTACTCGTCCGCCGCGGCGACGGCCTTGTCGAACTCGTCGACCATGGGCTCGAACTTGGCCAGGTCGAGCTTGAACTCCGGCGTGATCTCGACGTCGGCGGCGTCGACCAGCTTCTTGGCCAGGATCATCAGCTTCTTTTGGTGCCACATCAGGTTCTTGCCCATCTCGGCTTCGATGCGGCCGAGGTCGCGCTCCTGCAGCGCGTCGTTGCGGGCACCGACCACGGTACGGATCGTGACGTTGGCCTTGGTGAAGGCCTCCTCCGCGGCGAGGAGCTTGGGATGCAGCTCCTTGCCCTTGGCCCACTTGTCGTCGGCGTAGTTCTTCTCGTCGTAGTACTTGTACGCGTCGTTCATCAGCGGCGCCGCGGTCGTCACCGCATCCGCGAAGGCCTTGGCGGCGGCCTCGAGCTCGGTGTCGTCGGGGTCGAGCTCGGCGGCCTTGGCGATGCCGTCGAGGCACGGCTTGGTGTCGCGGATCTCGTACAGGCCGTAGATCGAGGTCTCCTTGCCGCTCGGGCCGGCCTTGTCGTCGTCGATCCAGTCGAAGTAGCGCTTGAACGAGTCCGCGATGTTGGTCGCAGGCCCGTTGATGCAGTCGATGTAGGCCTGCAGCTTCTCGCCGAGGCGATCGTCGTCGGTCTTGGGACCGCCGGTCAGCCCGCCGGCAGCCTCGCTCGACGCCGCCTGGGCGCCCTCGTTGATGAGAGCGATGATCTTGTCGCAACCAAGTGCGGGCAGCAGGCACATCAGAGCGACGAGGGAGCGCGTGTTGGATCGGACCGGCATCGGGGTCCGACGCTGAGCAACCGCCATGCCGCAAGGCGCGGCGCGGACTTGTCTGCCACCCTCGAGCCGCTCGCCCCAGTGGGGCAGGGGGGCTGCCCTAGTTGGGCAGCGATTGCCCACCACGGCGTGTCTGCGCCGCGCCGGGCCGATTTCAGCGTCGGCGACGGCGTGTCGTCGGCGCCGGCGCAGCCGGGGGCTCGGCGCTCACGATCGTGCGACGCACCGCGAGGCCGCGCTTGCGCAGCAGCCGATACATCGTGACGGTGTCGACGCCCGCGCGCGCGGCCGCGGCCGCGACGTTGCCTTCGGTGCGTTGCAGCAGCTCGGTCAGGTAGCGCACCTCGAGCGGCGCGAGCCAGGCTTCGCGCAGCTCTCGCAAGGTCGGTGGACGCTCCGCCGCGCGCTCGCGCACGGGCTCGGGCAGCGCGCGGGCCCGCAGCGTCTCGGGCAGATCCTGCGGCCCGATGTCACCGCGCGCCATGACGACGGCGTGCTCGACCGCGTTGCGGAGCTCGCGGACGTTGCCGGGGTAGTCGTAGGCCTGCAGCAGCGCCTGCGCCTCGGGCGACAAGGCCGGCGCGACGCGGCCCATGCGATCGGCGGCCTGCTGCAGGAACACCGCGGCCAACACCGGGATCTGCTCGCGATACTCCCGCAGCGGCGGCAGCTCGAGCACCATCACGCTGAGGCGGAAGTACAGATCGGCGCGGAAGCTGCCCGCGGCGACCATCGCCCGCAGATCGCGGTTGGTCGCGCAGACCAGCCGCACGTCGACGCGCTCGGGCGGCTTGTTGCTGCCCAGGCGCGCGACCTCGCCGTGCTCGACCGCGCGCAGGACCTTGGCCTGCAGCGAGATCGGCAGCTCGCCGATCTCGTCGAGGAACAGCGTGCCGCGGTGCGCCTTCTGGAACTCGCCGATCTTGTCGAAGCTCGCGCCGGTGAAGGCGCCGCGGACGTGGCCGAACAGCACGCTCTCGAGCAGGGTCTCGGGGATCGCGGCGCAGTTGACCGTCACGAACGGCTCGGCCTCGCGGCGGCTGTTGAAGTGGATCGCGTGGGCGACCAGCTCCTTGCCGGTGCCGCTCTCGCCGTGCACCAACACCGGCACGTCGGCCGGTGACGCCAGCTCGATGCGACGCTCGACCTCGAGCCACTGGCGCGACAGGCCCTTGATGAGGTGCGGGCGACGGCGATCGTCGCGGGTGCGACGGTACTGCTGCGCGCGTCGCAGGAATCGCGCCGAGGTCTGCGCGAGCTCGGTGAGCGGCGCCAGGTGTTCGGGGCCCAGCGCGCCGCGACGGTCGGCCGAGACGGTGAGCACGCCGATGGCCCGGCCCTGCCATGGGATCGGCACCGCCGCGATCGAGCCGACGTCGAGGAAGTAGCGCGCGTAGTTGGGGTCGAGCGCGGTGTCGCGGCACAGCACCGGCTCGTTGCGTTCGAACGCGAGCCACGCGATGCCGCGGGGCCGTCCGGGCTCGGGCTTGCGCACGCGTGCGCCGGGCAAGGTGACGATCACGGCATCGACGACGTGGAAGTCGAGCGCGAGCGCTTGCTCGTCCTCGCGCCACAAGAAGATCGCGCCGTGGCGGGTCTGCGTGCGCCGCAGCGCCAGCTCGGTGATACGCCGCTCGAGCGACTCGACATCGGCGTCGTGGAGCTCGCGGGCGTCGTCCGGAAGTTCCACGATGATTGCGTTCTTACAGTGAAAGTTGCACGAATGCAACGAGCCCGGAGATCTCTTCGCAAGTCATTTCAACGGGTTGGCAATGTAGGTGCGCGGTACACCCGTTGCTCATGGGCCGGGCCAGAACCCGCTCGAAACGGACCCGACCATGCGCCGCACCCTGCTCGTCCTGCCCGCCATCGCCTTCGCCTGCACCACCGCCACCGCCGACGTCGACGACGCCGAGCGCCTCGAGGTCACGCCGGTGGAGAGCCAGGCGCTGCTGTCGCTGCTCAACGACGGCGCCACCACCGTCGAGTTCCTCGACGTCGAGGTCGGCCTGAGCAGCCGCGCGGCTCGCAACATCGTCGCCGCGCGCAACGGTGCCGACGGCGTGTACCCCTCGGCCGACGACCATCGCTTCGACACGCTCGAGGAGGTCGAGGCGGTGAAGTACGTCGGCGCTGCGTCGATGCAGCTGCTGCACGACTACGTCGTCGATCACCCGGCGCCGGCGGGCACGCTCGTCGAGGGCGTGGAGTTCACCGCCGTCGAGGTCGCCGCGGTGCTGTGGGGCGTGAACTCGGCCGCGGTCGAGGAGCTCGACTTCGACGTCGCGCTGTCGAGCACGGCCGCGCGCAGCCTGGTCGAGCACGCGCCGTACGCCGACATGGCCGCGCTCGCGGCCGCGCCGGGCGTGGGCCCCTCGACGCTGCTCGCGCTGCGTGGCTACGCCGCGAACTGGTCGGACATCTCGGCGCTCGCGGGCACCTTCGACGGCGTCGTGTTCGACGGTCGCGAGGCCGCCGACACGCTCGAGCTGGCGAACCACGCCACGTTCGAGGACTTCACGGCGGCGGGCATCCAGTCGGCCGCAGGCCATGCGATCGTCGACCATCGCCCCTACGCGTCGATGGACGAGGTCGCGTCGGTCAGCGGCGTCGGCCCCTCGACGATGACCAAGCTCAAGGGCATGTGAGCCCGCGCCAGGGCCCACGCAGCGGCAGCGCCGTGGGCCCTGGGTGAGCCGCAATCGGTTCGCGCGCCACCGGCCCGGTTGCGCGCAACCATCGCGGCATGTCGACCTGGATCGTCGCACTCGACCTCCGCCCCTCCAGCCACGGCGCGGTGCGCTTCGCCTCGTGGGTTGCGCGCGCCGGGGCCCAGGCCCAAGACGCCATCGCGCTCGTGGGCGTGCACGTGATCGAGCGCGAACAGCTTGCGCCGATCTTCCGCCTGCAGAGCCCCGAGGAGGTCGGTCGCCGCGCCCGCGAGGCGCTGCAGCACGAGCTCGACGAGGCGGCGATCCGCGAGTTCTTCGCCCGCGAGAAGGTTGCGCTGGGCCCCCGCGCGCACGACGTGCTCGCGCACGAGGCCGCCAGCGAGGGCGCGACCGCGATCGTGATGGGCCGGCAGCTCGCGCCCGACGACCGCGCGACCGTGCGGCTGGGCACCAACGCGCGCCGGCTGCTGCGCGCCTTGCCGGTGCCGGTGATCATCGTGCCGCCCGACTACGCGAAGATCTCGTTCGGCGCGGGGCCGGTGCTGGCCGCGACCGACCTCAGCGACGACGCGGTCGCCGCGTGTCGCTTCGCACGGACGATGGCCGCGAGGCTCGGGCGCGAAGCGGTCGCGCTGCACATCACGCCTGCGCTCGACCCGGTGCTCAAGGCCTACCTCGCCGAGGGGCCGTGGCGCGAGCTGGCGGAGCAGGAGCACGCGGCCGCACTCGCACGGCTGACGGCGTGGCTCGATCAGCACGGGCTGTCGGACATGCGGGCCGACGTCGAGACCGGTCCCTTGCTCGACACCGTCGGCGCCGTCGTGCAGCGCACGCGCGCGCCGCTGCTGGTGGTCGGCTCGCGGCGCCTACCCACGCTCGAGCGCGCCTTCATCGGCAGCACCGCGGCTGCGTTGGCAGCCGAGATGCCGCTGCCGGTCGCCGTGGTCCCGCAGCGGTGAGACGCGACGCGGCTCGTCAGAACGACAGCGCGAGCCCGGTGAAGAAGCTCCAGAAGCCGTAGGTGCCGAAGGGCCCGGCGAAGAGCGAGAAGCTGGTCGGGCGCACGAAGAAGCCCACGCGGTCGTTGAAGATGCCCTTGAACTGACCGCCGACCTCGCCGAAGAAGAACGCCGACGCGCCGGCATCGAAGTTCACGCCGATGCCCGCGGCGGCGTGCGGCGCGAGGTACAGCTTGGCCTTCGACGAGGTGAACACGCGGAAGTCCCACAAGAAGATGGGCCCGGTGATGAAGCCGACCGTGCAGCAGTTGAACAGCGTGTGGACCATGCCGCCCAGCGCCGGTCCGACGTCGCCCTTCTTGAAGTGGTACTGGAAGTCGACGCCGACCTTCGCAGCCGCGTAGTCGAACGGGATGTCGAGCGTCGGGCCAGCGCCGATCTGCAGCGACCACGGCCGACGATTCGAGTTGTCGTTGGGACCGGCCCACGCCACGGAGGGCGCCGCGAGGGCCGCGAGGCACACCAGGGCAACAGCGGAGCGTCTCACCAGCGTCGACGCTACCGCGCGCGTCGGCGAACGCAAGTTCTCGCCGCGGCTGGCCAGGCGATCAGGCGACCCGCAGCACGGTGCCGTAGCGTGGATCACGTCCGAGATCGTCGGCCGGCACGCCGGCCGCGGCGGCCACGTGCCCACCTACGACCACGTGGGTCACCGCCGCGTCGTTGCGTCGCACCAATCGGCGCAGCTCGCCGTACTCGGGCACGAGCTGCTCGTGGACCTCGTCGAGCCTGTCGTCGAGTGCTTCGGGGTCGATGATCACGAGATCGGCGCGCGCACCCGTCCGCAGCGTGCCGACGTCGAGGCCGAGCCACTGGGCGATCTCCGAGGTCAGGCGCTGCACCGCGCGCTCGACCGTCATGAACGGCTCGCCGCGGCGCTGCGCCTGCTGCACCAGCCGCAGCAACCGCAGCGGGAAGTTGTAGTGCGCCATGTTGCGCAGGTGCGCGCCGGCGTCGGAGAAGCCGATGAGCACGTCGGGATGGGCGACGATCCACTCGAGCCAGCGCCGGCGATCGTTGCCCATGACGGTGTACCAGCGCAGCGCCTTGCCGTGCTCGCACAGCAGATCGAGGAACACCTCGATCGCATCCTGTCCGCGCGCGCGCGCGATGTCTTCGAAGCTCTTGCCCACCAGCGACGCGTCCGGGCACGCGAGCACCTCGCTGTGCGCGAGGTTGCGGTGGAACGCGCGCGGCAGCCAGCGCGTCTGCCACTGCTTGCGGAAGCGTGCGCGGTACTCGGGGTCGCGCAGCAGATCGCGGCGCGACAGCTCGTCTTGCAGGTGCAGCGCGGCCGCGCCGGCCGCGAACTCCTCGAACACGACCAGGTCGATGCCGTCGGCCCACAGGTCGAACACGTTGGGCAGCGCCTGCAGCCGCACGTCGGCGCCCAACAGGCGGTTGAACAGGCGCGTGAGCACGCCCGCGAGGCGGAACGCGGCCCGGTCGGCGCGCACGTCCATCATCGAGATCATCATGGTCTTGAGCGGGCGTCGCAGCAGACCCGCGCTGAGCCCGAGGAACAGCGGGAAGTTCACCTTGGTCGAGATGTTGGGCACGGCCTGCAGCACGCGGCCGCGCCGACGCAGGGTCCGCGCGAAGCGGCGGTACTCGCTCCAGCGCGCGAACACCGACGGCATCGGCCGGCTGCGAAACTCGTCGCCGTCCATCTTGTCCCACGGCAGCGTCGAGATCGACAGGCCGAGGTAGCCGGCGTCGAGCGCCTCGTCGAGCCAGCCCTCCATCTTGCGCCACTGCGCCGCGTCGGGGCGCACGCGCTTGTCGAGCGCGCTCGCCATGCCCATCGCCGCGGCGCGGATGGTCGAGTGCCCCAGCATGCACGCGACGTTGGGCCCCAGCGGCAGACTCGCCAGGTGATCGATGTACTCGGTGGGCGAATCCCACCGCTTGACGCGCTCGAGCAGCGGCAACACCACGGCGCGCGGGATGCCTTCGACGCGGCAGAACATGTCGGCGAGCGCGGCGGGCTCGCCCACCGCCATCGAGAGGCTGCAGCTGCCGGTCACGACCGTGGTCACGCCATGGCGCAGCGACTCGAACAGCGCCGGGGCGATCTCGACCTCGGCGTCGTAGTGCGTGTGCAGATCGACGAAGCCGGGGGTGACCCAGCGGCCGTGCGCGTCGACGACCTCGCGCGCGGCCGCGGGATCGAGGTGCTCGGCGATCGCAGCGACGCGGCCGTCGCGGATGCCGAGGTCGGCGACGCGACCGGGCGTGCCCGTGCCGTCGAAGACCAGGCCGCCGCGGAGCAACAGATCGAAGCCGTGGGTCATGTCGTCGCCTCCTCGTGCAGCAGCATGCGCAGCACCGCGGCCGCGCCCTCGAGCGTGGTGCGGTCGCGCTGGACCATGTGGTGCAGCGCCAGTCCATCGAACGCGGCCAGCACGATCCGCGTGGTCGCGCGCGCGCGCGCGGGCGTGAGGCCCGGGCCCAGCAGCTCGCGGAAGCTCGCGGTCGCGAGCGCGAAGAAGCGCTGCTCGACCTCGGCCACGCACGCGCGCAGCGCGGCGTCCGTGCGCGCCGCGACCACCAGCTCGAGCCACGCGGCCAGGGTTGGCCCGGTGTAGATCTCGAGCATCACGGCGATGGCGGCGTCGATGCGCGTGCGCCCCGGCGCGATCGCGGCGACGCGCTCGCGGAACTCCTCCAGGCGTCGCGCGAACAGGTGCTCGATCGCCGCGGCGACCAACGCGTGCTTGCTGGGGAAGTGGTGCAGCTGCGTGCCGCGGGCCACCCGCGCGCGGCGGCAGACCTCGTTGGTCGAGGTGCCGGCATAGCCCACACGCACCAGCGACGCGATGGTCGCGTCGAGCAGACGCGCGCGCGTGGCCACGGCGCGAGCCTGGCGCGCGGGCGCGGCGGAGCGGGTGGTGGCGGGCACGACCCCGAACTACCATGCCGCCCCATAACAGTCAACGCTGACTGTTTATGAGCAAGCGGTGATTCGGCGACTGCGGTCGCGCCTACGCTGGGGCCATGCCGAACGCACCGCTGCGCGGCTGAGCCTCAGTCGTTGGCCGCACCGTGGCAGATCCACGCCGACAGCAGCGCGAGCTGCTCGGCGGGCAGCGTCTGGTCGGCCTTGGGCATCGCCGTGCCCGAGCACAGCTCCACGCCGAGCAGCTTGTCCATGAGGTAGCTGGCGCCGGGGTCGCCGGGGGCGACGCGCAGTCGGTCGCCGCACTGGCTCGCGGCCACGCCGACGAGCGCGTCCCACGACGCGGTCGCGCGCAGATCGAGGCCGGCCTTGGGCATGGCGCCGGCGTGGCACGCCGGGCCGGTGCAGCTCGACGCGAGCAGCGGGGCGATGTCGGCCGCGAACGACGGCTGCGGCGCGTCGCAGACACAGCTCGAGTCCACGCACGCTTGCCCGTCGACACAGGGTTGATCGCAGCCGCCGCAGTGGTTCGCGTCGATGCTGGTGTCGACGCACGCGCCGCCGCAGTTGCTCAGCGCGCCACAGTCGGCCGCGCACGCGCCGTCGAGGCAGACGACCGCACACGGCATGTCGCAGCCGCCGCAGTGCACCGGGCTCGAGCGGGGATCGACGCAGGTGTCGCCGCAGACGATGTCCTCGCCACCGCAGTCGCAGGCCCCGTCGACGCAGGCGATGCCGGCGGGGCACGGCGCGTTGCAGCCACCGCAGTGGTCGGCGTCGGAGCTCACGTCGACGCACGCGGTCGTGCCGCACTGCTCGCAGCTCGGTTGCAGCGCATCGATCCAAGCCGCGACGCACGCGATGGTCTCGGCCGGCAGCGCCGCGGTCGGCGGCATCGCGGTGCCGCAGCCCGCGTCGCCCTCGAGCTTGCGCAGCAGCAGCGAGGCCGCCGCGTCGCCCGCGAGGACCAACACCGAGCCGTCGCACGACGACGGCACCCCGACCAGCTGGGCCTCGATCATCGTCGCGTCGGCGAGCGCGAGGCCGGCGGCCGGATCGGGCGCGCCGTGGCAGCCCATCGTCGCGCACGCGGGCACGAACACGTCGCGGGTGATCGCCGCGGTGGTCGGATCGCACACCCACGGCTCGCCGGTGTCCGCCGACGGGCCGCTCGAGCCCACGCCCGAGCTGCCGGTGCCCTCGGTGACGTCGGCGGTCGTGGCCGCGGGCGTCGCGGGGGAACAGGCGGCCAACGCCACGAGCAAGCACGGGCCCAGCGCACGCGGGTGCACGACGGTCAGACCGGCGCGCGCGGCCGGGTTCCAAGCTCGCCCCGCGTCACGAGCGGCTGCGCGCGTAGATCGTGGCAGCCAGCGCGTACAGCACCAGCGCCGAGCCCAGCAGCACCGCGAAGGGCACCGCCGCGTCGCCCGCGTCGAGGTCGCGCCAGATCCCGCCCTCGATGGCGAGGATCGACCAGCGAAACGGACTGACGGTGCTCGCCGTCAGCATCCACGACGGCATGGCGACCAGCGGGATCATGCCGCCGCCGATCATCGCCAGCGGCATCAGGATGACCCAGCTGCCGCCAGCGACCGCGGCCTCGGTCTTGCCGAGCACCGCCATGATCATCATCACCGACGTGAAGCACGCGGCCGCGAGCACGATGCCGGCCGCCAGGACGCCGGGCGCGGCGACGCGCACGCCCAGCGCGAGCACGCCGATCGCGAGCAGCACGACCGCGCTGCCGATGCCGGCGAAGAAGCACGCGAGGCCCTTGCCCAGCAGCAGCTGTGCGCGACCGATCGGCGCGACCTGCAGTCGCAGCAGCGTGCCCGCGGTGCGCTCGCGGACCAGCGAGCTCGCGAAGGCAGTGGCACAGCCGACCAGGCCCCACACGATCGCCGACGGAAACGTGATCTCGTAGGGCGAGCGCGGCAGCCCGCGTTCGTCGCGGGCGACCTCCGCCATGGTGACCATGCCCTCGCCGAAGCCCGGGGCCGCCGCGGTCTCGGACGCGGGCGAGGCCTGCGGTGTGGTGCGACCGACATCGTCGAGCGCGTCGAACAGGGTCCCCAGCGCGGCACGGCGCGCGGGCGACAGCGCGCCGTCGTCGGCACGCGCGAGCTGGCGCCGCGCCTGGTCGAGGTCGCGCCGCATCGCCGCGCCGTCGCTGAAGCTGCGGCCCAGGCCCTGGAACAGCGACTGCGACACCAGGCCTTGCAGGTAGCCCTGCTCGGCGGTGCGCGCCGGATCGACGCCGATCTCGATCACGCCGCCGGCGTCGGGATCGCGACCGAACATCGCGATGGCGCCGTCCTCGAACCCGGCCGGGATCCGCACGTAGGCCACGCGCTCGCCCTTGCGCACCTGGGCCCGCGCCTGCTCGACGCTGGCCACCGCGTCGACCTCGAGCGAGGCCGACCCGCGCAGGCGCTGCACGAACGCGCGCGAGCCCTCGTTGTCCGACTCGTCGACGACCGCGACGGCCATGGCCGCGCGGTCGCCCCCGTCGCCGCCGAAGATCGAGCCGAAGAACAGCCCGAACATCAGCGGGAACGCCAGCGACCAGAACAGCGCCATGCGGTCGCGCCAGAACAGGCGGAGATCCTTGAGTGCAATCGTGAGCGCGGGCGGCATCGGGGTCGTCGCGGGGCTTTCAGTCGCGCAGGCTGCGGCCGGTGAGGTGGAGGAACACGCGCTCGAGGTCGGGTCGCTCGATGGTCAGGCGTGCGACCTGCAATCCCGCGGCGCCGAGCTCCGCCACGGTGCGCAGGGGCTCGGCGCTGGGGATCGCCAGCGTGCGTCCCTGCCGGGTGCCGGGCAGCGCGACGCCCTCGGGCGGTTCGCTCGCGAGCTCGACCGTGACGGTGGCGTCGCCACCGTGGGCCGCGATCAGGGCATCGACGGTGTCGACCGCGAGCATGCGCCCGCGGTCCATGATGCCGACGCGATCGCACAGCCGCGCGGCCTCTTCCATGTAGTGGGTGGTATAGAGGATGGTGCAGCCCTCGGAGGCGAGGCGTTCGATGGCCTCGAACAGGTGGTTGCGCGACTGCGGATCGACGCCGACGCTGGGCTCGTCGCACAGCAACACGCTCGGGCCGTGGACCGCGGCGCAGGCGAGGTTGAGCCGCCGCTTCATGCCGCCGGAGAAGCTGCGCGCACGATCGCGTCGTCGGTCGACCAGGCGCGCGAACTCGAGGCCCCACTGCACCCGCTCGCGCAGGCGTTCGCCGCGGATCCCGAACACGCGGGCGAAGAACGCGAGGTTCTCCTCGGCGGTGAGCTCGTCGTAGATCGCGAGCTCCTGGGGTGCGATGCCGATGCTGCGGCGGACCTCGGGATCGGTGGCGCGCCGACCGTCGATGCGGACGTCGCCGGTGTCGGGCACGAGCGCGCCGACCAACATGTGGATCGTCGTCGACTTGCCCGCGCCGTTGGGTCCCAGCAAGCCGAAGGTCTCGCCCCGCGCGACCGCGAGGTCGAGTCCACACACCGCCTCGGTGCTGCCGAAGCGCTTTCGCAGGGCCGTGGCCTCGATCATCGAGGCCATGGCAACCTCGGCCCGCGCGGGTTCATTGCCGCGATCGTCGGTCGATCGCGGCATCGCCGCAAGCGGCAGATCGCCGGCACAGCGTCGCTGCGGGCGGCAGGACGCCGGTGTGCCGCGCGGGCCCGCGCCGCGCCGGCGGTCGCGTCGTCTCGTGGGGGCACACCATGGCGCGCCCGATCCCGCTGCTGCCCGCGCTCGCACTCGCCTGCTCGGCGTCTTCGCCCGCGACGACGCCGGTGCAGGACCACGGCAGCACGGGATCGAGCTCCACCGGCGAGGCCGCGCTCGACGGCAGCGGGCTCGACCCGACGCGGGGCGGCAGCGACACCACCACCGCGGGCAGCAGCAGTGCCGACGACGGTGACGAAAGCAGCAGCAGCAGCAGCAGCGGCGGTGCCGAGGCCTGTCCGCCGACCGCGGGCGTGGCGTTGCACTTCGTCGACCCCGACGCCGAGCCGCACTGGGACTCGATCCTCGCGCTCGCGGCCGACAACCCCGCGATCCGCTTCGTGGGTCAGCACCGCCCGCCACAGGTGCAGCCGTGCCAGTGGGCGGCGTATCTGTCGTATCGCAGCGATCCGCAGCCGACCGCTGCGGACATCGATGCGTTGCTCGCGGGCCCGCAGCCGCCGTCGTTGGTGATGCTCGAGGAGCTGCACGACGCGAGCTCGGAGGCGTTCTTCGTCGCCATCGCCACGACCATGCGCGATCGGTATCCGCAGTGGGCGGGGCGCTGGGGCGCCTTCGTCGGCTTCGGCGACTACCCGCTGCTGGGCGCGGGCATCGACGCGCTGCTGCAGGCCGACGCGGTGCTCTCGCTCGAGCTGTATCCCCGCGGCAGCGAGTACTGTGCCGCCGGGGCCGACAGCGCCACGCGCGACGCCTGGCTCGCAGAGCAGTTCGCCGGCAACGCGCAGGTCGGTCGCACGAACTGGCTGCTCGCGCGGCGCGAGCACTGGGGCAGCGCCAGCGTGGTGTCACCGCTGCTGGGCGTGGGCGACGTGCTGCTCGACGTCGACGCGCGCGCGGTGTTCCTCGACCGCATGTTCTTCGTGTGGGTCACCCGCACCGATCACGGTGCGTTGATCGACGCGGCGCACGGAGGTCCGGGCGCGTACAAGTGGACCCCGCCGACGCCGCTGGGCTACGGCGTCGGCAACACCAGCCGCGACCTCGCGTTTTCGCAGAGCTACACGCACTACGGTGTCGACGGGCGCAGCGATGCGCGCTTGGGCGAGGTCGCGTGCCCGTGACGCCGCTGCCGCGGATCACTGCGCGAGCACGCCGATCCAGGCGTCGCGATCGGTCTCGAGCTGCGTGACCCAGCCCACCGCTGCGACCCCACCGGGCACGATCGCGAGCGCGTTGATGCCGTCCTCGAGCCCGGCCTCGCCGGTGAGCTGGAAGCCCCACTGCAGCGTGCCGTCGAGCTCGAGCCCGGCGACGAAGCCATCCTCGAGCACCAACGTCGTGCCGCCGACGATCATGCCGTGGTCGCCGAACACGATCGCGTTGGCGCGCGCCGTGGCACCGCCGATGTCGAGCGGGCCGTCGCTCTCGAGCTCGCCCTCGGCGGTCCACCACCAGATCCAGCCGCGATCGTCGGGCGACATCGGTCCGCCCTGACCCTGCGTGCCGACGCCGACGATGCGGCCGTCGGGCGCGATCGCGAGGCCGCGCACGCGCATCGACTGGCCCGGCGGCGCCGCGGCGCTGGTGCTCCACGTGGTCGTGCCGTCGAGCGCGATCGCTGCGAGCCACGCCGCGCTCTCGCCCGGGCCCATGCCGCCGCCGCCGAAGCTGCTGCCGCCCAGCAGCGTGCCGCCGTCGAGCCCGGGGATCGCAGCGCCCATCACGATGCCCGCGGGCTGCAGCACCGAGCCCACGCTGGCGCCGGTGACGTCGAAGCGCCACAGCGTCGCGGCGAGATCCTCGAAGCTGCCGCCGTGCGTGACCATGGCGATGCCGCGCGCGGTCGCGCTCGCGAGCACGGTGTTGGTCGCGAGATCGGGGACCGCCAAGCCCGCGTCGACCAACACGTCGCCCTCGAGCCGCATCAGCAGGCCGGTGTCGGACGACGGCTGCGATCCCGCGACCCACACCGTGCCGACCGCGTCGAGCGTCACCGAGGTCGCCCGCTCGTCGCCGCCCAGGTCGTACACGGCATCGAAGCCGTCGCTGCCGTCGGGTGTCGCGACGTGGGCCCAGGCGTCCTCGCGCCCGCCGCGGGACAACGCGCCGACCACCACGAGGTTGCCCAGCGAGTCCGCGGCGACGTCGCGCGCGACGTCCTCGTCGGAGTCGCCGTCGGTGGCCAGCGACCACAGCAACGTGCCCGGGGTCACGGTGCAGTCGGGCTCGCAGCCGTCGCCGGGCTCGACGTTGCCGTCGTCACAGACCTCGTCGGCCTCGACGACGCCGTCGCCACACGCCGGCAGCGGTCCGCTCTCGGCCACGCCGGTGTCGACGTCGCCGCCCGCGTCGGTCTGCGGCGCGTCGCCGCCGTCGGTGCGCGGCCCCTCCGAGCTGCCGCGCGTGGGCTCGGGCGTGCCCGAGCTCGAGTCCTCGGCCGCGTCGTCGCCACCTGTGCCGTACGGCACCAACGGTGCGCACGCCGTCGTCGCGAGCGTGGTGCAGAGCGCGAGGCGGGGCAGGGGCGCGGGCGACATCGGCTGCGATCACTACCAGCTGCGGCCGTTGGGACAAGCGGGGACCGCCGCCGTCGTCGAACGTGCACGCAGCCGCGGTGCACGACGAACGTGCGTCCGCGTGCGATCGACCACGGCGGGCCGGCGATCCGTCCCAGCGCGATTGCGGCCACCGCGCTGCGGTGTGACACTGGCAGCCATGGCGATGATGTCGAGGATGGGCATGGTGGCGGCGCTCGTGATCTGTGGCGGATGCCCGGATGAACCACAGGGCAACGCAGAGTCGGGCAGTACCAGCGGCGGTGGTTCGACCACGGCGACGACGACGATGTCGTCCGCGGACACCAGCGGCACCACGACGGTGAGCAGCTCGACCACGGTGGGCACCAGCGAGGGCAGCTCGACCGTGACGACGACGGAGTCCACGACCACCGCGACGGACGGCTCGAGCTCGGGCGGCAGCACCACCGGCGGCGACTTCTGCACGATCGATCTGCCGCCGGGTCCCGCGTGTCCGGCCCAGGCGCCGCGCGGCTCCGCGTCGGTGCGCAGTGGCGCAGCTGCGGGCCCGGCCGACGAAGACGATCTGGTCGGTGGCTACGGCGGCGGCGGGTTCATCCAGGATCCCGACGGCGGCACGCCGGTCCAGTGCAGCACCTTCGAGCAGGACTGCCCCGACGGCGAGAAGTGCACGCCGTGGGCGAACGACGGCGGCTCGAGCTGGAACGCGACCCACTGCACACCGGTCGATCCGGCGCCGGTCGCCATCGGACAGGCGTGCATGGTCGAGGGCAACGGCGTCTCGGGCGTGGACAACTGTGGCGTGGGCGCGATGTGCTGGGACGTCGACAACCAGACCAACATGGGCGTCTGCGTCGAGCTGTGCTCGTGCAGCGAGCTGACGCCGGTGTGCGAGACCGACAACACCGCGTGCCTGATCACCAACGACGGCGTGCTCGCGCTGTGCTTGCCGGTGTGCAACCCGCTCGATCCCGGCGCGTGTGCCGACGGCGATGGCTGCTTCCCGGTGGACGATCTGTTCCACTGCGCGCCGGTGGCCGGCGGCGGTGCGCCCGGCGACGAGTGCCAGTACATCAACGCGTGCGATCCGGGGACCTTCTGCGCGGCCGCGGGCTCGGTGCCCGGCTGCGGCGGCGTCGGCTGTTGCTCGTCGTTTTGCGATCTCGCCCAGCCGGCCAACGGCTGCCTCGCGGGCCAGGACTGCCTGCCGTGGTACGCCGAGGGTCAGGAGCCCGACGCGTGCCTGGGCAGCGTCGGCGCGTGCGCGGCCGGCTAGCGCGACGCGGCAGTGGCGCGCCGCGCCGGATCCAGCGGGATGCGCCGCGGCGCGGGGTTTGACGGCGATCGGCGCTGCGGCGCTGCGCGGGGGTGCGGCGCGTCGTCGTCTTTCGGATCGCGGGCTTGCCATGCGGCCCCGCGCAGGGCGACCACGATGCACCGCACTCACTTCGCACCGAGTCTGGCCGTGGTCGCGCTCGCGATCGGCTGTGGTCACGACGCCGGCACGCCCGCGATCGCGTCGGGCGAGGGCAGCGGCGACGGCAGCAGCTCTGCCGCCGTGGCGCCGTCGGACAGCAGCGGTCCGGTCGCGTCGGACACAGGCAGCAGCGACGAGGCCGGCAGCAGCGGCGCCGCGCCGGATCTCGGCGGCGCCGGGCCAGTGGCGCTGTGGCACCTCGAGTCGCCGCCCGACAGCGCACGCACGTGGCTGGTGTCGCCGGCCGGTGAGCGCGTGTTCTGGCTGGGCGTGAACACGGTGATGCGCGACAAGACCTGCGACGGCATCCTCGATTGGATCCGTCGCACCGATCCGAGCACCGCGGCGCACGTCGAGTGGGCGCGGCTCTCGAGCGGCCGCAGCGGCGGCGAGCACAACGACGCGCCGTACTGCTTCAATTCGGTCGGAGCCTTCTCCGACACCAACGACTTCGACGACGACGGCGGCGACTCGTGGATGATCCGTTCGCTCGACGACGGCGGCGCCGCGGCACCGTTCGCGCAGGTGCTCACGGTCGACGCGCGCGGCGACGATCGGGCGCTGCGCGACGCGGACGGCGTGGTGCTGCGCGGCGGCTTCGCCGAGGCTCGCATCGGCGATCCCTACAATCCCGCGTTCGCGGCCGACATCGCCGAGATGGTCGCGCAGGACGTCGCGCCGCGCGTGGGCAACGAGCGGCTGCAGATGTGGTTCCTCGGCAACGAGATCGGGCTCTTCGATCGCGCGGGCCACGGCACCACCGGGGTCCGCGACCTGCGGCGGTGGATCTGGTCGCAGTGCCCCGCGCGCTCGAGCATCGACGCGCCGGCCTGTGCTCCGCATGCGCTGCTGGCGATGCTGCGCGAGCGCCACGGCGACGTCGCGGCGCTGGCATCGGCGTGGGCGCTGCCGCTGGCGCAGTGGGACGACGTGGTGACGCTGCGACCGATCCCGTACGTGCGCGACTGCAACCTCGCGTGCCGCGAGGATCTGCAGCGCTTCGTCCACGACGGGCTGCTGCGACGCTGGGTCGAGGTCGTCACCGGCACCGTGCGCGCGACCGATCCCGATCACCTGATCGCGACGCCGCGCCTGGCCGTGGGCGATCCCTCGAGCCATCGCTTCTATACGCCGGCGAGCGCCGCGGGCTCCGAGGTGTGGGCCGACGCGCCGACGGTCGAGGTGCCGACCGACGGCGACGTCACCTATTGCCCCTACGATCTGTTCGCGCGCGAGGGCGAGCTCGGCTTCGACGTGGTCGCGGTCAACGTCTACGACGGCGCGTCGAGCTTCCCCGAGCCGTGGCTGGGCGACGGCCTGCGCAAGCTCCACGAACGCTCGGGCCTGCCGGTGGTGATCAGCGAGTTCAGCGTGCGCGCGCGCATCGACGGCTGGTCCAACCGCGGCGGCGCGGCGGCGTTCGTGCCCGACGACGACACCGACGATCAGATCCAGCGCGGCGCCTACTATCGCAACCAGCTGGCGCAGTTCGCCGCGCACCCATTCGTGCTGGGCGCGTCGTGGCACGCGTGGAGCGATCGCTATCTCGCGGCCGATCCGAGCCACCAGATCGACATGGGCCTGGTGCAGTGCGACGACCCGGCACGCGGCTTCGAGGCCGGGGCGCGCTGGGCGGAGATCGACGACCGCGTGGCGGAGGCGAACTGCGCGGTGATGGAGACGATCGCGTCGCTGACGGGGTTGTGATCGGCGGCCGGGGACGCGGGCCTGCCGAATGCGTGCTTCGGGATCGCTGCCACGTGTCAGCAACGAGCGCCACCGGCCGTCGCCGCGGCAGCGTTGTTGACGGACCCGAGCCTCGGCGGTACACCAAGACGATGTCGCCCATCGCACTCCAAGAACTGATCGAGCGCGCGCGAGGCGTCACGATGACCGAGGAGCAGAAGGAGGAGCAGCGTCGCAGCTTCGCCTTCGGGAACACGAACATCGAGAACGCGCGCATCACCCGTCGAACGGTGGACGAGGCAGCGTCGGAGCTCGAGACGGCAAAGCCGTGACCGAC
>JAIBBS010000113.1 GCA_019694555.1 Nannocystaceae bacterium
CGCGCTGGTGGAGTTCGCGCGCCGCTACGAGGCCGCACGCTTCGGCGAGGTCGACACGGCCGCGATCGCGGCGCTGCGCAGCGCCAGCCGTGCGATGCTCGCGGCGCTGCGGGCCACGCCGCGCGCGCCCGCGCCACCGCCATGACCGCGTCGGATCCGTCCTCGAGCCCTTCGCTGCGCGACAAGGTCGCGCTCGTGACCGGTGCCAGCAGCGGCATCGGCGAGGCCATCGCACGCATGCTCGCGCGCGAGCAGGCCCGCGTGGTCGTGCTCGCGCGCCGCGAGGCCCGGCTGGCCGCGCTGTGCGAGCAGCTGCGTGCCGCCGGTGCCGCCGCGCCGCTGGCGTTGGTCTGCGACCTGCGCGACGAGGCCGCGATCGCGCGGGCGTTCGCGACCGTGCGCGAGCGCTGCGGCGGCGTCGACATCCTGGTCAACAACGCCGGCCTGGGCCGCAACGCACCGCTGTGCAGCGGCGCCAGCGAGGACTTCCGCGAGATGCTCGAGCTCAACGTCCTCGCGCTCGCGATCTGCACCCGTGAGGCCATCGCGGACATGCGCCGCCGCGGCGACGACGGCCACGTCGTGCACGTCTCGTCGATGGCCGCGCACCGCATCCCCCGCGGCAGCGGCATGTACGGCGCGACCAAGTTCGCCGTGCGCGCGTTGCTCGAGTCGCTGCGCCAGGAGCTGCGCGAGGCCGGCAGTCGCATCCGCGTCGGCGCGGTCAGCCCCGGCTACGTGCGCACCGAATTCGCCGAGGTGTTCGAGCGCGATCCCGACGCCGGCGCGCGCACCTACGGCCGCTTCACCGTGCTCGAGCCCGACGACGTCGCGGCGCTGGTGCGGCAGCTGCTGCTGGCGCCGCCGCACGTGCAGATCCACGACGTGCTGGTGCGCTCGGTCGATCAGCCCGACTGATCGCCGCCCTCGCCCGGCCCCGCGAGATCACGGGCGGTGCGCGAGCGCGGCACCGCGTCGGGCGCGGGCCAGGTGCGCGCCAGCAGGTCGCACAGCGGCGTGGTCACGCCGAACCAGTAGCGCTCGTTCTTGTAGTGGTGCAGCACGTGGTGTCGCTTCATCGCGCGGCCCCACGGCGTGCGCGGCTGATACGGCACGTGCGCGCTGAAGTGGGTCAGCTCGTAGTGCACCAGCGCCAGCGCGTGGCCGCACGCCGCCGGCAGCCACAGCGACCAGCCCAGCACGCCCGCGACGATGGCACCGCCGGCGGCGATCAGAAACGGCGACAGCCACCACGGGATGAAGAGGTAGCGCGCGTCGTCGGGCACGCGGTGGTGCTTGGCGTGGGCGCGCTTCTGCAGCCGCCACGCCCACGCCCACGGCAGCCGCGGCAGGTGCAGCACGAAGCGGTGGTGCAGGTACTCGGCGGGGATCCACAGCAGCGCGCCCGCGAGCACCGCGAGCCCGCGCCCCGGCAGCGGTCGGGCCAGCGTCCACGCCAGCAACGCCGCGGCCGCGATCGCCAGCGCCGCGAAGTCGCCCAGGCGCAGCGCCTCGCGCACGAGTCGGCCCCAGCCGTAGCGCGGCCGGCTCACCGCAGCGCCTCCGGCAGCACCACGCGATCGACGAACGCGGGATCGAGCGCGACGCGGACCAGGCCCCGCGCCAACGCAGCCGCGTCCATGGAGCGGTAGCGATCGCGGACCCGCGCGCCGCCGAGCAGGCCCACGACCCCGAGCACGGCGTCGCCGACCACCGCAGCCGCACGCTCACCGCTGCGCCGCTCGGCTCGATCACCGCCGCTGATCAGCGCGGGCCGCACGATGGTCCACGGCAGACCGCTGTCGCGCAGCGCCGCCTCGGCGCGGGCGCGCGCGGCGAAGTAGGGATTGGCTGCGTCGGGCTCGACCCCGATCGCCGACAGGTAGACAAAGCGTGGCCGCGAGCCGCACGCGGCCGCTGCGTCGATGAGCCAGCGCGTCAGGCCGTAGTCGACGCGCGCGTACGCCTGCGTCGCGGCCATGCCCTCGGCACGCGCGCGCTTGCGCGTGGTGCCCAGCAGCGCGAACACCAGCGTCGGCTGCGCTCGCCGCAGACTCGCCGCGAGCGCCTCGGGCTCCCACGCGGTGGTATCGACGCTGGCGCCCTGGGCCTCGAAGTCCGCGCGCAGCTCGGCCAGTCGCGGCGAGTCGGGCCGCACGTGCGCGATGGTCTCGATGCCGCGCTCGCGCAGCGCGGTCACGGTCGCGCGGCCGGTGTAGCCGGTCGCGCCCGCCACGAACGCCCGCACTGGCGAACCGTCGTGCATGAACCCGGCGTCAGACTAGTCCCCTGGAAACCTGATTCGCGACAAAAATGACACCGCCCTCGTCGCCCCCGACTTCGCTGCCGATCCTCGCCGCACGCCCGAGCAAGACCGCGCGTGGCTTGCTGCCGGCGCGCGGCTCGGCGTACCGTGACGCGTGCACGCGCGCGCGAACCTTGCACTGCTCGCGATCTCGCTGACGCTGGGCTGTCGCCACGCGCTGGATCTGCCGCAGACCGCCCCGCCGGCGCCCAGCATCACGGTCGCGCCGACGCTGGCCGCGCCCGCGGCCGCGACCGACGTGCCTGCCACGGTCGCGCCCGAGGGCGTCGCGCGCGTGCTCGACATGATCGACCCCGCGCAGCTGCGTGCCACCGTCGATCGGCTCGCGGGCTTCGGCACCCGCCACACGCTCTCGGATCAAGCCTCGGCGGTGCGCGGCATCGGGGCCGCGCGGCGTTGGATCGAAGGCCAGCTGCAGGCCGCCGCGACGCCGCGACCGGGCGCGCCCACGCTGCAGGTCGCGCTCGACCCCCACGCGATCGCGGCCGACGGCAAGCGCATCGATCGCGCGGTCGACGTCGTCAACGTCGTCGCGACGCTGCCGGGCACGCGCACGCCGCAGGCGCTGTGGTACGTGGTCGCGCACTACGACTCGCGCGCGAGCGACCCGATGGATCGCGACGCCGATGCGCCCGGTGCCAACGACGACGGCTCGGGTGTGGCGCTGCTGCTCGAGCTCGCGCGCGTGCTCGCGCCGCGCCACACCGACGCGACGCTGGTGTTCCTCGCGACCGCCGGCGAGGAGCAGGGACTGGTCGGCGCGCGCGCCCATGCCCGCGCCGCCCGCGAGCGTGGGCTCGACATCCGCGGCGTGCTCAGCTTCGACATCGTCGGCGACCCCACGGTGCCCGGCGGCCCGCCGCAGCGCGAGCTCGTGCGCGTGTTCTCCGAGGGCCTGCCGCTGGGCGCGGACGCGGCCGAGCTCGCGGCCATCCGCGCGCACGGAGGCGAGCACGACGCCCGCTCGCGGCAGCTCGCGCGCCACGTCGCCACGCTCGCGCGCTGGCACGCGCTCGCGGTGCAGCCGCGGCTGGTGTTCCGCCCCGACCGCTTCGGCCGCGGCGGCGACCACACCGCCTTCGCCGAGCAGGGCTTCGCGGCGATCCGCTTCACCGAGCCCGGCGAGGACTACGATCGGCAGCACCAGGACGTGCGTCGCGAGGGCGAGCGCGAGTTCGGCGACGTCGCGGCCCACGTCGATCCGCACTACCTCGCCGACGTCACGCGCACCGCCGCGGCGGCGCTGCTGCACCTCGCCAACGCGCCGAGCGAGCCGGGGCTGCCGCGCATCGAGCTGCGCGGCCTGGGCCACGACACCACGCTGACGTGGACCGCGGCGCCCGAGGCCGACGTCGCCGGCTACGAGGTCGTGTGGCGCGAGACCACCGCCGCTTCGTGGCAACACGTGCAGGACGTCGGCACCGGCACGCGCGTGACGCTGCCGCTGCACGTCGACGACTGGCACTTCGGCGTGCGCAGCTACGACGGCGACGGCTGGCGCAGCCCGGTCGCGCCGTGCCGCGCCGAGTCACCCGGCAGCGCCGCGGCGGCGCCACGCTGACGCGCGCGGCGCTTCAGCGATCGCGCGGCACGACCGCCGCCAGCGCGAACGCGGCCGCGGTGGTCGCGTGGAACCACGGGCCCGCACCGCCGCCGCCGTGCAGCTGCAGCTCGCCCCACGCGAAGACGCCGAAGATCGCCAGCGCGCCGGCGCGCGCGAAGAAGCCCAGGTCGCGGCGATGCGGCGGCACGTGCGGGCTCGCGATGCGCCGGATGTACAGCGTCGCCAGCACCGCGACGAACCCGACCAGCACCCACGGCGCGCGCGGGGCATCGCCGCCGCCGGTGCTGCGCGCGACGACCAGCGCCAGCAGCACCGCCTCGAACAGCAGCCACGAGCTCCACGCCCGCACCGCCGCGGCAGCCCACGCACCCGGCCGACGACTGCCGTAGAGCACCGCGAGTCCGAACAGGTGCGGCGCGCCGATCACCAGCGTGGTCAGCAGCCCCTGCAACCAGTCCTCGTGCCAGGCCGCGAGCAGCACCTGCACCAGCGAGACGTCGTCGCCGACGGACACCGGCAACCACGCGACAGCGACCAGCACCAGCGCCACCAGCGTGACGCGCCACGGCAACGGCGGATGGAACCACACCGGCTCGCTCATGACCCGATGCTACGCCGATGCCGGGCGCGACGCACGATGGGCCTCGGTCCGTGGACGGGGCGCTATGCGACGGGAGCCGGTCCGCGGCCGCGGACGGTCGCTCACTGCGGCGGCACCGGCACGACCGCACCCGAGCCCGAGCCGCCACCGTGCTTCTTGCGCCACGCCTCGACGTCGCGCTGGCGTTGCTCCCGCGCGCGCTGCTCGGCGGCGTTGAGCTCGTCGAACGCAGGCGCCATGCGGTCGTCGTTGCGGTTGTCGTCGGTCGCGACCTGCAGCGCCTCGAGCGACTCGAGCAGCGCCCCGGCGACGCCGTTGCGACCGCGCACGAACAGTCCGCCGCGCACGACCATGCTGTCGCCCTCCTCGACCACCGAGCCGGCGAGGCTGCCCCACGGCGACACCACCTTGCCGATCGCGTCCATCTCCCGCTGGAACCGTTCGGCCTGCACCGCGTCGACGCGCTTGCGCGCCTTCTCGACCTCGGCGGCGCGCGCCTTGTAGGCCTTGGACTTGGGCACCTTGGCGTCCTCGGGGCTCTCGATCTCGACCGGACCCGAGCTGAACGGGCGCCCGAGCATGGTCAGACCCACCAACTCGAAGTCGAGCAGGCCGCCGAAGGCGGAGCCGACGATCGACGCGGCCGCCAGCGCCGACGCCGAGCCCTTGCCCTTGGCGTCGCCGGCCGCACCCGACTGCAGCCGCTTGCCCAGGCCGGCATCGGTCGCGATCACCAGGTGGTGCCCGAACACCCCGACGTGCAGCGGCCGCAGCTTGGGCACCGACAGCAGCCAGCCGTCCTTGCCCTTGCGCATGGTCAGCTCGGGCTTGCTGCCCTTGTGCTTGCCGTTCTCGGCCGTGATCATCTTGCCGACGCGCTCGAGCAGCGCGTCGGCCTTGCTCGCGTCGGCGAGCTCGACGTCGACCGCGAGGCCGATCGCGTCCGCCTCGTGGCCGGGCCGCGTGTCGAACTTGCCGTCGAGCGTGACCGCGAAGCTGTAGCTGCCCGACAGCAGCGGCCGCAGCTCCGCCGCGAGATCGATGCCGCCAGCCTTGACCAGCTCGGCCGAGACCTCGGCCATGCTGGCACCCTCGCTTTGCAGCCACAGGTCGGCGAAGTCGAGCGCCTGCGCGACGTCGACGGTGCCGTTCATCAGCCACATCGGCCGCCCCGACAGCGCCTTGGGCAGGCTCGACTCGCCGGCGCGGTTGCGGAACAACAGGGCGAACAGCGCCTCGTCGGCGTACTCGATGCGGCCCTCGGCGACCAGGCCCGTGGGCTTGGCCGAGACCGACCACGCGGCCTTGCCCACGCCGGTGAACATGCGCTCGCGCAGGGTCCTCTCGGCGGCGCGGCGGCGGGCCCAGCGCGCGTTGTCCAGATCGACCTGCTTGGCCTGGGCCTCGAGCTCGGCGAGGCGCTGCGGCGACTCGCCGCGCTGCTTCGCGGCGGCCAGCTCGTCGCGGGCCCAGTTGCCGGTCTCGGCCGGGGTCTCGCGCTCGTCGCCGACCTGCGCCCAGATCGCGGCCGCGTCGAGGTACGTCAGCCAGTCGGGCGAGCCCAGCGCGCCGGTGGCCTTGCGGAACTCGCGATCGTTGGCGAGCGACGCGTGCGGATCGGCGCCGGCGACGTCGAGCGCGATGTCCCCCTTGGCGTCGCGGTCCTGCACCACCAGCGCCGCGAACGGTCCGCGCAGCACGATGGCGCTGCGCTCGTCCTTGACCCGCAGCACCTCGGCGCCGGCCATCGGCACCGCCACGACATCGCCCTTGTTGCGTCGGATCGCATCGAAGGTGAACTGGCGGAAGCGGGCCGGATCGCTCAGGCGCACGAAGAACGCCATCGTCAGCGGCTCGAGCGAGACCACGGCCATGCCCATGCGACCGTCGACATCCACGCCGATGTCCTTGATCCGCGCCGGGTCGAGCAGATCGCTGCCGAGGTTCTCGACCAGCTCGCCCGCGAGCTTGGCGTAGTGCGTGGGAAACTGCTTGACCAGCGCGTCGCGTCCGATGATCTCCGCGATGCGGTTGGGCGACGCGACCTCCATCATCAGCATCGTCCGCGGCGGCAGCAGCTCGGCGATGCGGCTGACCGGCGCCAGCGGGGTCACGTCGCCGCCACCACCACCACCACCGCCACCGCCCACGCCGGTGGTGTCCCCGCCACCGCCGCCGCCCGTCGGTGCGACCGGCTTGCGCGGCGAGCAGCCGAGCGAGAGCGCGAGGGCGAGCGAGGCGACGACGGCGGCTGTGGGGCGAGACATCGGCCCCACTTCTACCGCAACTGCGCGGCCAGCCGTACCCCGGTGCTGGTCACAGCAGCGGCCGCAGCCACGCGTCGGCGGCCGCGAGCCGCTGCAGCCGCGCCGATGCGGCGCAGACCCGCTGCAGCGTCATGCGGGCCGCGGCCGCGCGATCGCACGCCGCCAGTGCGCGCGCGCGATCGAACGCGACGTCGATGCGCTCCGGCTCCATCGCCTGCGCTCGGTCGAGGGCCGCGAGCGCGCCGCTGCGATCACCCAGCGACAGCCTCGCGCGTCCGAGGCCGCGCCAGGCCAGCGCGTCGGCTCCGTCCGACGCGGTCGCACGCTCGGCGTGGACCAGCGCCTCGCGCTCGCGGCCCAGGGCCAGCAGCGCGTAGGCGCGGCGAGCGTGCAGCGTCGCGTCGTCGGGCGCCTCGGCGAGCACGCCGTCGACCAGCGCGATGGCCTCGGTCCACGCCGCACAGGCCTCGTGCTCGCGCCCGAGCGCCGCGAGCACGTCGCCCAGGATGTTGCGCGCCGCGCTGTCGTCTGGGTTCGCGGCGACGTAGGGTCCGAGATCGTCGAGCGCCGCCGCGGCGCCGCCCTCGAGCTCGAAGCGGGACAGCGCGCGCAGCAATTTCACGACCGGGTTGTCGCCGCGCTCGAGCATCGCGCTGGCGGTCGCGGCGGCCTCGTGGTTGCGCCCCGCGGTCCACAGCGCGACGAGCCGATTGAACGCCGCCTTGCCGTGACCGGGCTCCTGCGCGAGCGTGACCGCCAGCGCGTCGGCGGCCAGCGACGGTCGCCCCAGCACGTGCAGCGACGTCGCGGCGACGGCGTGGGCCGAGCCGTTGTCGGGGCAGCGGGCGAGGTACGCCAGCCACGCGGCGACCGCCTCGGCGCGCTGGCCCAGCGCCGCGTGGGCCTGCGCGACGAGCTGGTGTGCGAGCACGAGCTCGGGCTGACGCGCGAGCGCGGCGTGGGCAGCCGCGAGCGCGGTCTCGCCGTCCCCCGCGGCCACGGCCTGCTGCGCGCGCCACAGCGAGTGCAGCGGCAACACCACGCGCTCGCACGGCGCACCGCGATGGACGTCGGCGACGCGGACGTCGCCATCGTCGACCACGACGCGGAAGCCCAGGTGGGATCCGCTCGCGTCCGCGTCCCACTGCAGTCGGCACGCCGCGCGGGCGAACGCGGCCGGGCCCTCGTAGCTGGTGCCGCGGACCACCCGCGGCGCGCTGGCATCCTCGCGCGGCGGGCTGAAGTCGCCGCGGGCGTGTCGCTGGTGGCGATCGGCCTCGTAGGACTCGTCGGTCCACTCGTTGATCACCGTCGCGAGGTGACGCGCGCCGCACGGCGCGACGTCGGCGGTGGGCGTGTCGATGGCGCAGGTGCCGTTGCGCGCCTCGGTGCCGAAGATCGGATGCGTCCACGTCACGCCGCGATCGTTGGCGCGATCGTCGTGGGGCGCCGCGTCGCCCCAGGGATACGCGCGGCCGTCGTCGCCGCGCGCGGCCTTCTCCCACTCCGGCTCGCGCGGCAGACGGGCGCCGATCCACGCCGCGTACGCGCGCGCGTCGGCGTGCGTGACCCCGACGACCGGATGATCCGCGGGTGTGCCCCAGCGCGGCCGCGGTGGTGGCCGGCGCGAGGTCGCCTCGCAGAACGCGAGGTACTGCGCCCACGTGATGGGATCGCGCGCGATCCAGAAGCCCCGCGGCATCGCGTGGCGATGCACCGGCTGTTCGTCGGGCGCCGCGTCCGAGCCCATGGTGAACTCGCCCGCGTCGACGCGCACGAGCAGCAGCTCGGGACCCGCGGGCGGCACCAAGGTGCCCAGCAGCGGCACGACGACGTCGGGCTCGGCAGCGATCGCTTCGGTCATGGTGCCGCGCTAGACCGGCGCCGCCGGGCGCCGATCACCGCGACGGCTCGCGTGCCTCGCCCAGGATGTTGCGCCGCAATCGCTCGGTGGTCTGGGCCACGCGCGAGACTTCGTGCGCCGAGAAACCGGCGAAGGCCTCGTCGAGCAGCGCGTTGCTCACCGCGATGAAGCGCGGCAGCGCGCGGTAGGCCTTGGGCGTGGGCGCCAGCAGCATCGCGCGCGAGTCCGCGGGGTCGGGTTCGCGCCGCACCCAACCCGCGTCGTGCAGTGCGTGCACGAAGCGACCCACGGTGACCTCCGACAGGCCCAGCTCGCCCGCGAGCGTGCGCGCCCGCAGCGGCGCACGGGCCTGGAACAGCACCATCAGCGCGCCGGCCTGCGCGGGGGTCACGTCGCGCAGGCCCTGCTCGGCCAGCAGCTCCGCGGTGCGCCGCTCGATCACGCGATGGATGCGGGTCAGATCGAGGTAGGCCTCGGCCTGCAGTCGACGCTGCGCCAGTGCGGTCCGCGGCTGCGTCGTGGCAGGGTCGGTCGCGTCGATCGCCGCTGCAGCGGCCGTGCGGCCGCCGCGGCGTGGGCCGTGGCCGTGACGTGCGTCGTCTGACATCGGGCACCCCCCGCGATCGCCGTCGATCGCGGTTGCGGCGAGATACTAAGCATGCTTAGTTTCCCCGCGCAAGGAGTCCCGATGCCCGAAGCATACCTGTTCGATGCGGTCCGCACCCCGCGAGGGCGCGGCAAGGAGACCGGCTCGCTGTACACGGTGCGGCCGATCGATCTCTTGGCGCAGTCGCTCGCCGCGCTGCGCGATCGCAACGGTCTCGACACCAGCCAGGTCGAGGACGTCGTCATCGGTTGCGTGACCCAGACCGGTGACCAGGGCGCGTGCATCGCCCGCTTCGCCGCGCTCGAGGCCGGCTACGACGTCGACGCCGCGGGTGTGACCGAGAACCGCTTCTGCGGCTCGGGCCTGCAGGCGGTCAACACCGCCGCGGCCATGGTCGCGTCGGGCTACCACGACATGGTCGTCGCCGGCGGCGTCGAGAGCATGTCGCGCGTGAAGATGGGCAGCGACGGCGGCGCGATCTGGGATCCGACCACGCAGTGGCACGTCGGCTCCGTGCCGCAGGGCGTCAGCGCAGATCTGCTCGCGACCCTGCGCGGCATCACGCGCAAGGACGCGGACGAGTTCGCGGTGCTCAGCCAGCAGCGTGCCGGCGCCGCGCTCGAGAGCGGCAAGTTCACGCGCTCGGTGGTGCCGGTCAAGGATCAGAACGGCCTGACCATCCTCGACAAGGACGAGTACCCGCGGCCCGACACCACGGTCGAGAAGCTGGGCGAGCTGCAGGCGTCGTTCCTCATGATGGGGCGCCAGTTCGGGCTCGACGCGCTGACCAAGGACCGCTACCCGCAGGTCGAGCGCATCGATCACATCCACCACGCCGGCAACAGCTCCGGCATCGTCGACGGCGCCGCCGCGGTGCTGGTCGCGAGCAAGGAGAAGGGCACGTCGATGGGCCTGCGCCCGCGCGCGAAGATCCGCGCCGTCGCGCTGTGCGGCACCGACCCGATCCTCATGCTCGCGGGCCCGATGCCGGCCAGCCGCCGCGCGCTGAAGAAGGCCAAGATGGAGGTGAAGGACATCGACCTGTTCGAGGTCAACGAGGCCTTCGCCGCGGTGCCGCTGGCGTTCATGCGCGAGCTCGGCGTGCCGCACGACAAGGTCAACGTCCACGGCGGAGCCATCGCGCTCGGCCATCCCCTGGGTGCGACCGGCGCGATGCTGCTGGGCACCGTGCTCGACACGCTCGAGCAGAGGAATCTCGCCACCGGCCTGGTCACGCTGTGCATCGGCGGCGGCATGGGCATCGCCACCATCATCGAGCGCGTGTGAACCACGGGAAGGAATCACAGACCATGACCACCGAGAAGACCCGCAACGGCATGGCCACCCTCGCGTTCGACGACGCCACCGGCGTGGCGACGATCACGCTCGCGATGGAGGGCAAGGTCAACAAGATCAACGACGACTTCGGCGCGACCATGCAGGAGGCGATGGCGTGGGTGAAGGCGCGCACCGGCCTGCGCGGCCTGGTGATCGCCAGCGGCCACAAGGACTTCTGCGTCGGCGCCGACATCGACCGGCTGTACAAGGAGCGCAGCGCCGCGACGATGGCGACGCGGCTGCGCGAGCTCAACGGCCTGTACCGCGCGATCGAGACCCTCGGCGTGCCGGTGGTCGCGGCGCTCACCGGCAGTGCACTGGGCGGCGGCTACGAGCTCGCGCTCGCGTGCCACCGTCGCATCGCGCTCGACGACGCCAAGGTCCAGGTCGGCCTGCCCGAGGTCAACCTCGGCGTCATCCCCGGCGCCGGCGGCACCCAGCGGCTGCCGCGGCTCATCGGCATCCAGGCCGCGCTCGAGCACATCGCCCAGGGCAAGATCGTGCGCGCGCCCAAGGCCGTGAAGATCGGCATGGTCGACGAGCTCGCGGCCACGCCGGCGGAGCTGCAGCAGAAGGCGGTGGCGTGGATCCACGCCAACAAGTCGTTCAAGCAGCCGTGGGATCGCAACGCGCCGATTCCGGGCCCGCAGCCGGGCTCGCCCGAGGCGCGGCAGATCTTCATGGCGGCCTCGGCGATGCTGCGCAAGAAGACCGCCGGCGTGTTCCCCGGCCCCGAGCTGGCGATCTCGAGCGTGCAGGAAGGCCTGCCGCTGGTGTTCGACCGCGCGATCGAGATCGAGAGCCGCTACTTCACGCAGCTGGCGATCTCGGATCAGGCCAAGGACATGATCCGCACGCTGTGGTTCCACCGCACCGCGGCCGAGAAGCACGAGGGCCTGCCCAAGGTCGAGGACGCCAACATCCGCAAGGTCGGCATCCTCGGCGCCGGCATGATGGGCGCGGGCCTGGCGTTCGTGTCGGCGCAGGCCGGCTACACCGTCGTGCTCAAGGACGTGAAGGAAGAGCAGCTGGGCAAGGCGCGCGCGCACTGCCAGGCCCAGGCCGCGGAGCTCAAGCACCTGGGCGCGGCCGGGCAGCAGGCCATCCTCGATCGCATCAGCTACACGTTGTCGGCCGATGATCTCGCCGGCTGCGATCTCATCATCGAGGCGGTGTTCGAGAACCTCGAGCTCAAGCACGCGGTGACCAAGGAGGCCGAGCCCAAGCTGGCCAAGGGCGGCGTGTGGGCCAGCAACACCTCGGCGATCCCGATCGGCGATCTCGCGAAGGTCTCGACCGCACCGCAGAACTTCATCGGCCTGCACTTCTTCTCGCCGGTCGAGAAGATGCAGCTGGTGGAGGTCATCACCACCGAGACCACCTCGAGCGAGACCCTGGCGCGCTCGCTGGCCTACACCCGCGCGATCAAGAAGCTGCCGATCGTCGTCGGCGACGGCTACGCGTTCTACACCACGCGCGTGTTCTCGGCCTACATCCTCGAGGGCGCGCAGCTGGTCGCGGAGGGCCACGACCCGGTGCTGATCGAGTGGGCCTCGCGCAAGGCCGGCATGGTCGTGCCGCCGCTGCAGGTGTTCGACGAGGTCACGCTGACGCTGGGCGTCAAGGGCTTCAAGCAGAGCCGCGCCTACGGCAAGACCAACGAGCTGCCGGCGTTCGCGCTGGTCGAAGCCATGGTCGAGAAGCACGGTCGCGCGGGCAAGGCCGCGGGCAAGGGCTTCTACGACTACGGCGGCGACGGCCGCACGCTGTGGCCGGGCCTGGCCCAGCTCGCGGTGGGCAAGCCCGCGCCGGAGAACACCGGCGTCGAGGTCATCGCGCGGCGCCTGCTGACGCTGCAGGCGCTCGAGGCCGCGCGCTGCGTGGCCGAGGGCATCGTCAAGAACCCGCGCGACGCCGAGGTCGGCGCGATCTTCGGTGTCGGCTTCGCGCCCAACACCGGCGGTCCGCTGAGCTACATCGATCGTCGCGGGCTGGTGCAGTTCGTCGCCGACTGCGACGCGCTCGCCAAGGTCTGCGGCGCGCGCTTCGAGCCGCCGCAGCTGCTGCGCGACATGGCCAAGTCGGGCAAGACCTTCTTCGAGAGGGTCTGATCCCGCCGTGCGCACCGGGACCGCGCGCGGTCCCGGTGCCCTGCCCCCGCTGTTCGCCATGCCGCTGCACCCCGCGCCACCGCTGCCGTCGAAGCTCGCCGAGCTCATGCCGCAGCCGCGCGGCGCCTACGAGCTGGTGCGTGGCCGCCACGCCGGCCGCGAGCTGCACTTCGTCGACGCCGGCCCGCGCACGCGCGACGCGGTCGTGCTCGTGCACGGCAACCCCACGTGGTCGTTCCTGTGGCGCAAGGTCATCGCTGCGCTGCCGGAGTACCGCTGCGTCGCGCCGGATCTGCTCGGCTTCGGGCTGTCGTCGCGGCTGCCGCGGATCGAGGACCACACCGTCGACGGTCACGCCGATGCGCTGGCCGAGTTGATCGAGGCGCTCGATCTGCGGCGCGTGGTGCTGGTGGGCCAGGACTGGGGCGGCCCGCTGTGCGCCTGCGTCGGCGCGCGGCTGCCGGATCGCGTGCGCGGCCTCGTGCTCGCGAACACCTCGGTGTTCGTGCCCGAGCGGCCGCGCGGGACATGGTTTCATCGCTTCGCGCGCGTGCGTGGGCTGTCCGAGCTCGCGTTCGTGGGCCTGGGCTTTCCGCAGCGCACGCTGTGGTCGGTGCAGGGCGACAAGCGATCGATCCGCGGCAGCATCGCGCGGGCGTACACGTGGCCGCTGCGGCGGCTGCGGGAGCGCAACGGTCCGCTCGCGCTCGCGCGCATGGTGCCCGACTCGCTCGCGCACCCCAGCGTCGACGCGCTGCGTCGTGGCGAGCGCTGGGTTCGCGGCTACAGCGGACCGGCCGCGCTGGTCTGGGGCCTGCGCGATCCGATCCTGGGCCGCGCGCTGCGACGTCACGTCGAGGCGCTGCCGCACGCACGGGTCACGCAGACCCAGGCCGGGCACTTCCTGCAGGAGGAGGTCCCCGACGCGCTGGCCGAGGCGATCGTCGCGGTCTGGGCCGCGGGCGAGCCCGCCGCCAGCGCCTGAGCGCCGGCCGTTCGACCGGGGCCGTGCCGCGGCGGCACACCGCCCTCGCGACCGCTGACATGTTGTCAAACGATCGCCCCCGTTCGCTCGGGCGTCTGCGACGAGCCTCTCCCTTTGCAGCGCGTCCGCGCGTGGCATCATGGTTGCAGCTTCCGCGGCGCCCGGCTATCGAGCGCCGGGCGTCCGACCATGGCCTGCGTCGTCCCCAGCCCCCTTCGTCCGCGAGCCTCGCGTGGCCGCGCCGTGTGGCTGGGCGGGCTGCTCGCCGCGCTCGCGGGCGCGCGCACGGCCGCGGCCGCCGAGCCGCCCAGCGGCTCGAACATCGACATCTGGTACTACGTGACCGACGCGCAGGGCGATCGCGCGCGACTGTTCTCGTCGACCGACCTCACGCGCTTCGTCAACCGTGCGCGCTGCGAGTGTGGCCACGCGATCTCGACCAAGGTGCTGCTGCGCCGCGCGATGACGGCGTACGACAACACCGTGCGCATCCAGACCTTCGTCGGCAGCCGCTGCGACGTCGCGGCCGGCACGGTCAACCCGCAGGCCAAGCCCTGCGTGCGCATCCTGAGCGACTCGCCCAACGCCTACACCAAGGCCATCAACTTCAACTTCGATCCGATCTGGCTCGCGGGCGGCATCGACCCCCAGGGCTCGCAGGATCTCGGCGAGGCCGTGCCCTACGGCAGCTGCGAGAGCGGCCAGGGCGACGCCGGCGTGTGGGTCTGCATCGAGAACGGCATGCAGCCCGAGTGTCAGGCCGACGAGTTCCAGATCCAGGGCACGCAGAACAAGAACTCGTCGATGGGCATGGCCCAGGCGATCCACTACGACTTCGATCCGCCGCAGACGCTGCCGAGCAACTTCAGCACCCAAGAGGGTGACGGCGCGGTGCTCATCACGTGGGACCAGCTCGCGACCGGCGACATCGCCGGCTTCCGCGTGCTGTGTGCCGACGAGGACGGCCGTCCGCTGCCGGGCAAGGGCCTGAGCAATCCCGGCCTGACCGGCAAGGTCAACGGCACGCTGTACTTCACCAAGCAGAACCTGTGCCCCGACGGCGTGTTCGGCGAGGACACGCCGGTCGACAGCGGCACCGGCGGTGGCACCGGCGACGGCACGACCAGCAGCGACGCCACGACCACCGACGCCGGCTCGAGCACCACCGCGGGCGTCGCGTGGGACCCCGAGGTCGAGGCGCTGCAGGTCGATCCCAGCGACGGGTTGTTCGCGACCGGCTCGAGCAGCAGCGGTGGCGGCAGCAGCAGCGGTGGCGGCAGCAGCAGCACCGGCGGCAGCGACACCGGCTCGACCCCGCTGCCCTCGTCGGGCATCGAGTCGCTCGACTGGGACTACGTCTGCACCGGACACATCAGCGGCACCTCGCGCGAGGCCCGGATCTCCGGGCTCGAGAACGAGAAGCCGTTCCAGTTCCTCGTGGTCGCCTACGATCTCGCAGGCAACCCCATCGCCGCGTCGGACGTGTTGGTCGCGACGCCGCGCGAGACGCTCGATCTGTGGGAGCAGTGCGAGCTGCAAGGTGACATCTGCGGCTCGGGCGGCTTCTGCAAGTGCACCGCCGAGCCCGGCTTCGATCGCGCGGCGTGGTGGCTGCTGGGCCTGCTGCCGGTGCTGCGACGCTCGCGGCGGAGGCGGGCGTGAGCGCGACCGCGGTGCTGCTGGCCGCGCGGCTCGCCGCCGCCCCCGAGGGCGAGCCCGTGCCGGTCGCGCCCGAGGTCGTCGTCGACGCCGACGCCGAGACGCCGGCCGAGTCGCCCGCACAGGCACCGGTCGAAGACCCTGCGAGCGCACCCCAGAGCGACGTGCCCGAGCCCGTCACGGCGAGCCAGGCCGCGGCGCCGGTGCCCGAGCCCGCACCGGTCGATCGCTGGTCGCAGGGCAAGCGCGACAGCAAGCGCACGCCGCCCTCGGAGGCCGCGATCGCGCGGCAGAGCACGGTGCCACCGCGCAGCGAGGGCCGCCGCCGCTTCGCCAAGGCGCGACCTGGCAGTAAGCAGCGCTTCGCCGCCGAGATCAAGCTCGGTCCGTATCTGCCCGAGGTCGACTCGCGCTACGACGGCCCCGGCTTCGGGCCGTACGCCACGATCTTCGGCCGCACCAACGCCAAGGGCGAGACCATCAAGAAGCCCAAGCCCGGCGTCATGCCGCTGCTGGGCTTCGAGTACCAGTTCCTGTACCTCGGCGGCCCGCTGGCCGTGGGCACGCAGTTGGGCTTCTTCCTCGACCGTGCCGACGCGCTGCTGGCCAACCCCAAGCCCGGCGAGAACCTGCGCACCAAGGCCGACAAGATCAAGTTCGGCATGGTGCCGATCTCGGCGCTGCTCATCTACCGCTTCGAGCTGGCGGCGGACTTCTTCCGCGTGCCGCTGGTGCCCTACGCCAAGGCGGGCCTGACCTACGCGTTCTGGTGGATCAAGGACGGCAGCGGCCACATCGCGCGCAACACCCAGGGCGACAAGGGCTCGGGCGGCCAGATCGGCTGGCAGATCAACCCCGGCGTGATGCTGCGGCTCGACTTCATCGAGCGCAACACCGCCAAGAAGCTCGACCAGGGCACCGGCATCAACCACACGTATGTGTTCGGTGAGTTCCAGCTGACGCGGCTGCGCAACTTCGGCGTCGGCGACTTCATCGACCTGGGCGACAAGACCTTCTTCGCCGGCTTCGCGATCGAGTTCTGATCGTCAGCGCCGCCGTCGCACGAAGCCCAGCAGCTCGATCGCCGGCTGCCGCGGACCGCCGGGCGACTCGCCGCGCACGTAGCCGGCGCGTGCGAGCGCCCGCAGGGCCTCGCGCCGCTGCGCCACGCGCTCGGGTCGATCGATGTGCGAGCTGACCACGAACACCTGCGCGGGCGCGCGCGCGTCGAGCTGCGCGACGAAGTCTTCGGCGTCGGCGTCGAGCACGTCGGTCGGCAGCGTGTAGACCGTGAAGGGGAAGCGCACCAGCGCGTACGGGATCGCGACGGTGACGTCGCCGGGCCCGGCGTGCTCGCGGATCGCCTCGGCGATGCCGCGCCACGGCTCGTAGCCGGCGGTGGCGTACTGCTTGCGCAGGCCCGCGAGCGCGCGCTCGCCGATCGCGAACAGCGGGTACGCGACCAGCAGCAGGCCCAGCGCCGCGCCGAGCCACCGCGGCGAGGGCCCGCGCCGCGCGAGCACGCGCTGCGGCAGCGTCAGCACCGTCGCGAGCCCGGCGCCCCACAGCAGCGTCACCGGCACCAGCGACGGCATGAAGTAGCGCAGCGTGACGAAGTGCTCGGGGTTGCGCACCAACACCACCGACAGCGGCGCGATCGCCAGCAGCACGAGGCTGCCCACGCGCGCGCGGGCCGACCACGGCCCCGGCACCGCGGCGCACGCGGCCACGATCGCGAGCCACGGCGTGTCGAGGCCGAAGCTCGCGAGATCGACGAGCAGCTCGCGGGCGTTCTCCACCGGCCCCGCGCGCGAGGCTAGCTGGCCGCCGCCTTGGGTCAGCCACACCTGCAGCAGTCCGGGCAGGAGCGGCAGGCTCGCGAGCACGGCGACCGCGGCCGCGAGCAGCCACGGCGCCAGCGGCCGGGCCTCGCCGCGACGCCGCGCGGCCCACAGCCAGCCGCCGCACCACAGCGCGAGCGCGGCCAACAGCGGCAGCGCGAACAGGTGCAGCCACAGCGACGCCGAGGCCAGCAGGCCCAGCCCCACCGCGCGCCGCCGCGGCGGCGCGCCGGTGTGCTCGAGCATGCGCGCGCACTGCCACAGCAGCAGCCCGGCGACCAGCGCGAGCAGGCCATAGTGGCGAGCCTGCTGCGCGTACTTGATCGCATACGGCATGCACGCCCAGCTCAGCCCCGCGAGCGCGCCGCCCAGACGCCCGAACCACCGGCTGCCCAGCAGCACCAGCACTGCCGCGAGCGCGGCGTTGCCCAGCACCGACGGCGCGCGCACGCACGGCTCGGCCGCGCCGCACACCGCGAGCGTCGCCTTCATCAGCAGGAAGTAGCCCGGCGGGTGGTGGGCGCCGCCGAAGGCCTCGCCGCGCATCGCGAAGATGTCCGCGAGCGAGCGACGCGCGTCGAACACCGTGAAGGTCTCGTCGAGCCACAGGCTCGCGTCGGCGATGCCGATGCTGCCCAGCACCAGCGCCACGGTCGCGCACACGCCCGCGAGCACCGCGGGCTGGCCCAGCCACGGCGGCAGTCCCGTGCGCGCGCCCGCCATCGCCCGCGGCCCCCTCAGCGGCCCTTGCGTCGCGCCGGCCGCTGCGGCCCGGCTGCGCGTCCGGGCTCGTCGGTGGTGAGCCGCCGGATCAGCGCGAACTCGATCTGTCGCCGCGCGATGCTGGCGTCGACCAGCTCGACGATCACGCGGTCACCGATCGCGATGGTCATGCCGCTGCGATCGCCGGTCATGCGCGCGACCAGCTCGTCGACCTCGAAGACCTCGCGGGTCTCTCGCTCGAGCGCGGCGCGGCGGATCATGCCGTCGACCGGTGGCTCGTCGAGCGTGACGAAGGCGCCGGCGTTGGACAGCCCCGTGACGCTGCCCTCGAAGCGATCGCCGATGCGGTCGCGCATGTACGCCGCGCACAGCAACGCCTTGGCGTCGCGCTCGGCCTGGGCGACCGCGCGCTCGCGCTCGCTGGCACGGTACGCGATGGCGTTGGCGACGTGGCGCTCGGGCATGCGCGGCACCGGCTCGGCGCCGGGGTGACCGCCGGTGCGCGCGAGGTGGGCCTTGAGCACGCGGTGATCGACCAGATCGGCGTAGCGCCGGATCGGCGAGGTGAAGTGCAGGTATGCGCCGCTGGCGAGCGCGAAGTGACCGACGTTGGCGGTGGCGTACTCGGCCTGGGCCAGCGCGCGCAGCAGCAGGCCGTGGATCGGGCCGCGGCGCGGGTGCTTGTCGAGCTTGCGCAAGAACGTCTGCATGGCCTTGGGCGAGCGCAGCGCCTCGGGATCGACCTCGACGCCGAGCAGGCCCGCGATGGCGCAGAAGCGTTCGACCCGCTCCTCGTCGGGGTTGGCGTGCACGCGGTACAGAAGCGGCAGGCGGTGCTTCGCGGCCACGCGCGCGACGCCCTCGTTGGCCGCGAGCATGAGCTCCTCGATGAGGTTGTAGGCCCGCGCGATCTCGGGCTTGGCGCGCGAGTGCTCGATCGAGCGCACGCGCTCGGGGTCGTCCTGGTCGAGCTTGACCTTGACCTCGGGCAGGTTGAGCTCGATGGCACCGCGACGCATCCGCGCGCGCCGCAGGCGATCGGCGACGGCCCGCAGCGCGATCACCCGCGCGCGCACCTCGGCGCTGCCGGCCTCGCCCTGCAGCATCTCGGCGGCCTGTTCGTAGCTCAGGCGCGCACGGCTGCGGATGATCGCGGCCATGACGTCGGCGTCGCCGACGTTGCCGCGCTCGTCCACGTCCATCGACACCACCATCGCGAGCCGCTCGCGCTCGGGCACCAGCGAGCAGATGTTGCTCGACAGCTCCGGCGGCAGCATCGGCACCGCGCGGTCCGGCAGGTAGCAGCTGAAGCAGCGCAGCGCGGCCTCGACGTCGAAGGGATCGCCCTCGCGCACGTAGTGCGAGACGTCGGCCACCGCGACGTGCAGCCGCACGCTGTCGCCCTTGCCCGGCTCGACGCAGACCGCGTCGTCGAAGTCGCGCGCGTCGGGCGGGTCGATGGTCATGAACGGCAGGCCGCGCAGATCGACGCGCCCGGCGTGATCGGCGGGGCCGACCTCGGTGGGCACGGACGCCGCCGCCTGCAGCACGTGCGGCGGGAACTCGGGGTCGACACCGTGCTCGAGCAGGATCTTGATGGCCTCGGTCGCGAGCTTGCCGGGCACGCCCAGCACGCGATCGACGGTGACCAGCAGCCGCTCGCTGCGCGGCTCGGGGTACTCGACGATGTCCGCGAGCACGGTCATGTCGAAGGCGTCGGGCGCGATGTCGCCGACGACCTCGACCGCGTCGACGATGCGCGGATCGTCGGGCTGCAGCGTCGTGCGGCCCCGCTGGCGCCGCAGCAGGCCCGACAGCCGCGTGCGCTGGCGCGCGACCACCGAGCGCACCACGCCCTCGTCGCCGCGCTCCGCGGCCCAGTGCGACACCAGCACGGTGTCGCCATCCATCGCGCCGTGGCGGTTGTGCGCGGGGATGAAGACGGTGCCGCTGCGATCCTCGCGCTCGGCGAAGCCGAAGCCCTGCGGGTGGACCGACAGGCGGCAGCGGACGGTGTGCGGCACGGTCGCGCCGGCCTCGGCGTCGTCGCCCGCCGCCGCGACGGGTGTCACCGCGCGCGGACGAGCGCTGGCTTGGTCCTCGCCCGCGCGGCTGCGGCCGCGCGGCGAGCCGGCGGGATCGCGCTGCGGCGTGGTCGTCGGTCGCGACCGCGTCGGTCGCTGCGGCGTCGCGGCCTCGCGGGTGGCCCTGCGCTCGCGCTTGGCCTTGTCGCGACGGGTCTTCTGCTGCCTCTGTGCTTTTCTTCGCGCCACTTCGGGATCGTGCCTGGGGGCCGCACGCTACCCGGTTGTCGGCGTCGCGGCCAGGTCGCCCTGCGCGACCGCGCGGACGATGCCGTCGTCGCACGCCACCACCAGCACGCCGCCCGGCGCCAGGGCCACCGGCGCGTCGAGATCGGCGGGGAACTCGAGCGACCAGCGCAGCGCGCCGCGATCGGAGAGCGACCACAGCCGATCGTCGCGGCTGCCGAAGTACACGTTGCCGTCGACGTCGAGCGTCGGCGTCGCGACGATGGCCCCGCCGGTGGTGAAGCTCCAGCGCAGCGTGCCCGAGGGCTCGAGCGCGTAGAGCTTGCCGTCCGACGACGGCACGAGCACGCTGCCGTCGCCCGCGATCGCAGCGGCGGCGCGGATCGGACCCTTGGTCGCGAAGCTCCACGACAGCGCTCCGCGTCGATCGACCGCGTACAGCTTGCCGTCGTCGGCACCTGCGAGGATGCGATCGCCGGCGAGCACGGGCGCGCCGTCGACGTCGGCGCCGATGCGCAGCGACCACTGCGGCTTGCCCTCGCGATCGACCGCGGTGAGGTTGCCGTCGTAGCCACCCCAGACCACCAGCGCGTCGGTGACCAGCGGTGCGGTCGCGACGTGCCGCGCGGGTCGATCGCCGGGCGATCGCCAGCGGATCGTGCCGTCGGGCGCGATGCGATAGACCCCGTCGGCGCCCACGAACACCTCGCCATCGGGCAGCACCACCGGCCCGCCGTCGACGTCGCAGCGCGTGCCCTCGGGGCCTGCGGCGCGCGGCGGCTCGCAGTCGCCCAGCCGCACGCGCGAGCGCACCACGCCGTCGTCACCGAGGCGGTACAGCGTGTCGTCGTCGGCGCCGATCCACACGCTGCCGCTCGGATCGACCGCGGGCGAGGACCACACGATGCCGTCGAGCGCGACGTCGTAGCGCACGCGACCATCGGCGATCGCGGCGCGCACGACCCTGCCCGAGTGGCTGGCCACGACCACGGAAGGCTCGGATCCGCCCAGGACCAGCGGCCGTCCGGTCACCACCGCAGCGACGTCGATCGACCATCGCAGACGGGGGGTCGTCGCGGGTCCACGTAGGGCTTCGCTCACGGGTTCGGACCCAGAGCGCGGCACGCAATGACCTGCATCGCAGCGCTGCTCGGGCGGGCAGTCCCCGTCGGCGCGACACGCCGAATCATCGTTCCGTGGCCCGCCAGGCCGGCACGCCGCGAGGATCACCCCAGCGAGCCACGCCCCGCCGCGCCGCCACGTCGGTCCCGGTACTGCAACCAAAGGTACGACATCTTGCACGGCGACCCCTTCATTGTGAAGAAAACGGGCTTTGACTTCCAATTCTGTAGGTGGTAGTCGTACGGAACGGCCGAGTGCCCAAGAAGGCGTAAATCCTCGTAGTTTCAAGGATTTACGTGGGCTGTTCGCGAGGGGATCCCACCCGCGCACCCGGCCGGGCGAGACCCCGCGTCTCGCCGCCTCTCGAGCCGATTCCGTCGAGGTACGAACATGGTTGCTGACCAGGCCGCACACGCGCGCGACACGGAAGAGCCCGTCGAAGAGATCTACTACCGCAAGGGCGACATCGACTTCTGCTTCCTGCTCAATCGCCGCCACCACAACCTCCGGGTGTTCGACTATCGCGTCGGGAACTACCAGCAGAAGCGCGACTTCTTCGATCGCATCGCGCGGACCGAGGGCCTGCGCAAGGTCTTCACGGTCGTCGAGAAGCAAGACAGCAAGAGCTGGCGCTCGGTCGGCTTCTCGCGCGAGGGCGCGATCCCGGGCTACTTCCGCACTGCGGACGCGTACATCATGAGCCGCGTCTACACCGACGACGGTGAGCCGATCCAAGGCGGCGCGCCCAAGCTCGTCGCGCCCACGGCCCACTCGAAGGAGAAGGCGCCGGCCAAGCCGCGCGGCATGACCTCCGAGGTCGTCTCGGACGTGCGCCGGCTGCAGTCGGTCGCGTCGTCGCTGTCGGAGTCGTCGATGTACGCGCCGTTCCGCCGCGGCACGTTCCACCCCGATCTCGGCTTGCTCGCGAAGATGGGCAAGAAGGAGTACTGGGTCGGCGCGGAGACCGACAGCTCCTTCGGCCACGCGAAGATCGACATGCTCACGCCGCCGGACAAGGACGTCGACGTCAGCGTGCTGGCGTTCTGCGTGCGCGCGCTGCTCGACGAGCTGCTCAAGCTCGAGACCGCGTCGGTGTTCTCGCTGTGCGCCGTGGACTCGCCGCTGTCGAACCAGGTCTACGCCGAGCTGGGCTTCAAGGTCACCGCACGGCTCACCGACCACGTCACGCGCGACGAGGAGTTCATCGGCGCGCAGCTGTGGCACCGCCGCCTGGCCAACACGCCGACGCCGCGGTTGCCGTCGTTCATCTAGCCGCCAGGCCGCGCCGCGACGGCTGCGGCGCCGCCCTGCGCGCCCGAGGGTGTGCATGAGCGAGGACCAGTTCGCGACCGTCACGCGGATGTCGGCGCCGACCCCGAAGAAGGCGGGCTCGGTCGCGCGGCTGTCCGTCGTGCATCCGGCCGAGCTGGTCTGGTCGTGCACGCTCGACGCGGGCGTGCGCACCATCGGCCGCTCGACCACCGCCGAGCCCGGTCCGCTCAAGCACGAGACGGTCTCGCGCAGCCACTTCGAGCTCGCGTTCGACGCGGCGCTGGGTGTGCACGTGGGCCGCGATCTCGGCAGCCACAACGGCTCGCGCGTCGACGGCCACGCGGTCGGCTCGGCTGCGGTGCCGCTGCGCGATCAAGCGGTGATCCAGCTCGGTGACGTCACGCTCGTGCTCGATCAGGGCCCACCGCCGTCGCCCGAGACCGCCGCGCCGTGGCCCGAGGTCCCGGGCCACTCGCTGGCGGCCGCGGCCCTGCGTGCCGCGCTGCTGCGCGCCGCCGCCGATCCCTCGCCGGTGCTGCTGGTCGGTGAGACCGGCACCGGCAAGGAGTTCGCCGCGCGGGCGCTGCACGAGCGCAGCGGTCGGCGCGGGCTGTCGAGCATCAACTGCGCGGCGTTGTCACCTCAGCTCATCGAGAGCCAGCTGTTCGGCCACGTGCGCGGCGCCTTCACCGGCGCGACCGCGGACTCGCCGGGCATGCTGCGCGCCGCCGATGGCGGCACGCTGTTCCTCGACGAGATCGGCGAGCTGCCGCTCGAGCTGCAGCCCAAGCTCTTGCGCGCGCTGCAAGAGGGCGAGGTCCAACCGGTCGGCAGCACCAAGGTCGTCAAGGTCGACGTGCGCGTGATCGCGGCGACCAACCGCGATCTCGAGGCTGCGGTCGAGGCCGGCAGCTTCCGCCGCGATCTGCTCGCGCGGCTGTCGCTGTGGCAGGTGCGGCTGCCCCCGCTGCGCGAGCGCCGGGCCGATTTGCTCGCGTGGATCGAACGGCTCGCCGCGGCGTGGTTCGCCCGTCGCGGCCAGCCCGCCCTGCCCTTCGCGCTCGACCCGGAGATCGTCGAGGTGCTGCTGCTGCACCGCTGGACCAGCAACCTGCGCGAGCTCGATCGGCTGGTGCACGCGCTCGCCGGGGATCCCGCCCTCGCCGCCGGCGAGCGGCTGGGTCGCGGCGATCTTCCGGCGTGGCTGCTGGGCCAGTCCGACGAGGGCGCGCAGCCGGTCGCCGCAGCCGCCGAGCCCAAGGCCGCCGTGCCGGTCCCGACGCGCGAGGAGTTCGTCGCGGCCCACGCCCGCCTCGGCGGCAGCGTGCGCGCCCTGGCCAAGCACTTCGCGCGCGACCGCCGGCAGATCTACCGCTGGCTCGAGGCCTACGGCCTGCGCCGCGACGACGAGGGCGGCCCGTGACCCGCGAACGCCGCGGGTTGCTGCCGTCGACGTGAGCCCGCCTACAACGAAGCGCGGTCCAGGGCGCACAGGCAGCGCGCCCCCGGCCCGGTCATGACGAAACCATCGCTTTCGGCGGCCGCGGTTTCGCGGTAACAAAGCCCTCGGTTCGGGTCGGACCCTCGGCCCAACGCTCTGGAGGACACGACGATGAAGATCGCAACCAGCATGCTGTTCCTCGCGGCGCTCGCCATCGGCGGCTGCGAGAAGAAGGACACCACCACCGCCAACCCGGACGACGCGACCAAGACCGACGCGCCCGCGACCGACGCGCCCGCTGACGCGCCCGCGACCGACGCGCCCGCCGAGGGTGACGCGCCCGCCGAGGGTGCCGAGACCGCGGCCGAGCCGAGCTGATCGCGCTTCTCGTCCCGCACGGAGGTCGGCCCCGGACTCCCCGGTCGCCGCCCTCCCTCACCGAAGAAGGGCTCCCATCTGGGGGCCCTTCTTCGTTTCGGCGGTGCAGCCGTCGCGACTCGGGGCATGCTGCCGGGGTGATGCGCCGGACTCGATGGTCGACCCTGTTCGTGCTCGCGACCGCGTGCGGTTCGCCGACGAGCCCCGCGGGCGGCGACGGCACCGAGGGCACCAGCGCTGCCGGCGACACGAGCACGCAGGACACCACCGCGACCGCCGGCGACAGCAGCGGCGGTGCGCTCGGCCCCGACGACGGCACGTTCACCTTCTATCGCGACCTGCTGCCGGTGGTGCAGACGCGCTGCATCGGCTGTCACAGCGACGGCAACATCGCGCCGTTCTCGCTGCAGCGCTACGAGGATGCGTGGCCGTGGCGCGAGGCGATCGGGGCCGCGGTCGCCGCGGGCACGATGCCGCCGTGGTTGCCGGGCCCCGACTGCAACAGCTACGCGCACGATCCCACGCTGAGCGACGACGAGCGCGCCATCGTGCAGGGCTGGGTCGACGAGGACGGCCCGCGCGGCAACCCTGACGATGCCCCCGCGCCGATCGATCCCGGCGCCGACGCGCTGCCGCGGGTCGACCTCACGCTGAGCTCGCCCGAGCCCTACACGCCCACGGGCACCGACGACTACCGCTGCTTCCTGCTCGACTGGCCGATGGACGCGCCGGCGTTCGTGACCGGGTTCCACACGCGCCCGGGCAACCCGTCGATCGTGCACCACGTGATCGCGTATCGCATCACGCCCGATCGCGTCGCGCAGTACGAGGCGCTCGACGCTGCCGATCCCGCCGCGGGCTACACCTGCTTCGGTGGCCCCGGCGGCGACGTCACCGACCCCGGCGCAGGCCTGTGGCTGGGCGCGTGGGCACCGGGCGGGCACGCGTCGGCGTACCCCGAGGGCACCGGCCTGTCGATGCTGCCGGGCTCGAAGGTGGTGCTGCAGATCCACTACAACCAAAGCGCCGGCAGCGGCAGCGACACCACCGCGGTCGAGCTGATGGTCGACGACAGCGTCGAGCGCGAGGCCTTCATGCTGCTGTGGGCCGACATCGACTGGCTCTCCGGCAACATGCCGATCCCCGCCGGCGACGCCGACGTCGAGCACCACTTCGCCTACGACCCCACGCGGGTGATGGACTTCCTCACCGACGTGATCGAGCCCGACCAGCCGTTCCTGCTCTACTCCGCCGCGCACCACATGCACCTGCTGGGCAGCACCGCGCGCCACGAGATCCAGCGCGGCGACGGCAGCACCACGTGCCTGCTCGACATCCCGCGGTGGGACTTCTCGTGGCAGTCGTTCTACGGCTTCGGCGAGCCGGTGCGCTTCGATCCCGGCGACGTGCTGTCGCTGTCGTGCCACTGGGACAACGCCGCCGGCGACGCCGAGGTGAACTGGGGCGAGGGCACCAGCGACGAGATGTGCCTGGGGATCTACTACGCGACGCCGCTGCCGTGACGGCGGAGCAGGATTCACGCAGGGATCGCGTGCGGCGAACCGCGATGTGACGCGGCGCGGGCATGGTCCTTGGCGAGATGAACGCGAACCGAAGTCCCGACACCACCCCCGCCGTCACCCTGCCGTTGCACGCCGCGGTCGAGCTGGCGCAGCGCTGGCGCGGGCCCGTGCGCATCGCCGCCGACGACCCCGAGGTGTTCGCCGAGCTGTTCCTCAACCGCGGCTGCGTGATCCATGCCGAGGTCGCGGGCCTGCTCGGCGTGCCCGCGGTCGCGGCGATCGCCGGCGCAGCCGAGCTGCGATTCCGCGTCGAGCCCGGCCGCTGGCCGCGGCGCTGCTCGATGCTCGCGCCGTGGGACTCGCTGCTGCGCGAGGTCGCACGGCTGCGCGCGGCGCCACGCGCCGCGGCGGTGCGCGACGACGACGAGACCACGCTGCCGATGCTGCCGGGGTGAGGCGCGGGCG
>JAIBBS010000114.1 GCA_019694555.1 Nannocystaceae bacterium
GGCGTGTCGCCGCGCGCGAGCGCTTCGGTGATCGCGACCGCGCGTTCGAGGTGGCCGCGATGACCCGCGCGTCGCGCTGCGACGGTGGCGCGATCGAGCGCGTCGTGGACCTCGCGATCGCGACCCAGCTGCGCGAGCACGCGGGCGTAGTCGAGCTCGAGGTCGGCCTCGAGCTCGGGGTCGTGCACGGCGCGGGTCTCCGCCAACGCGAGCTCGAGCACCGGCAGCGCCTCGTCGCCGCGACCGAGCGCGAGCAACACCTTGGCAAGGTCGCCGCGGGCGACCGGGACGTCGTTGGGGTAGCGCGAGGGCAACGCGCTGTAGAACGCGACCTGGCGCCGCGCGGCCTCCAGCGCCTCGTCGAGGCGGCCCAGGCCGATCAGCGACGCGGTGGTGCCCTCGAGCCACGCGCCGGCCTCGCGCACGTCGGGATCGAGCGACGCGACGATGCGATGGATGCGTTCGAACTGCGCCAGCGCCTCGTCGTAGCGGCCGCGCGCCAGCAGGATGCGACCCACGCCGACCATCGGCAGCACGATGTAGCTGCTGTCGTCGCCGTAGACCTGCCGCAGCAGCGCCTCGGCGCGCTCGAAGTCGTGCATGGCCGCGTCGAGCACGCCGCGGTCGAGGTACTCGTCGCCGATGTTGTTGAGGCACGTGGCCATCATGACCGCGTCGCCGTTGTGCTCGAAGATCTCGAACGCGCGCAGGTGGGTCGCGAGCGCCTGGTCGTTGCGCCGCGCGCGATGGTGTGCGAGCGCGAGGTTGACCAGTGTGACGCCGACCTCGGCCGAGTGCTCGCCGTAGATCGGGACCAACGCCTTCTCCACCGACTCGAGCATGGCGGTGGCGAGGTCGTGATCGCCGAGGTGATCGATGATCGCCGCGAGCACGCCGCGCACGCGCAGCACCGTGGGGTGACCTTCGCCCAGCAGCGGCTCCAGCCGCGCGAGCTCGAGCTCGTAGCGCTCGCGCGCGCCCTGGGGATCGCCGCTGTCGTAGCGCAGCTTGGCCAGGTTGGAGCCCAGCGCGAACGCCAGCAGTCGATCCGACGGGCTGTCGGCCACGCGTGCGAGCGCGTCCTCGAAGTGCACGCGCGCCTGCTCGAGGTGACCGAAGCTGCTGTACGCCGCGCCGGTGGCGTTGCCCAGCCGCGCGGCGAGGCTCGCGGGCGTGCCGGAGCGGCGCAGCACCGCGTGGGCCAGCGCCGACCAGCGCATGGCCTCGTCGAAGTTGCGCTCGCGCTCGCTGGCGAGCCAGACCATGCCCGAGGCCGCCTCGGTCGCGACCTCGTCGAGGCCCAGCGCCAGCGCGCTCCACACCGCTTCTTCGTAGGCCGCGCGCGCCTCGGGGATCTGCTCGAGCTGCTCGAACGTCGCGCCCTCGACCGCGAGCGCCTCGGCCACCAGCGGCTCGAACTGCAGCGCGCGTGCACGCTCGCTGGCGTCGTGCGCGAGCGCCTTCGCGTCCGCGAGCCGCCCCGCGACCGTGGCCACGCGCGCGCGCTCGACGTCGTCGCGCACGGCCGCGACCGCGTCGTGCAGCGCGGGATCGTCGGGCATGGCCACGCCCGAGGCCAGCGTCGCGACGTCGGCACAGGCGTCGAGCGGGCGCAGGCGCTCGACCACGGTCTGCGCGTGATCGACCGCCTCGTCGGTGCCCTCGCGCAGCAGCTCGACCGTGGCCGCGAGCGCGCGACGGCGACCCGCGAGGCAGGCCATGCGCTTGTCGAGCATCGCCTCGGACTGCTCGCCGCGCACGCGCGTGGCCTCGCACGCATCGCGGTGCGCGGCGATCCAGCGCTGCGCGTAGTCGTCGAGCTCGGGCGCGACGCTGCTCCACGCCTGTGGTGCCCACGGTCGCGCGCTGGCGGTGAACGCCGCTGCGACCGCGTCGCGGCCGGGCCGATCCCAGATGCCGGCGAGCTGCTGCTGGGCGTCGCTGCACGGCCCGCTGCGCGCGGCCATCATCGTCGCGCCCGCGACCACGCCTGCCAGCGTCGCCGCGGCGAAGGCGACACGACGACGACGCAGGCCGCGATCGCGTCGCAGCGCCGCGGCCAGCTCCGACATCGAACCGAAGCGGCGGCCGGGGTCGGGCTCGAGCGAGCGCGCGAGCACGTCGAACAACCACCGCGGCACCTTGCTGCCCGGCGGTGGCGCGCGCGGGGGCTTGCGCTTGGCCGCCGCGAGGCGTCGCACGTCGGACAGAAACGGGCGCTTGCCGTAGAGCGCCTCCCACAGCGAGACCGCGAAGGCGTACTGGTCCGCGGCCGGTCCGACCTCGGCGCCGGCGTGCTGCTCCGGGGCCATGTACGCGGGCGTGCCCACGACGTGGCCCTCCGCGGTGAGCGAGGTGAGCTCGATGTCGACGAGATCGTCCTCGGCGTCGCCGCTGGGCGTGTGCTCGCCGCTGTGGGTGAGCGGCGCGAGGCTGCTGCGCGCGATGCCGAAGTCGCCGATGCGCGGTCGCCCGTCCGCGCCGATGAGCACGTTGGCGGGCTTGAAGTCGCGGTGCACGATGCCCGCGGCATGGACCGCGGCGAGGCCCTCGGCGAGCGCGACGAAGATCTTCACGATCTCGCGCCAACCGACGTTGCCGCGCCGCAGGTACCGCTGCAGGTCGATGCCCTCGACCAGCTCCATCGCGACGTAGATCTGATCTTCGTGGGTGTCGACCTCGTAGACCGCGACGACGTTGGGATGCGACAGCCGTGCGAGCGCGCGGGCCTCCGCGACCAGCCGCGCGCGTGCGCGTTCGTCCCGGGGCCCGCGGGCTTCACCGCGGTCGGCGCGGATGAGCTTGATCGCGACGGTGCGCTCGAGTCGGGTGTCGAAGCCGCGTAGCACCACGCCCATCGCGCCCTCGCCGAGGCGATCGAGCACGAGGTAGCGACCGATGCGCGACGCCGTGGTCGGCTCCGCGGGGCCGCGCGCCGCACTCTGCTCGGTCTGGGCGCTGGCGAGCTGCTCCTGGGTCACGCGCGGCGCCATGGTAGCGCGCTCGCTGCACCGCGCCAGCGCTGCCGCGCGCGTGCACGGGTCGGGGCACGCAGGTGGCCGCGGCCGCGTGGCCGCGGCGCCGCGGCGGTCGCTCCGCGTGCCGGGCCCGCGCCGGCGTCGTCCGACGCGGACCCACGCGCGAGGCTCAGCGCCGCTTCTCGCACTGCTCGAGCTGCGCGCCGGTCTCGGCGTCGCGGATGCACTTGAGCTGCTTGACCCACGGCACGCGGCCGAACTCGGGCGCCTTGGAGTAGACCGCGACGCACTCCTTCTTGAAGCTGTCGGGCACCTCGGTGCCGGTCTCCTTCTTCATGACCTTCGCGACGTTGTCGCAGACGTCTTCGGCCGCGGGCGCGCGCAGCCAGCCGAACCAGAACACGAAGATCGCCAGACCGATCGCGCCAAAGATGAAACCGAGGATCTTGAGGGCCTTCATCGTCGTCTTGCCGTCCTTTGGGAGGGTTCGGGGACCACAAGACGGGGGTCGGTCGGGACCGTCGCACGGCGGTGCAGCTTTTTTTTCGACCCGTCGGTGTACGATCGCGGGCGCGGTGACCGACGCGCTGGTGCAGCGGTTCCTCGACGGGCTCGCGGCCACCGCGCGGGCGCGCTTCGATGCGTGGCCGCAGCTGCACACGCAGCTGCCCGAGACCCTGGCGGCGCTGTGGCGACGGGCGGGCCTGGCCGAGTCGCTGCAGCCGCGCTTCGTGCTCGCGCTGGCCGCCGGCGTCGACGACGACTGCGAGCCCGCCGACGCGCTGGGCGACATCTTCGCCGAGGACCTCGCGCTGGCGTGCGCGTGTGCGGCCGGGGACGCACGGGCGCTCGCGGCCTTCGACGCCGCGTTCCTGCGCGACATCGATCACGCGTGGATGCGCGGCGGTGAGCCCGGTGCGCGCGAGGACTTCCGCCAGCGCGTGCGCGAGCGACTGCTGGTCGCCGCGCCCGATGGCACCACGCGGATCAGCGCCTACGGCGGGCGCGGACCGCTGCGCGGGTGGGTCCGCGTCGCGGCCACGCGCGTGATGATCGATCTGGTCCGCAAGGCCCGACCCATCGACGCGCCCGCCGGCGACGCCTCGCTGTTCGATCGCGTCGCGGACGGCTCCGACCCCGAGCTCGACTACATGCGTCAGGCCTACGGTGCCGCGCTGCCCGAGGCCATGCGCGACGGCCTCGCGAGCCTCACGCCGCGCCAGCGCAACCTGCTGCGCCAGCGCTACCTCGCGCAGCTGCCGGGCGAGCGGCTCGCGGCGATGTACGGCGTGCATCGGGCCACGGTGTTCCGCTGGCTCGAAGACGCCCGCGCCTCACTCTTCACGGCGATGCGCGCGGCGCTGGGCCAGCGGCTGCAGGTCGCCGACCACGAGCTCGACAGCGTGATCGGTCTGCTCGCGAGTCGCGTGCACGTCAGCATGCGCCGCATCCTCGACTCGAAGCTCGAGGGTTGATCCCGCGCGCGCCCACGATCGCGGTCGCGTCAGCCGCCGGCACAGCTGCTGCGCACGCGCTTGGCCCAGCTCGAGTCGGGCTCGAGCGTGAGCAGGGCGCGGCCCTCGTCGCGCGCCGCATCGACGCGGCCCAGGGCGCACAGCGCCAGCACGCGCAGCGCCATGCGGCGGGTCGCGTCGTTCATCGCCGCGACGTCGGCGTGGCGTTCGAGCAGGGCCAGCGCCTTGGCGCCGTCCTTCGCTGCGATCGCGGCCTCCGCTTGATCGAGCAGCGCCGCGACCTGGCCCGGCGGCGGTCCGGTCTTCGCGACGTTGGGCGGCAGCGGACCGGTGCGCTTGGACGGCGGTGTCGCCACCGGCGTCGCGGGTGCGGGTGGTCGCGCGGCGGGCGAGGCGGTGGGCGTCTGCGCGTCGGGCCGCGGCCACGCGAGCGCTGCGACCACGGCGACAGCGATCGCGATCGCGGCGACGATCGGCAGCAGCCGTCGCGACGCCGGGGCCGGTGGCGTGCTCGCGATCACGCTCTGCGCCGCGGCGGGCTCGGGGCGCGCCTCGACCGTCAGGCGCGAGACCACCGTGCCCCAGCTGCCGTCCTCGGCGCCCGGCGGCGGCTCCTCGAGCATCGCGCTGGCGATGAGCCGCTTGGCGGCTTCGCTCAGTTCTTCCACGGTGCCTCCCCGGCGTGCTCGGTCTGCCAGGTCGCGAGCGCCTGCTCGAACGCGCGACGTGCCAGACGCAGACGCGAGTAGATGGTGTTGAGCTTGACGCCGGTGAGCTCGGCGATCTCCGGCGCGGTCATGTGCACGACCTCGGCCATGACGAAGACCGAGCGCTGGTCCTCGTCGAGGCCGTCGAGGATCTGATCGAGCAGCTGCGCGGCCTGGGCCCGCTGCAGCTTGTGCTCGGGTTCGGTCGGCGGTCGCCCGACCGAGGCCAGCGCCTCGCGGCGGGCCCGCGCGGCGGCGCTGCGCCGATGATCGCGGACGACGCGGTAGGCGATGCCGAACAGCCACGTGGTGATCGACGAGCGGCCCTCGAACTCGGGCAGACGCCGGTGCACGACCACGAAGACCTCTTGCACGACGTCGTCGACCTCGCCGTCGGGCACACCCAGGCGTCGCACCGATCGCCACACGAACGCGTGGTGCTTGCGGTACAGCTGCTCGAACTGCGGATCGAATCCGTCCGCCGCCGCGTTGCTCTCGCTCGCGACCACCATCGCCGCTGGCATTGTGATCGCGCCGAGGGGGCGCGTCAAACCCGGCGGGCGCGGTCGCGGCACCACCGCACGAGCTCGGCGGTGGCGCCGGCGTCGGCGCCCGCGGGTGGGCTGTGCAGCAGCGCGTTGGCCAGCGCCTGCAGGTGCTCGGGGCCCAGCTCGAGCGCGTCGCGGTGCGCCGCATGATCCGCGAACGATCGCGCGGCCAGGCGATTGAGTCCGGTGTCCAACGCCGTCGTGATCGCGCGGCTCCACGTCCGCGTCGCGCCAGCTTCGTCGAGCTCCAGCTCGAGTCGCGCGCACAGCAGCAGCGCCGGCACGGCGCGGGGCGACTGCCGCACCAGCACGCGCACGTCCGCGAGCGCGCCGCGGGGATCGACGCTCGCGGCCTGGGTCAGGGCCTCGACGCGATCGAGCATCGGCGTGGTCATGACCTTGCCGTGGGTCGCGGCCAGCACCGCGAGCGCCTGCTGCGGCGCCAGTCGATCGAGCGCCGGCAGCTCGGGCTCGCGCAGGGCCGCGCGCGTGCGCGCGAGCGTGCGCACCGCGACGATCAGCGCGCCGCCGACGAACAGTGCCAGCGCGAGCATGGGGCCGCTGATCGCGTAGCCCAGCGCCGCGACCACGCCGAGCGCGAGCAGGACCAGCTGCATCGGGCGCGGGGGCGGCGTGCTCGCGGACATGCGGTGCGCTCAGCGGATCGGCGTCGCGCTCGGCTTGGCTTCGATGCCCGACAGCCGCACCGCGATGTCGAAGCGGCCGTCCTCGATGGTGATCGGCGGACCCATCACGGCCGAGCGCGCCGCGAGCGTGCCGTGGAAGCGACCCGCGAGCCGGGTGCCGTCGAACGACTCGAGCACCACCGTCGCGCCCGGCTGCGCGATCCAGATCTTGCGCTCGGCCAGCTCGTATTCCATCCGCAGCGGCGGCGGTCCGAGCTCGGTGCGCTTGGTGTGGACCTCGGTCGGCACGCTGAAGGTCGCGGGCAGCTTCAGGCGATCGAGCCGTGCGCCCTCGAGCACGATGCGCAGCATCGGACGGCCGCTGTCGGTCGGAGCGCCGCCGATCATGATGCGCGCCACGCCGCGCTCGCCGTTGGCGATGGCGGCGTTGGAGCCCGGCGGCAGGAACAGGAAGTCCTGCGCGCGGCCGTTGAGCTTGGCCGACATGGTGCCCTCGCGCGTGATCGTGCGCGGCGTCATGTCCTCGACCGCCATCGCCGCGGTGTCGTGCTCGGGGATGTCGGGCAGCGGCGGTGTGCCGTGCGGGTTGGGCGGCGTGGGTGTCGCGGGCGCCGCGGGAGCGGTCGGTGCGGCCGGCGTCGGTTGGGCCTGCGGCGCGGCGTCGGACGTGGCGCCGCAGGCGAGCAGCAGCGACGGGAGCAAGGCGCGGATGCGGAGCATGCCGCGATCGAAGCTCGCGGAAAGCGATGGGCTCGTCAATGACCAATCGCGCGCGCGTGGGTCCGTCGTCGGCGCCGCGCAGGGTCGGCGCCGCGACTCACGAGCTCGCGCCGCCGCGCAACCACGCGCGCCGCAGTCGCTCCGGCGCACGAGCGTGGTGCACCAGCAGCGCCAGGCAAGCGGGGTAGGCCCAGGCGGGGTCGCTGGCGAGCGCGCGCACGCTCGCGGCCACGATCGGGTTGCGCCGCGGCAGCAGCAACACGCCGCGGGTGCGGCGGATCGGCCCCGCGCCAGCGCACATCGAGATGCTGTCGCAGCTGCGCTGTGGATCCTCGTGCAAGTGCGCGCGCAGCTGCTCGAGCAGGTTGCGCTCCTCGTCGTGCAGCGTGTCGTCCTCGAGCACCCGACCCATGAACGGGTGGCGGAGTCGCTGCGCCGCCTGGCCCAGGCCCTCGCCGACGCGCTCGCGCGCACGCAGCAGCAGCGACGACAGGCGACCGCGGCTCTCGCGGGCGTCGGGCGCACGGAAGCGCACCGACAGCAGCTCCGCCACGAGGCTGCGTTCGGTCTCGTCGGCGACCAGCACCAGCGCATCGCCGATGGCGAAGCCGTCGGCGCGCTGATCGGGGTAGATCGCGAGCAAGCTCGGGGTCTCGCCGTCACCGCGGTGCGCCGCGGTCTGCAGCGTCGCGAGGTCGACGAGCTTCTCGCCCGCGCCGTCGATCGCCCGCAGGATTCGCGCGCGCGCGACCTCGGGCTGGCGCAGCTGCTTGCGCGCGCCCTGCAGCAGCAGGCGCGCGAGCCGGGCGCGCGCGGGCTCGGGCAACGCGGCCGCCTGCGCCGCGAGTCGCAACAGCAGCTCCATCGCCTGGTTCACCAGCGGGATCACCAGGGGTTGCAGCGCCTCGCGCAGCCGCGCCGCGCTGCCGTCGTGCGAGTCGCTGCCGAGCTCGACCGCGGCCTCGAAGCACGGCGCCTCGGGGATCGCGACGTGGCCGCTGACCATGCCGTGCTCGAGCAACCACGCGTGGGCGGTCTCGCCTTCGGTCGGGATGCCCAGGCGGCCGCGCAGCGGCGGCTGCAGCTCGACGTGGGCGAACGCGTGCGCGAAGCCGATCGGCACCAGCTTGCCGTCGACGCGCACGCTCGCGCTGGCGAAGCGCGTGGCGTCGGCGAGCCAGTCGTGGCACGCGCGGCGCTCGAGGCCCGCGGCGTGCAGCTCGATCTCGCAGCGGTCGGGCCCGGGGTCGGCCCCACTGGCGAGCGCGGCCCGTTGTCCGTCCCACGACAGCGTGTGCAACACACCGCGGCTGCGGCTGCGCAGCAGCAGCTGCGACGGAGGCAGGCCGGCGGTGGCCAGCAGCGCCAGCTCGCCGGCGGCCTCGAGCGCGGTCAGGGCCTGGTGGCGCTCGGCGTTGTTGCAGCGGGGATCGAGCAGCGTCGCGGTCCACGACAGCGCCGCCGCCGGCACACCGCGCGAGTCGTCGCTCACGCGCGCGCGATGGCGTCCGAGCTCGACGTCGACCTCGCGCGCACCGTGCCGCAGCGCGCGGCGCACGAACTCGGCCGGGATCTGCCACGGCCCCTGCAGCTGCGCCTGCGACAGCTTGCGCAGCTCGGACGCGACGTCGATCGTGAGCAGGCTGCCGACGTCGATGCGACCCAGACCGTCGCCGCCGCCGCTCATCGACCGAAGGCCTCGAGCAACGCGCTGCGGGCGACCTCGGCGAGGATCTGATCGCGGCGCTGATCGGTGACGCCCAGGCGCCCGGCGATGTGGTCGAGCGCGAGCAACACGCCCGCGCCGTGGCTGCGGCGGTCGAACGCGATGGCGCGCTGCAGCACCGGATCGTCGGCGTCGACCAGCACCAAGCGCGACGCGTGGGTGCCGGGCAGGCGCACGCCCAGCGGTCCGAGATCGAGCACGGCCATGCCGCCGGGGATGTCGCTGGCCGTGCGCGCGCTCCAGTCCTCGCCGCGATCGTGCAGCACCGCGTTCACGGCGGTGATGGTGCGATCGGCCTGGGCCCGCTCGAGCATCGCGCTCCAGCGATCGAGGTCGACCGCGCCCAGTGCGTCCGCCACCGTGCGGCCCTCGCTGGAGTTGTCGTCGAGCACCGCCGCGCCGCTGCGGATCGCCCGCTGCGCGAGGCCGCTGTGGGTCTGCGTGCGGTACAGCCGGCCGCGCGCCGCGAGCTCGCGCGCGCGGTGCAAGGAGATCGACGCGCCGCCGCACAGCGGCACCAGCGGGCGATGGAACAGCGCCGCGACGTGGCCGAAGGCACCGGGTTGTTGCAGCACGCCCTTGAGCAGGCGCGAGAGATCGGCGCTGTCGTCGAGCTGGGTCGCGCGCCGCATGCGACCGCCGAGCAGCAGCCACAGCGACAGCCCCACCAGCAGCAGCGGCAGACCGCGCAGCACCCACGGGTGGCTGCGATCGAAGCGCGCGAGCGCAGCGAGGCCGCCGCGCTCGGGCTCACGCGAGGCATCGCTGCCGGGCGCCGGCGGTGCGCCCGACGGCTCGCTCGCGGCGGCGGCGGTCGGCACGGGCTCGCGACCACCGTCGTCGGCCGGCGTCGCGGACTCGGGCGTCGCGGCGGCGGGCGTGGCCGCGACCGCCGGCGTCGCGGGTCCGATCGCGAGCGGCGGCGTGCCGCCGTCACCGGCGGTCGCGTCGATCGGCTCGGGATCGCCGGGTGCTTCCGGGCCGCGCGGCGCCGGCGTCGGCACGCCCGCGGCGATGCGGTCGCTCGCGTCGGCGACGTGCCAGCGACCATCCTCCGCGCGCCACTCGACCCACGCGTGCAGCCACGGCATCGCGCGGCCATCGACGCCGACGTAACCCACCGCCAGACGTGCGGGCACGGTCGCGGCCTGCAGCAGCGCCACCAGCAACGCGTTTTGCACGTCGCAATCGCCCGCGCCGATCTCGAGCGTGCGATCGATGAAGCCGTGGCCGCGCTTGGCCGCGAGCGCGTGGCGCTCGGCCACGCCCTCGGAGTGGTCGTAGCGCACCGCACGGCGCACCGCGCCCAGCAACAGCTCCACGCGCTCCTCGACCGGCAGCACGCGCACGCGCGCGGCGTCGCGGCCGAGATCGGCGGGCAGCACCGCGCCGCCGGGCCGCTGCGGCGCGGTCTCGACGTCGGGCGCGGGTGCGGTGCGGTAGCGCAGCATGCCCTCGCGCGCGCGCTCCGAGACCAACAGCGGCAGGCCCTCGGCGGTGGTCGCGAGCGCGAGCGCAGTGCCGTCGAGCTCGACGGTGCCGTCGACGATGCGGTGGCCGGTCGGGACCGGGATCCGCGACGCGCCGGCATCGGCCGCGAACGGCAGCGCGATCTCGACGCAGTCGTCGCCGCAGCGCGTGCCGATGTACGGCCCGACCGCCCGCGCGGCGACCTCGTGTTGCGGTGAGCCGTCGCGCGCGAGCGTCGAGAAGCTCAGCGCCGCGAGGTACAGCCGCGCCTGCGGCGGTGCGTAGCGCAGCTCGACCGGTTCCGCCGACGCGGGCGAGAGCACGTCGACCTTGGGTCCGCGGTAGCGCGCGCCCAGATCGCGATACGGCCGCGGCGGCGGCGGCAGGCCCACGGCGACACCCGCGGGACCGGGCGCGACGCCGTGCTCGGGCTCGACCGAAGGCTCGGCGCCCAGACCCCACAGCAGGCGCGCGAGCACCAGCGCGAGCACGGCTCCGACCGCGGCACCCACCAGCGAGCGCAGCGCGATCGATCCGCGCAGCGCCGCGCGGACGGCTTCGTACGCGCGACGACCCCACCACTGCGGCCGCGCGTGCGCGAGCTGCCGCTCGACCAGCCGCTCGAGCTCGCGCTGGGCCAGCCGCACCAGCTTCTGCAGCGCCCGGTTGTCGCGCGCGTCGGCCCGCGAGAGCAGCAGCTCGAGGTGTTCGCTCTCGAGCAACGCCTGCGGTGCGAGACCACCGGGCAGCTCGGGGAAGAGCACGCGCATGCGCGCGGTGTGGCGGCCCGCCGGCGCCACCAGATCCTCGAGGCACGCCGCCGCGCGCACCCGCAGGCCGCGACAGAACAGCTCCACGCGCGGCGCCGGGCCCAGGCCGACCGCGCCACGCAGGCCCCGCTTGCGGAAGACCGTGCTCGGAGCCGCCAGCGCGAACTCGGCGTTGGCGCTGCGACCGTTCACCTCGAGCGCGACCGGCAGCTCGGGTTGGTCGCGGTGGTGCAGGTAGCGACCGCTCTGCCACACCGCGTCGAAGACCCGGTGCTCGAGTCGACCGTCGCCGCGCGGACGCTCGAGCGTGATCTCGGTGCCGGGCTCGCCGCGCGGATCGATGCGCACCGCGGTCGCGAGTCCGCCGTCGAGCCGCAGGCCCCACGGCTCGCCGCTGCGCGGCCGCGAACGGATGACGATCGACGCGGGCTCGAAGCGCAACACCGACCAGAAGCCCACGCCGAACTTGCCGGCCTGGTTCTTCGAGCCCTCCTTGCTCGAGGCGTACAGCGAGAACAGGTAGCGCCGCGCGTGCTCGAAGGTCATGCCCTCGCCGTCGTCGTGACAGCTCACGCGCTCGGTCGTCGCATCCTGTTCGACCGCGAAGCGCACCCGGCGGGCACCGGCATCGCGCGAGTTCTGCAGCAGCTCGCGCACGAAGATCCACGGGTCGGGCCCGTAGCGATCGGCCTCCAGGCGCGCGCGCTCGCGGAACGCACGCGTCGGGTCGCCGGTCGTGCCCGTCGGTGTGCCGCTCACCACCGGCCAGTGTAGCGCGCAAGGGCGCAGCAGGTCGCCCGGGCCGACCCCACGGCCCGCAAACGGGTATCATGCGCGCGCCCACGGGCCCGCGTGCGGCCACGCCGCGCGCCCGAGCGGGCGCGCTTTGGAGCCAGTCATGGAACTCTCGCAGCTCAAGGTCATCGTCACCGGAGGCGCCCGCGGCATGGGTGCCCACTTCGCCACACGTCTGCACGCGGCCGGCGCCCAGGTCGTCGCCGCCGACGTCGACGCCGAGGGCCTTGCGGCCCTGCCCAAGGGCATCCACACCCGCACCTGCAACATCGCGCTCGAGGCCGAGTGCGAGGCGCTGGTGAGCTGGGCCCACGCGCAGATGGGCGGCCTCAACGGCCTCATCAACAACGCCGGCATCATCCGCGATGGCCTGGTCATCCGCGAGAACCGCGAGACCGGCGAGCTGGCGAAGTTCGACAGCAAGGCCTGGCAGTCGGTGCTCGACGTCAACCTCAGCGGCGCGTTCTACATGGTGCGCGAGTTCGCGTACACGCTCGCGCAGCACAAGATCAAGCCCGGCGTGATCGTGAACATGTCGAGCGTCGCGCGGCACGGCAACCGCGGCCAGTCGAACTACGTCGCGACCAAGGCGGCGATGGCCGCCAACACCGTCACCTGGGCGCGCGAGTTCGCGAAGTACGGCATCCGCGTCGGCGCCATCGCGCCGGGCATGGTCGAGACGCCGATGACCCAGGGCATGAACCAAAAGGCGCGCGACGCCCTGGTCGCCGCGATCCCGGTCGGCCGCATCGGCGTGCCCGAGGATCTGTGGCTGGCGGTGAAGTTCGTGCTCGAGTGCGACTACTTCAACGCCCGCACGATCGACGTCGACGGCGGGCTGGTCATGTGATGCGCCGCCGTGCGCACCACGGGCTCGCGCTGGCGCTGGCGCTCGCGGCCTGCCGTGACGACGGCGCCGCCGCGGCGCAGCATCCCGCGCCCCACGATCCGACCTTTGCGGGCGACAGCAGCGGTGGCACCACCGCGACCAGTGCGGGCGAGTCGAGCACCACCGATGCGATGGTCGGCTGCGGCGAGGACATGCCCTGTGCGGCGGGCTCGTGCGCCGCGGCGGCGCTGCCGGGCGACCCACCGCAGCCGGGGCCGTTCACCTGCGGCGCGTGTGTCGAGACCGGCGACGTCTCGCGCTGGTGCCTCGACGACGGCAGCTGCTGCGACGCGACGATGACGTGCCTCGCGGGTTTGTGCCGCGATGCGGTCGCGGCCAGCAGCGACGGCGGCAGCACCGGCGCGGGCAGCAGCAGCGGCAGCGACGGCGGCAGCAGCAGCAGCAGTAGTGGGGGCAGCAGCAGCGGCGGCGCAGGCAGCAGCGGCAGCAGCACGGGCGGGGCTTGAGCGGCGCGAGCACCAGCCGCGGGTCGATCGTCAGCGGGATCAACGCCCGTCTGCCGCTGGACCTGCTGGGCCAGGGGCTCGAGCTGCTGGGCATCAAGTCGGGCGAGCGCCGACGCACGGGCCTGCTGTTCGCATACCTGCTGTGCGGCTCGGCCATCTTGGTGCTCGGCCGCACCGTCCGCGACACGCTGTTCCTCAGCCGCTACTCGCTGTCGGCGTTGCCGTGGATGTTCGTGCTCTACGGCATCGCATCGGCGATCACGGTGCTGCTGTACTCGCGCTTCGCCGACCGCATCGAGCGCGCGCGGCTGGTCGTGGTGGTGGTCGGCGTCGCGGCGGTGACGTACCTGCTCACCTACGTGCTGGTGCGCGCCGACGTGGGCTGGATCTACCCCGGCTTCTACGTCTGGTCCGAGGTCGTGGCCAACCTGCTGATCGTGCAGTTTTGGACCATCGCCAACGATCTGCACGACCCCCGCACGGCGCGGCGGTTGTTCCCCACGATCTCGGCCGCGCGCGTGGTCGGCGTGGTCACGATCGGCCTGGTCTCCGGCGCGGTGGTGCGCACCATCGGCACCGCGCAGCTGCTGTTCGTGCTGGTGGGGTTGATGGTCGCGGTCGCCGTGCTCGCGCTGCAGCTGCGGCGATTCCCCCGCGCCGAGCCGATGCCGGCGCACACGCGCAAGGGCCCGCCGCCGCGGGTGATGGGCGATCGCTACGTCCACGCGCTGTCGCTGTTCATCCTCATGTTGTTCGCCGCGCTCACGATCGGCGACTACCAGTTCAAGGCCATCGCCCGCGCGAGCTTCCGCGAAGACGAGCTGGCGCAGTTCTTCTCGCTGTTCTACGCCATCACCGGCGCGGTCTCGCTGGTGTTCCAGATCGGCGTGACGCCGCGGCTGCTCGCGCGCTTCGGCGTGCGCGCGGGCATGTCGGTCATGCCAGTGGTGTTCGGCATCGCCGCCGCGGTGCTGCCGTTCGTGCCGCTGCTGTCGGTCGCGACGGTGATGAAGTTCGCCGACAACGGCTTCCAGTACACCGTGCACGAGACCAGCATGCAGGCGCTGTACGGGCCGTTTCGCGCCGAGGTCAAGGCCCGCACGCGCGCGCTGCTGGACGCGGTGGTCAAGCCGCTGTCGTACGGCGCCGGCGGCCTCGCGCTGGCGCTGCTGGCCACGCGCGTGCCGGTGCACTGGATGTCCGCGGCGTCGTGCGTGCTGGTCGCGGGCTGCTTCGTGGTCATCCCGGTGGTGCGGCGTCGCTACGTGCTCGCGCTCGAGCGCACCATCGGCTCGCGCGCGCCGGAGAACGGCGACGACTTCGTCTTCGATGCCAACGCCACGCCTGGTCTGCTGTCGGTGCTGCAGTACGGCCGGCCCTCGGCGGTGTTGCTCGCGCTCGATCAGCTCGAACGCGAGACCAGCCCGCAGTTCGTCGCGGTGCTGCAGCGGCTCGCGCACGCGCCCGACGCGGCGGTGCGTGCGGCCGCGTTGCGTCGCATCGCGGCGCTCGGTCGCGGCGACACCGAGGCCGCGCTCGCGGGCCTGCGCGACCCCGACCCGCACGTGCGCGCGGCCGCGGTCGGTGCGGCCGCGTCGCTTCTGGGCGACGACGCACTCGAGGCCCTGCAGCCGCTGCACGACGACCCCGCGCAGGAGGTCCGCATCGCGGTCGTGGCCTCGCTGCTGCTGCACGGCGGCGTCGAGGGTTCGATCGAGGGCGGTCGCATGCTCGCGACCCTGCTGGCGGCGACCGAACCGCAGGCGCGGGTCGAGGCCGCGCGGGTGCTGCGTGAGCTCGGCCCCGCCGCCTATCGACCGGTGCGCACGCTGCTGCTCGATCCCGACGCCGAGGTGCGCCGCGCGGCGCTGCGGACCGCGCGGCACGTCGCCGACGTGCGCCTGTTGCCGCTGCTGGTCGACGCGCTGCACCGCCCGAGCACGCGCGCGCGCGCGGCCGCGGCCCTGGTCGCGATCGGCGAGGCCGCGGTCGAGCCGCTGGCCGCCATGCTCGACGATCCCACCGTGCCGCGCGCGAGCCGGCTGATGCTGCCGCGGATCCTCAAGGAGACGCCCACGCCGCGGACCTACGCGGTGCTGCGCCGCCACGTGCAGGCGCCCGATGGGCACCTGCGGCTGCGCGTGCTCGCGGCGATGTCGTCGGTGCGCGCACGCGCGGGTGCGAGCCGCGAGTCGCTGGCCACGATCGTGGCGTGGTCGCGCTTCGAGGTCGTGGCCGCCTACCGCAACATGGCGGCGTGGCGCGCGATGCCGGGGCAGTTCGTCACGCCGCTGCTGCAGGAGGAGTTCGACTTCCGCCGCACTCGCGCGTATCGCCGGATCCTGCGCGTGCTCGAGCTCCGCTACGAGCGTGGGCCGCTGTCGCGGGTGCGCACCGCGATCGATCGCCGGCAGCGACGGGCGAGCGCGCTCGAGGTGCTCGACACCGTGATGGAGCCGCCGCTGCGGCCGCTGCTGCTGCCGTTCTTCGAGGACATCGACGACGCGCAGAAGCTGACGCGCGCGGGCTCGCTGGTGCCGTCGCCGCCGCCGCCCGAGCAGTTCCTGATCGAGCAGTGCGAGCACGCCAATCCCTTCGTCGCTGCGATCGCGCTCGATGCCCTGCGGCTGGGCGGTGGGGCCACCGCCGCGCGCGTGGCGACGCAGCGCGCCGGCTCGCTCGATCCGCTGGTGCGCGAGGTCGCGTTGCGCACGCTGCAAGCCTGCGGTGCCGCGCTGCCGGCCGAGGCGATCCGAGACCCCGACCCCGTGGTGGCGCGGCTGGCCCGCGCGCTGGCGCAGGCCCAACCGGAGCGAACCATGCACTCGACGCTCGAGAAGATCCTCATGCTCAAGGGCACGTCGCTGTTCAGCACCGTCGCGGCCGAGGACCTCGCGGCGCTGGCCCGCACCGCGGAGGAGCGCAGCTTCGCCGCGGGCCAGACCATCGTCACCGAGGGCGAGTCCGGTGACGAGCTGTTCGTGATCCTGAGCGGTCGTGTGGTCATCAGTCGCGGCGGCCGCGAGACCGCGTCGCTCGGGCCCGGCGAAGCCTTCGGCGAGATCTCGGTGCTCGACGCCGGTCCGCGCACCGCCACCGCCACCGCGGTGTCGGCGACCGACCTGCTCGCGATCACGAGCGAAGAGTTCTACGAGATCCTCTACGAGCAGGCCGAGATCGCCGAGGGTGTCATCCGCATGCTGGTCAAGCGCCTGCGCGACGCCTCGGCCGGGACCTGACCGGCGCTGGCGGGGCGCACGCCCATGCGGCATGATCGCCGACCATGTTCGAGTCGGCCGAGATCGACCACGAGTTGTCCAAGTCGGAGTACACGCGCGCGGTCGAGGAGGTCCGCCACGCGCTGCTCGACGCGCAACAGCGATTGCTCGACGAGTCCAAGCAGGCCGTGCTCGTGGTCATCGCCGGTCTCGACGGCGGTGGCAAGGGCGAGACCGTGCAGGAGATCAACTCCTGGCTCGATCCTCGCCACGTGCGCACGGTCGCCTTCGGTGCGCCCAGCGACGAGGAGCGCGAGCGGCCGCCGCTGTGGCGCTACTGGCGGATGCTGCCGCCCAAGGGCAAGGTCGGCATCTTCTTCGACTCGTGGTACGAGCCGCCGCTGCACGGCCGTGCGTACGGCAACTGGGGGCAGGCGCAGTTCGACCGCGCGATCGAGCGCGCGTCGCGGTTCGAGCGGATGCTGGCCAACGAGGGCTTCGTGCTGCTCAAGCTATGGTTCCACCTGGCGAAGGCGCAGCAGCGCAAGCGCCTGCGCGAGCTGGAGAAGGACAAGCTCACGCGCTGGCGCGTGACCGACGAGGACTGGCGACGCTTCGAGCACTACGACGCGCTGGTCGACACGGCCAAGCGTGCGCTGCGGCTGTCGAGCACCGAGTACGCGCCGTGGATCGTGGTGCCCGGTCGCGACGAACGCTACCGCTCGCTGGTGGTCGCGCGCGGCCTGCTCGACGCCATGGTCAACGACGACGTCGCGGCCCCGCCGGCCGACACGCCGCTGCATCCCGTGCCGGCCATCGACGGCCAGAACGTGCTGCGCGCGCTCGACCAGGGCGAGCCCATGCCCAAGGACGAGTACAAGATCGAGCTCGAGCGGTGGCAGGGCACGCTCGCGCGGCTGGTGCGGCGCTCGGCGTTCCGCAAGCGCTCGCTGGTCATCGTGTTCGAGGGCATGGATGCGGCCGGCAAGGGCGGCGCCATCCGTCGCTTTGCGGCCGCGCTCGATCCCCGGTTGTACACGTTGGTGCCGATCGCGGCGCCGACCGACGAGGAGCGCGCGCGGCCCTACCTGTGGCGGTTCTGGCGGCACCTGCCGCGCAAGGGCAACGCGGTGGTGTTCGATCGCTCGTGGTACGGCCGCGTGTTGGTCGAGCGCGTCGAGGGCTTCTGCACCACCAGCGACTGGATGCGCGCGTATTCCGAGATCAACGACTTCGAGGAGCAGATGGTCGAGCACGGCGCGGTGATCGTGAAGCTGTGGCTGCAGATCGATCCCGACGAGCAGCTCCGCCGCTTCCGCGAGCGCGAGACCGAGGTGACCAAGCGCTACAAGATCGGGCCCGAGGACTGGCGCAACCGCGAGAAGTGGCCGGCCTACGAGAACGCGGTCGCGGACATGGTCGACCGCACCAGCACGGAGCTGGCGCCGTGGACGCTGATCGCGGCCAACGACAAGAACCGCGCCCGCGTCACGGTCCTGCGCACGATCTGCGAGCGGCTCGAGGCAGCGCTCGAAGACGACTGAGGGCCTGTCCGCGGACCTGACGCCCAGGCGTCCGACCGTCCGTGCCGCCGCCGTCGGCGCCCTGGTGGCCGGTGCCGCGCACGGTTATCCTGGACGCCATGGTTGGACGTGGCGTGGACACCTCGTGCTGGAACCTCGGCCTGCCCGCGCTGCTCGTCGCGGGGTGCGGACCCATCGTCGCACTGGGCGAGACCGACACCGACGGCACCACGACCCACGACACCGCCGAGGGCGAGGGGCCCGCGTCGAACACCTCGCCCTCGACCACGGCCAGCACCACCGTCAGCACCGCGACGACGGTGACGACCACGTCGAGCGGTTGCGTCAACGACTACGACTGCCCGGCGGGTTACTCGTGCATCGGCGGCAAGTGCTACTACAACGGCTGCGGCGAGGATGATGGCTGCTGCTTCGAGTTCGGCTGCTACTACGAGTGCTACGGGCCCTACGACTGTCCGCAAGGGCAGGTGTGCCAATACAACAGCTGCGTGCAGCTCGAGCAGGAGCAGATCTGCGAGTCGGTTCCGTTCGGGCTGGCGATCCCGATCCCCACCGACGGTGGTGACGCGCTGGCGTTCATCGACCTGGGGACCCCCGATCGCGGTCTGCTGATCGGCAGCTTCACGGGCCTGTCGCTCGCGCGGCTCGACGGTTCGGTCACCTCCATCGACAACGAGAGCTACCCCGGCGATCTCGCGGTGCGCGACCTCGATGGCGACGGCGACCAGGACATCGTCATGGCCGACTACAATACCGGCGGCCCGCGCGTGCTGACCAACGACGGGGCGTGGACGCCGACCTCGCTGCCGCCGGCGGACGGCGTCTACCACGTGGACACGCTCGATCTCGAGGGCGATGGTTACCCCGACGTCGTCGGTTTCGCGGACGGCTGGACCTCGTGGGTGTGGCCCAACCACGGCCCCGAGGGCTGGGACGATCCACTCTTCGTGTGGGACTCGACCAACTCGCTGGTGACCGCGTCGCTCGACGGCGATGCCTATGCCGACATCGTGCTGCACTCGTTCGCCACCTTCGCGATCTACGGCGGCCCGGCGCTGTACAACTCCGAGCTGTACGCCGGCGTGACGTCGCCGGCATTTCGCATGCTCGGGGCCGGGCACTTCAACCAAACCGCGGAGGACGACGTCGTCGGGCTCGAGTCCGTCAACGGCACCACGGTGGTGACGACGTGGCCGGGTCCGGTGCTGCAGAGCGCGGGATGGTGGCAGAGCTACTGGCCGTGGCCCGTGTACTTCATCGAGACCGCGGACATCAACCTCGACGGCTACACCGATGTCGTCGGCACCGACACCTCCGGGTCGCTGACCATCGGTTGGGGCGGCGGTGCGCCCGAGCCCGACCTGTTCGTGTGCGTGTCGCACTTCGAGGTTGCGACGCCACAGGTCGCGCGCATCGCCATCGGCGATTTCACCGGCGATGGTCGACCCGACTTCGCGTTGTCCGACGGCTTCGCGGTCACGGTCGCGGCACGCACCGACTGAGGCCGCGTCGCCGCCCGTCGGCGCCGCCGACAGCGCCCTGGTGACGGGTCACCGGGCCGGCTATCCTGAGCCCGATGGTTGGACGTGGCTTGGACACCTCGCTGTGGAACCTCGGCCTGCCGACGCTGCTGATGGCGGCGGGCTGCGGCCCCATCATCGTGTTGGGCGAGACCGACACCGATGGGACCGGCAGCGAGGAGAGTGCCGAGGGGCCGGGCTCGGACACCTCGCCCTCGACGACGGCGAGCACGACGGCGAGCACGACGGTCGGCACCGCGACCACGGTGAGCACGACCTCGAGCGGTTGCGTGAACGACTACGAGTGCCCGCCGGGCTACGAGTGCGTCGGCGGCAAGTGCTACTACACCGGGTACTGCGACGGAACTTGCTGCACGCCGGAGTGCGGCTGGTACTACGAGTGCTTCAGCAGCTACGATTGCGGTCCGGGCGAGATCTGTCAGTACAACGTCTGCGCGCCGCTCGAGCCCGAACAGACCTGCGATCCGGTGCCGTTCGGGACGTCGATCTCATTCCCGATCCCCAACCTCGCCTCGCTCGCGTTCATCGAGGCCGGCGGCCCGCCCGGCAAGGAGCTGCTCGTGGCCGGCGACGACGGCGTTGCGCTGCTCGCCAACGATGGCTCGAGCGTGCCCGTGGACAACCAGGGCTTCCCCTTCGATCTCGCCGTACGCGACCTCGATGGCGACGGCGACGAGGACGTTGCGCTCGTCGATGTCGAGGCCAACGCGCCACGGGTGCTGCTGCAGGACGGGATGTGGAGTGCGATCGAGCTGCAGCCGGCCGAGACCACACACTTCCTCGACACGGTCGACATGGAAGGCGACGGCTACCCCGACATCGTGACCCACGTCATCGGCGGCAATGTTTACCTTTACCCCAACGACGGCCCGGGCCAGTGGCTCGACCCGCAGTATGTGTGGGACTCGGTGAGCGGGTTGACGCGCGCCTCGCTCGACGGCGATGCGTTCGAGGACCTCGTGGTGCAGTCGTACTCGACGATTGCGATCTACGGCGGCACCGCGTTCAACGCGACCGAGCTCTACTCGGGCTACCCCGTGGGCCTTCGCCTGATCGCCGCGGGCAACTTCAACGGCTCCGGCGAAGACGACGTCGTCGCGCTCGAGCCCATCAACGGCTACACCATCGCGACCACCTGGCCCGGTCCGGTGCTGCAACCCATCGGCTGGGGCCAGACCTGGTGGCCCTCGGCGGTGCGCGTCCACAGCAGCATCGATCTCAACGGAGACGGCTTCCTCGACGTCGTCGGCAGCGATGGCACCGCGACGCTCACCGTGGGGTGGGGTGGCCCGCAGAGCGACGTCGATCTGTTCGTCTGCGTCTCGACCTTCGACGCGCCGGTGATCGTGTCGCACATGACCGTGGGCGACTTCAGCGGCGACGGCAGGAACGACATCGCGATCACGGACGGCACCACGGTCGAGGTGCTGCTGCGGACGGACTGAGCGAGGTGGTTGGGGTCAGCCGCCGCGCGTTGCATCACGGTGGCGACCAACGCTGCACCAGCATGTCGCGACCGCGGTTGCCCGTGATCGCCCCCGCGACGATCACGTCGTCGTCGATCGCGATGAGGTCGCGTCCTTCGTCCGCGCCGTGGGCCGGACCGTCGAGGACTGCGCGGCCGATCTCTTCGAGCTGATCGTCGAGCCACACGACGAACAGGTCCTGTGCGCCCTGCATCGTGGTCGTGCTCCCGGTGACCGCGACGCCGGTGCTGGTCAACGCCACGCCGTGGGCACGGTCGTCCTCGGGGCCGGCGAGCACCCATGTGATCGGGTCGCCGCCGGCGATCGGCCACGATTGCACGATCGCGTCGCGACCGCCGCCGCCATCGATGCGCCACCCCGCGAGCACCAGGACTTGGTCCGAGATCACCACGTCGGTGCCCTCGGTGGATTCGTCCGGGGCTCCGAGTACCGACAACGCCTCGACACCCACGTCGGTGAGCGTCGCGACGAAGCCGTGTTGCTGCGGATCCATGACCAGGGTCCCGGCGGCGCGGATGCCCCCGTCGTCGGTGAGGGCCAGCGCCTGCACACGGCTGCTCTCGCCGAACAGTCCCGGTTCGTCGAGCCACCAGGTCTGCAGCACGCTCTCGCCCGAAGGGTCGTGGCGTTGCACCCATCCCACCACGACGCCGTCGTGCAGGCGCTGGCCGCCGACGATGAGGTCGCCGTTGCCGGCGACCGCGAGTGCCGTCAGTGCGTCTTCGGTCCCGGCGGCCTCGGGCGCCGTGAACGCCAGCGGCGCCTGCACGCCGCCCATGTCGCAATCGATGAAGTTGGCCGCGACCTGCAGGGTGCCGACCTGCGGTGTGACCACGCCGCCGATGACGCAGGTGTCGTTCGATCGCGTCACGTCGAGCACGCGGTTGGCACCTGCCAGCGCAGCGACTTCGTAGAAACTCGGCGGGGTGATCTCGCCGTCGACCAGACGCAACCAGATCGCGTCGTCGCCGTCGACGGCCTCGCCCATGCCGCCGATGAGGACGCCCGGGCCGTCGCGGAAGATGCTCTCGGCACGGTCGTCGGCCTGGGCGTAGTCGTGGACGAACTGCCACGCCAGCGTCGGGCTCGAGGCGCACTGGTGGCAGCCGTCGAACGGATCGTCGTTGCCGTCGTCGCAGTCCTCGCTGGGTTCGACCTGCTGGTTCCCGCAGGCCGGTTCACCGCCGCTCGAGCTGCTGCTGTCCGCGGGCTCGTGGGTGGTGCTCGACGACCCGCGACTGTCGCTGCTCGAGCCACCGGTCGATCCGCCCGTCGTGGTCGTGGCCGTCGTACTGGCATCCGTCGTGCCGGTGGTGTCGCCGGGGCAATCCTGCGACGTGCATTCGAGGTTGGGCTGGCTCTCGTGGAAACACGACGCGGCGAATACGCCCACCGCCAGGGCACCGATCCTTGGTGACACGCTCATGCCGCGCATCGTATCACCGCGTCTGGCGCGGTGGCGCGCGTCGCGGCCTCAGAATCGCAGCCCTGCGACGAAGCCCGGCCACAGCGATACCGCGGTGGGGCCGTCGACGCGGTCGTACACGCTCCAGCCATAGCCCGGGCGCGCGAGTCCGTCGCGTACGTGGTGCACGAATACCGAGACGGTCGGGCCGCCGTAGAGCGTCAGGCGGGGCTTGAATTGCCAGCCGAAGAGCATGCGGATCTGCTCGACCGCGCCGGGGCGCTTGGTCACTTTCATGCCCTCGAGGATCGCGTAGCTGACCAGGTCGATGTCGACGAATGCGCCCTTGGCGATGGGTACGTGGCCGCCGAAGACCAGGCCGAATTGCCAGCTCGCGCCGCGGCCGAATGGGTGCACCCCGATGGCGAAACCCGAGTAGGTGAATCGCGCGGGGAAGCGCAGGCCGAAGTTGAACGATGCGAGGTCCGAGGTCCAGACCTCGGGATGCACGCCGCCGTCGCGGGTGAAGCTCATCAGGCCCACCTGCGCGTCGGCGGAACCGGCCCAGTTGACCAGGCCCAGCTGGCCGCCGTCGACGCGGCCGCCGGTGTTGACCAGGCCCAGCTGCAGGCCGCGACGCAGCGTGCCCACGCTGTTGACGAAGCCGGTCTGCGCGCCGACCAGGCTGTAGGCGTGGTTGAAGGCCATGCCGAACTGCCAGCCCGTCGCCTGGCCGCGGACGATCGAGGCCGCCAGGCCGCCTTGGATGCCGTGCAGCTCCTCGTCGATCACCGACACGCCCAGCGAGATGCTGGCGCCGTCGACCCGCGCCGCGCGGTTCCACAAGAACGACGCGCTCACGCGATTGCGGATGCGTGCGTCCGGATCCTTGCGCAGCCGCGCCGCGCGACCGTTGAGGCTCGCCGGCGGCACCAGGCCGATGTCGAACGGCACCTCGACGTAGGCGTCGCCGCGCAGCGCGACCATCTCGGTCGGGACCACGCGGAAATCCTTGGCCTCGACCGCGACGCGACCACCGCGGCCGATCTCGACGTCCGCGCGGCGCCGGGCGCCGCCGTCGTCGGTCATCACCTGGTACTTGCCCGGCTCGATCGCCAGCGACATCGCGCCGGCGTCCTTGGTCTTGTACAGCTCCGCGGCCAGCCGGCCCGAGCCGCTGCGCACCGACACGCGACCGACGACGTCCTTGGCCAGCACCAGCGTCGCCGAGGGCTTGTGCAGGTCGGTCATCACCAGATCGCCCGAGCCCGCCAGCTGGATGTCGTAGGCGGCGTGCTGCGGCCCGCCGCGCGTGGCCTCGGTGCGCTCGAGCGTCTCGTCGAACGCGAAGCGATAGGCCTCGGTGAGCGTGACGTAGCGGTCGCGATCCGCATCCGCGGCGCCGCGCAGGCCGGTGGTGAAGAAGTGGGTGAAGAACGAGCCGCCGACGCGGTCGGATTCCTGCGCCGACTCGTCGGCCGAGCTCGAGGTCAGAAACGCGTGGCCCTCGACCGACGACGACGCGCCGACCAGGAACGGTGGCCGCCGCGTGCCGCCCTTGCTGCGGGTGAACGCGCCCGAGGCACACGAGTCGAGCACGGCGATGCGCACGTCGGCCTGCATCGATTGCACGCGCCCGCGCAACGTCGCGTAGTCGACCCGCTCGCCCGCCAGCAACAGGCCGCGCTCGTCGGAGTGGCCCGAGTAGTAGAAGATCAGCTGCGTGCGCTTGCCGTCGCGCGACGCCGACCGCACGCGCTGTGCGAGATCCTCGAAGGCGCTGGTGAGCTCCTCGGGGTTGGGGTCGCGCAGCATGATCATGTCGGCGTCACGGACCCCGCCGATCTGGCGCAGCACCGTCGCGACCGCCTCCGCGTCGCTGTTCGCGTAGCGCAGCCGCACGCGCTCGTTGCCGCCGTCGTTGGCGCCCACCAGCAGCGCGAAGCGGCGCACCGCACCCTCGGTCGCCGGCGCGGCCTCGGTCTCGGGCTCCTCGGCCGCGTCCGCGAGCGCCGCGCGCGGGGCCGCGAACGCGACGAGCCACAGCGAGAGCAGGGCGCACCACCAGGCGGCGCGGCGGGGCGTGGGGCAAGCGGCGGCCAGGGTCTTGGCACGCGCGCGCGGGATCGAAGGCGAGCGGGACATCGCGGGTGGGAGCAACGCTCGAACACCGAGCGTGCCGCGTCGTGTCACCGCGGTGGGCCCCCGCCGGACCGGGCCGAACGTGCGCCAAAGCACGTGCGCCGTGGACCGCAGGACCAAGGTGACGTTTCCGCCGGGCCCTGGTGTTGTATCCCGCCAGAGCGCCGACCTTGGGCCTCGATGTCGAAGACCTCTACCGCCGTTTCGGGCCCATGGTCCTGCGGCGCTGCCGGAAGCTGCTCGGTGACCCCGACGCGGCTCATGACGCCATGCACGACGTATTCGTCGAGATCTGTCGCCGTCACGAGACCCTGGTCGATGCCGGGTTGTCGAGCCTTCTGTACCGCACGGCCACGAACGTGTGCCTCAACCGCTTGCGGTCGCAGCGCCGTCGGCCGTCGGAGCCGGCCAGCGACCTGCTCTCGCGCATCGCCGATCTCGAGGCGATGCCGGGACAGGTGCAGGCGCGCTCGCTGCTCGATCGCGTGTTGGGTCGCGAGCCCGAGTCGTCGGCGACGATCGCCGTGCTGCACCTGGTCGACGGCCACACGCTGGAGGAGACCGCCGAGATCGTCGGGCTCTCGGTCTCGGGCGTGCGCAAGCGCCTGCGCAAGCTGCAGAGCTCGCTCGAAGCCACGGTCGCAGGGGGCGTGCCATGAGCGAGCGGGTACCGGATCTGTCGATCGAGCGGCTCGCCCGCGGTGAGCTCTCGGCGCCCGAGGCCGCGCGTGTTCGCGCCGCGCTCGGCGACGATGCCGATGCGACCCTGCGCGCGCTCGCGGCCGACGACGAGGCGATCCTGCGCGAGCATCCGCCGGCGCAGGTCGCCGCGGAGGTGCGACGCCGGCTCGCGCGACGCGAACCGACGCCGGCGACGCCAGCGGGCGCGCGGTGGTGGATTCCCGCGGGCGCCCTGCTCGCCGCGGGCGCGGCGGCGTGGTGGCTCGCGCGCGGTCCGTTGCCGAGCACACCCGGCGTCGGTGGCAGCGAGGGCGGCGCGGGCGTGGTCGTGGTGCCTGGCGGCGACGAGCTGCCCGAGGTCACGCGCATCAAGGGCGACCCGGTGCTGACGATCGACCGGATGGCGGCGGGACGCAGCGAACGGCTGCGCGACGGCGCCGACGTGCACGCTGGAGATCGACTGCAGCTGCAGTACGGCGCGGCCGAGCGTGAGCAGGGCGCGATCGTCTCGATCGACGGCCGCGGCACCGCGACGCTGCACTTCCCCGACGACGTCACCGCCTCGCCGCGGTTGGCCAGCGGGGGCCTGGTCGCGCTCGATCACTCGTACGAGCTCGACGATGCGCCGCAGTTCGAGCGCTTCTTCTTCGTCACCGTGCCGCGCGGCCGCGAACTGTCGGTGGCGGCGGTGATGGCCGCGGCCGAGGCGCTCGCCGATGCGCCCGCGGCGATGCAGCAGCCGTTGAAGCTGCCCGCGGGCTACGAGCAGGTCGCGATCACGCTGCACAAGTCGCGGTGACACGGCCGGCCTCGCGCGGTGTTGCACTGCGCGAGATGAACGACGCGATGATTCGAGGTGTGGTGGTGGCCGGAGTGCTCGCGGCGTCGACGACGGCGCGGGCAGCAGCGGAGCCGGCGGTTGCGCCGTCGGCGGTGACGAGCGGAGCACCGGTCGGGAGCCCGGCTGCTGCGGTCGCACCGCCGGCGGCGACACCCGCGGCCACGACGGCGCCGCCGCCCGGCGAGGCCGCGGC
>JAIBBS010000332.1 GCA_019694555.1 Nannocystaceae bacterium
CGGTGCCGTGGTGCCGCCCGCCGCACCCGCGCCCGCGCCGACGCCCGAGGCCGTCGCCGCGCCGACCAAGCCCGCCGCAGCGCGCCCCGGCATCCGCACGGCGATCAAGCCGGGCAAGCCCAAGCCGCCCGCGCCGCGCAAGCCCAAGGGCAAGTGATGCGCATGCGATCGCTGTCCGCGATCCTGCTCGCGTGCCTGTGCGGCTGCGGCGACGATTCGCCGTCGGGCAGCGGCGGCGACGGCTCGTCGTCGACCGGCGCGCCGAGCAACGAGCTCGAGCTCATCGGCGAGTGGGTCGACGACGCCGGCGTGATGCATCGCATCGACGCGTCGACCTGGTTCCAGGCCCACGACCCCGACGCGCTGACCTACTTCATCGACCACTTCGACAACGACGCGAACTACCTCGTCGCGCGGTTGGCCAACGACGACACCTGGTCGCGCTTCGATTGGACCTTCGTGCAGGACGTGCCGTGGTTCTGCGAGTCCGCGCGCGGCCTCGCCAGCGCCCAGGCGGCCGAGGCCACCGCCGCCGCCGATGCCAGCGCGCCCGCGACCGGCGGCTGCATGGGCGGACCGTGGACCGCGCTCGCGCCCCAATGAGTCAGCGCGGCAGCGCGTAGATCAGGTTCTTGGTGCCCGCGGCCGCGCACACGCCCTCGACCACGGGGCGCAACGCGTCGCTGACCACGAACTTGCGATCCTTGAAGACCTTGAACGCGTGGCGCTCGCGCAGCACGCGGTAGCGCGCGCGCTCCTGCTCGGTGAGGCTGCTGCTCAGCAGCGGCGAGAGCGGGTCGTTGCTCAGCTCGTCGCGCACGTCGATCGCGGCGGTGTCGCTGGCGAACGAGACCACCAGCTGTAGCCCCGGTGGCAGCGGCTCGGCCAGCTGTCGCGTCCACGCGCGCGCGAGCACGTCCTGCCCCGGCTCGGCGACCTGGTGCTGCTCGGCGCCGTCGGAGAACGCCCACAGCGCCGGTCCGATCACGCCGCGTTGCACCCGCTCGACCGTGACGCCCTCGAGCTCGTGCAGCCGCACGAACAGGGTCTCGGCGTCGTAGGCCGCGAAGCGATAGACCATGCCGCGCAGGGCCTCGGTGCCCTCGGCGACCTCACCGGCGGCGTCGAGCTGCACGAGCTTGTGCGACCACAGACTCGCGCGCTGCAGCAGCTCGATGACCACGCGCACGTAGCAACCATCGGACAGCAGCTTGGTCAGCTCGACACGGAAGCTCGCGCGCGACTGCTCGGGCTCGTGGCGCCGCAGCAGCACGCGGTGTTGATCCACCGGCGCGAGCTCGAGCGGGCGCAGCAGCTCGAAGTAGCGGCGCTTGCGGCCCAGGCGCTCGAACACCTCGGCCTCGTGCTGCCGTGCCGCGAGCTCCTCGGCGCTGCCCATGCGACCGACTGCGTCGAGTCCGACCTCGCGATCGGACAGCACGCGCGTGAAGCTGGCGAGGTTGGGCAGGCCCGCGCGCGAGTCGACGTAGATCGACTCGTACAAGCCCTCGTGGCTGTCGGCGCGCAGCGCCTGCAGCGTGGACTCGAGCGGGCGGCGCTCGGGGAACGACTTGTTGATGCGCGAGGCTGCCAGCGCGCGTCCGAGCCCCTCGAGGTAGCGGCTGGCGACGGGCTCGCGCAGCGCCTGGGTGTGCAGCGCGACGAGCTCGCTCATGGCCGCGTCCCCTCGCGCCTCAGCTCGCGCCCGGCGTCGGCGCGGGCGTGCCCGACTGCGAGCGCTTGTGCGCCTGGGCCTTGGCGACTGCCGCGGCGACGCGCTCGTCCTCGATCTTGCGGCTCTCGGCGATGTTGGCGTCGAGCAGCTTGGTGGTGGTCTCGTCGAAGGTCTCGAGCTCCTTCACGAGCGAGTCGAGGTTGCGGCGGAAGAACACCTGGGTGTCGCTGACGAACTGCGTGGTCGCGTTCATCGACTCGGTCATCACGTCGAGGCTGCGCTTGAGCTCGAGCATGACCACGGAGGCGTCCGCGGCGGTGCCGATGGCCTGGATCTGCGCCGAGGCCATGTCGAGCTTGATCGACGCCGCGGTGGTGTACTGCGAGATGTCCTGGCCGAGGTTGCGGATGGTCTCGACCAGCTTGCGGGTGTTGTCCTTGAGGCTGGCGTAGCGATCCTCGGCGGCGCTGTACAGCTGCAGGTTGGCGGAGTGCTGGGCCAGCAGCGCGCGGGCCTTGTCCTGCTTGGCCTCGAGGTCGCGGAACGCGACGCTGCCGGCCTCGCAGGTCTGCTTCTCCTGCTCGATCGCATCGACCAGCTGCTTGAGCTCGAGCACGTAGTCCACCGCGACGGCCTCGTTCTTGGCCATCTCGATGATCTTGCCGTTGATGCGCTCGATCTCCTTGTACAGGTCCTGCTCGCTCTTCTTGAGCGTGTCGACGTACTCGGCGGCTTCCTTCACGCGGCGCGCACTGATCTGGTACTGCTGCTTGAGCAGCTCCTCGATCGAGCGCTTGCTGATCGCGATGTTGCGCAGGCCAGGGATGTAGCTCAGCATCTCCTTGAAGCCGGCCCAGAAGCCGCCCGTGGTCGCGGTGCCGTCGAGGTAGTCGCTGAACTTGCGCAGCTTGCCGACCTCGTCCGCCAGCGCCTTTTGGATCTCGACGTTGCGCTCGCGCAGGACCTTGAGCTCTTCGACCTTGCCGTTTTGCGCCTCGCGCTCGGTCGCGATGCTGTCCTCGAGCGAACGGACCGAGATGCCTTCGCCCGAGTAGCTGACCTGCCGCTCGAGCACGCCGAGGTTGACCTTGTCGGACATGCGGGCGGCGAGCGTGCCACGGATGGGGCGGGGCCGGGGGCCAGCGGCCGAATTCGCAGCCCGGCCGGGCCCGCGGGCGAGCGGGGCCGGGCCGTGGCCTGGCCCCGCAGGTCACAGCCGCGCGGGTTCGCGCCAGGCCGCGGGCAGGGCCCAGATCCGGGTCGGCGCGTCGTCGAACGGCAACGCGCGGGCCACGGCGCGGCGCGGCGCGGGCATCGGCCGCGCCGCCGTGACCGCCTGCACCGCGCGCTGCACCTGCGGCCGCACGGCCTGCGGCCGCACGCTCGGGTCACGCCACTGCAACGGCCGCACGTGCGCACGGCGGGCGTCGGACAACACGATGACGTCGGACTCGTCCAGCACGATCTCTTCGCCGTGGACGAACTCGATGTCGGCCTCGCTGAGTTTGATGTGCCCCACGGAAGCTGGAGTTTCGCCGGGGGGGATCGAGGTTCCCGCGGCGGGGTGGACTGCGCGCGGCCGCGGGCCGGCCCACGCGACGCGGGGCTGCGACGGTGTTTGCCGTGTTCCCGCCGTAGGCTTCGCGGACGCTGCCACCGCGGCGCGCTCGCTCAGCGGGAGAACGGCCGCGCGTGCACCCACTTGCCCTGCTCGAACCACAGCTCCACGGTGTGCCGCGTGCCCTTGGCCGCGGGCCGATCGTCGAAGCGCAGCTGCGCGGGGGCCCACACGTAGCCGCACTCGACGCTGTAGCCGCTGCAGGCCAGCGCGGTGCCCTCGGGGGCGACGAGGGTCTTGCCGACGAAGCTGCCGTCGAGCTCGACGGTGCCTTCGAACCACGCCGCGCGGGCCTCGCCTTGGATGAAGGTCGCGAGCACCTTGGTGCCGGTGACGTCGACCACCAGCTGTGCGGCGCCGGGGCCGGCGACGGCGTCGTCGGTGTAGGCGCCCGCGTGGCGGTCCGCGGCCGACTTCGCGACCACGACCAGCAGCGCGGAGGCGGCCTTGTCGAGCGCGCTCGCACGCAGCTCGATCGCCTTCTTGGTGCGATCGATGTCGGCCTTGGTGCGGAACACCGCGGCGTTGTCGAGCTCGAGCTGCAGGCGCGTGACGTCGACGACCGCGGCCTCGAGCGCCTTCGCGTAGGCCTTGGCCAGCCGTGCCGTGGGCCCGCCGTGGGCCAGCCGCGCGATCTCTCGCAGCCGCGGCGCGTGGGTGTCGAGCACCGTGCTCTCGAACACCGCGAGCTGGCCACGGACCTCGAGCAGCGCCTTGCGGATCGGATCGTTGGCGTCGCCCGCGGGGCCCTCGCCCGCGGCCGCGCCGGTGAGGTTGGCTTCGCAGGTGTCGCAGATCGGCGGCGTGGGTTCGGACCAGCGCGGGTCGAGCGGCAGGTCGAACAGCCGCGCGTGCTGCCGCGCGAAACCCAGGATGCGCTCGCGCTCGGCCGTCACCGCCGCGAGGCTGGTCGCCGCGGTCACGCCCCACACGCGGCCGTCGCGGCTCCACTCGATCTTCCATCGCGCGCACGCGGCCGCGGCCGCGTCCGTCGCGGGTCGTGAGCGCGAGCCGTCGCAGCGCTCGGTCAGCACCTCGGGACCGATCGACGCCACCGGCGCCGCACTGGCGGCGGCGGTGCCGTCGGGCCAGGTGATCTCGCGCGGCACGCCGGGATCCTCGGTCGCGAGCACCCGCAGCAGCGACAGCATCGGCGACATCTGCGTCATCTGCATCATGGTGGCGAGAACCCCAGGTCGGTTGCAAGGCGATGGATCACACTGCCCGCGCGGGGCCGTGCGGCGGGGGGCGGCGCGTCCGCGCGGGCAGGCGCGCGGGACTCAACCGGACTCGGTCGAGGTCTTGGTGCGCAGGATCAGGCGCGGATCATCGACGTGCAGGCCGTGCTCTTGCACTGCGACCGCGAAGTTGTAGGCGTTGTCCGCTGCGCCGCGCTTGGGCGGCGGGAAGTCGGCATACACGCCGCCGGCCACGCGAAGGAAGGGCCACCACGGTCCGCCCACGGCGGGCTGCCACTGCGCCGAGACCTGCTGCCCACTCGAGAGGTCCTGCACGAACAGGCGCATCAGCGACGGCGGCGGCGGATCGAATTCGTCGATGACCGTGCCGATCACGACACCTTGCACGGACAGCACCAGCTGTGAGCCCACCAGCGTGGGCACGACGTTGACGAGGGTTGCGTTCTGGAGGGTGATTTCGGGCATCGCATCTCCTGCGTGGGCGTGGGCTCGAAGGAATCAACTCCACGGCGACGCTGCGATCGCCGCGTCGAGCTTGGCCGACAGCCACGGCGACAGCTCGCTGTCGAGCGCGCGGGTGGCCGAGCGGGCCTCGTCGATCGCGAGCCGCCAGTCGTCGCGATCGTCGCGCGCGGCCGCGATCGCGACGCGCTCGAGCGCGCGCAGCCCGGCCTCGACCGGGTCGTCGGCGACCGGCGCCCGCGCCAGCGCGCGCGCCAGCGCCCG
>JAIBBS010000115.1 GCA_019694555.1 Nannocystaceae bacterium
CCTCGGGTGCCTCCGGCGCCTCGGGTGCCTCCGGTGCCTCGAGCTCGATCCGCACACCCTCGGCGTCCTCGATCATGAGCGCGCGCAGCCGCCGTGCGTGTGCCCGCGCCGCCTGCAGATCACGGCGCGCGCGCTCGAGTTCCTCGCGCACGTCGACCAGCGCCTCGACCTCGATCGCGACGGTGTCCTCGCCGTCGGTCAACACGAGCACGGGCGGCGCGTCCGCGGCCGCGATCGCGGCCGCGAGATCATCGAGCGAGACCTGCCGGTGTTCCCGCCGCGCGCGGGCGAGCGCGCGACGGACCTCGCGGGCGGTGCGACGCCGCTGCTTGCGGTCGTTGCCGTCGCGTGCCGGCGGCGGCTGCGGCGTCGCGATCACGCGCACGCTGCCGTCTTCGGCCGCGACGACGACCGCGGGCACGGACGCCCGCGGAGGGCTGTCCTGGGTGCCGCGCTCGCGGTCGTCGTCGTGCACCACCCGTGGGAGCTCGGTCTTCGATCCGCCGCGTGCGGCCGCGGGTGCGGCCGACACAGCGGGCGCGAGCAGGATCATGCCGCCGCAGGCGAGCGCGCCCATTGCCCACGCGCGCCAGCCGAAGTCGGCGTCGCTGTGGCCTTCGATCAGGCGCACGACGCGACGACCGAGGATCGAGCGCGGCTGCGGCAGCGTCGCGGCGAGCGCGAGCCCGCGTCGCGGTGCGACCCAGCTCGCGATCTCGGTCAGGCAGCGCGCCAGCGCCATCGGGGCGTGGGTCTGCTGCGCGGCCCAGGCGTCGGCGAGGTACTCGGCGCTCTGCTCGATGCGGCGCCGCGCCAGCCGCAGCAGCGGCTGCATGAACAGCACGCGCTCGAGCACCGCCAGCAGCAGCCGCCACGCGGGATCGCGGTGCAGCACGTGCGCGAGCTCGTGCGCCAGCATCGTGCGACGCGCGGGCTCGTCGAGCGTGAAGGCCCGCGGCGGCACGATGATCTCCGGGCGCAGCACGAACGCCGCCATCGGCACCGCGATGCGCGTGCTGGTCGACAGGCGCACCGACACGCTGCGATCGGCGGGCAGCAGCGCGGCGAGCTCGGCCTGCGCCTGGGCGTGCGCCGCAGTGCGGGCGCGGACGCGGCGGCGCAGCGCGGCGATCGATCGCAGCAGACCCAGCAGGCCCAGCGCGGCGATCCACGCCCACAGGCCCGCGACGATCTGCGGCCACGGCGTCTTGGCTGCGAAGGGCTGCGACGGCGCGCGCGTGGAGGGGACCGGCGCCACCGTGGCGGTGGCGGCGAGCTCGTCGTCGTCGCGCTGCAGCGGCGCGCGCTGCAGCACCGCGTCGCCCATCGGCACCGCGTCGTAGGCGGCCGCGACCGAGCCGCGCTCGCGCGTGGCCGAAGCTGGCGGCACCGGAGCCGGCGAGGGCGCCACGGCCTGCCGCGCGACCACGTCCATGCGCCCGCCCAGCGGTTCGAGCCCGAGCCCGACCTGCACGCTCGCGCTCACCAGCGCGCCGACCACGGCGAACTTCCATGCCGCGGCGACCAGGGCCGGCCGCTGCGACCAGCGCCAGTCGACGAGCCAGGCCACGGCGAACAGCAGCGTGCTGTGGATCGCGTAGGTCGCGAGCCAGGCCACGATCCATGCTGCGGTGTCGGATCCGTCGATCATCGTGCGCGCTCCTTGCTGGGTTTGTTCGGTCGTGCGGGCTTGCCGTCGGCGCGGGCTCGCTCGGCGGCTTCGATGCGCGCCTTGAGCTGCGCCAGCTCCTGCGCGTCGACGTCGTGCACGTCGAGCAGGTGCGAGACCAACGCGGCCGCGCTGCCGTCGAACAGCGTCTCGGCCAGATCCGCGACCATCGTGCGTGTCACGCCCTGCTCGGTCACCCGCGGGCGATAGACGAAGCGGCGCCCGTCGGTGCGGTGCTCGACCACGCCCTTGGCTTCCATCTTCTTGAGCATGGTCGCGATGGTGGTGGGCGCGAGGCCGTGGGTCGGTTCCAGCGCCTGCTGCACCTCCGCCGCCGTCGACTCGCCCTGCGACCACAACACCCGCATGATCGCGAGCTGCAGCTTGCCCAGATGCTCCTGACCCACGCGTCCCTCGTTTCGACTACCAGGTTAGTACTACCAAGGTAGTCGATCGTCAAGCGCGGCCGCGATCGCGGCCCGCCGCGGTGTCGCCGCCGCGGCGCTCAGCCCGTGCGGACCGCCGCGACCAGCTCGAACACCTCGTGCTCCTCGAGGGTGCGATTGCTGGCCTTGGCCGCCGTGAACACGCGATCGACGACCGCGTCGGTGGGATCGATGCCGTGCGCCCGCAGCCAGTGCACGACGTTGCTGCGGCCGCTGTAGTGACCGATCTCGATCTCCTGGCGACGACCGAACACCCGCGCCGGCACCGACGAGTACACGCGATCGGCGAGGTCGAAGTCACCCTTGGCCTCGGCCTTGATCACCGCGGCGGCGTGGACTCCGGTGGCGGTGCGGAACGCGTCGCGGCCGGCCAACGGATACGAGGGATGGATCGGCACGCCGGTGTAGGCGCTGACCTTCTGCACGTACTCGACCAGGCACGACAGATCGTGCTGCGCCGCATCGAGCTGACCCAGCAGGTAGAGGTTGAGCAGCAACAGATCCATCGAGGTGTTGCCGACGCGCTCACCGATGCCGAGCGCGCAGCCGTGCGCCCGATCGACGCCGTACTCCAGCGCGAACAGGGCCAGCGGCAGCGCGTGGCCGCGGTCGTTGTGACCGTGCCAGTCGAGCTCGACGTCGTACTCCTTGCCCATCGCGCGCAACAGACTGCGGGTGAAGGCGATCAGGTTGCGCACGCCGTCGGGCGTGGCGTGGCCGCAGGTGTCGCACAGCACCAGCCGCGAGGCGCCGCACTCGATCGCGGCGCGGAACAACACGTCGAGCGTGTGCGGGTGCGAGCGCGTGGTGTCCTCGGTGACGAACGACGCCGGCAGACCGTTGCGCGTGATGAACGACATCGCCTGCCGCGTGTAGCCCTCGAGCTTGGGCAGCTCCCAGTTCTCGGCCCACGCGCGGATCGGACTCGAGCCGATGAACGCGGTGACCTCGATGGCCACGCCCACGCGCTGCGAGATCTCGACGATGGGGCGGATGTCGGCCTCGACCGTGCGCGCGGCGCAGTTGGGCTGGATCCGCAGCTTCTCCTCCACGATGAAGCGCGCCAGCTGCTCGACGTCTTCGGCCGCGCGCGGACCCGCGGCCGGCAGGCCCAGGTTCACGACGTGGATGCCGAGCCGGTCCATGAGCCGCACCAGCTCCATCTTCTGCTCGATGGTCGGGTCGGCGACCGAGGGCGATTGCAGGCCGTCGCGGATGCTCTCGTCGACGAAGCGCGGTGGCTTGCGCAGCAGCGGCCCGCGTCGGTCCTTCTCGTTCCAGTCGTAGACCAGCGCCGCCGAGTCGGTGCGTTCGTCGGACATGATCAGGCCTCGGCCATCACCAGATCGTCACGGTCGTAGAAGCTCTGCAGCTCTTCCATCAGACCGTAGAAGAGCTCCGACTCGATGGGGTCCTCGCCGTCGTCGTTGGCAGCGTCCTGCGGCAGCAGATCGCGCATGACCACGATGCCGGTGAGCTCGGCCTCGTCGTCGCCGCGCTTGCGCGTGCCCAGGAACGCGACCACGTTGCGCGGGTCGACGCCGGTGTCGACCTGCGCCTGCGTGGCGCGGCTCTGCACCGTGATCGGCGCGTGGGCCACGAGCTTGAGCAGCGGGTCGGGCAGCTGCTCGAACACGTCCTCGAGCCGCGAGCGCAGCTCCTGGGCCTCGGCGAACGTCGGCTCCTCGCTGGGGCCGTCCTCGGCGGCGTCGAGCTCGCGCACGCGCTGCATCGATTGCACCGCGTCGTCGTGCTTGCCCGCGGTCGCGAGCACGAGCCCGAGCTGGTAGTGCAGGTCGGCGTCCTCGGGCTCGAGCGCGAGCGCGGCCCGCAGGTCGATGATGGCGAGGTCGAGCTTGCCCGCGGCCATGTGCGCCGAGCCGCGCGTGCTGAGGTACGCGGGATGCCGGTGCAGCTCGGGATCGATCTCGCCGAGGATCTCCAGCGCCTCGTCGGGGTCGTCGCCCGCGAGTCGGATCTGCGCCAGCAGCAGCCGTGCGTCGTCGCCCTGGGCCTTGGTCAGGCTCGGCAGCTCGAGCGCGGCGCGGACCTGGGCCTCGGCCTCGTCGAGCTCCTCGCCGGCGAACAGGCACTCGGCGCAGTCGAGCCGCACGTCGGCGCGGTCGCCCCCGTTGTCGCTCGCCTGCATGAGGAAGCCGGTCGCGCGCTCGAGATCACCCTCGGCCCACGCGACCATGCCGGCGAGGTGGAGCACCCGCGGGTGGTTCTCTCCGACGCTGCCCCGGAGGTCGTCGAGGATGCTCGCAGCGGTGTCGAGCGAGTCGTCGTCGACGGCGCGTAGACCCCGATCGACGAGCGTATCGACGTCGGTTGCTTTGGCTTTGGCCATGGGGCGCAACACTACCGGCCCGCGCTGCGGTGCGGCGTCGGCGTGCGTGTGAGCGAGCGCATGCATGGCGCTTCGGGTCGGCGCGCTCGTGCAGCGCACGCGCATGCGCGCCACGGTGGAGGCGGTGACAATCGCGATGCACTGGCCGCATACTTCCGCGCGCGCCGCTTGCTGCGACGCCGCCCGCGCGAACGAGAAGGCAGACCCCATGGACACCCCGGTTCGATCCAAAGACGCCGATGGCCGCGAGATCCTCGACTCCGTCGTGATCCGCTTCGCAGGCGACTCCGGTGACGGCATGCAGCTGGCGGGCATGCAGTTCACCCAGACCACTGCGGTCGCCGGCAACGACCTCGCGACGTTCCCGGACTTCCCGGCCGAGATCCGCGCGCCCGCGGGCACGACCTTCGGCGTTTCGGGCTTCCAGATCCACTTCGCGTCGCACGACGTGCTCACGCCCGGCGACGAACCCGACGTGCTCGTGGCGATGAACCCCGCCGCGCTCAAGGTCAACCTGCGCGACGTGCCCAAGGGTGGGCTGGTCATCGTCAACACCGGCGCGTTCACGCCGCAGAATCTCAAGAAGGCCGGCTACGACAAGAACCCGCTCGAGGACGGCACGCTCGATCCGTACCGCAAGCTCGAGATCGACGTCAGCCGCCTCGTGCTCGCCGCGGTCGAGCCCCACGGCCTGGGCACCAAGGAAGCGCTGCGGGCGAAGAACCTGTGGACACTGGGCCTGCTGTACTGGTTGTTCGGTCGCGATCGCACGCCGACCATCGACTGGCTCAAGCGCAAGTTCGCCAAGCGTCCCGATCTCGCGGAGGCCAACATCGCGGCGCTCAACGCCGGTCACGTCTACGGCGAGACCGCGGAGCTGCCCACCGGCGTCGCCGCGTACAAGATCCCCAAGGCCGACCTGCCCAAGGGCGAGTACCGCAACATCACCGGCAACGAGGCGCTCGCGTGGGGCCTCGCCACCGCCGGCCGCCTCGCGGACCTGCCGGTGCTGTACGGTTCGTACCCGATCACGCCGGCGTCGAGCGTGCTGCACTCGCTCGCGGGCCTCAAGCACTACGGCGTGACCACGTTCCAGGCCGAGGACGAGATCGCGGCCATCTGCTCCGCGATCGGTGCGGCCTACGCCGGCATCATCGGCGCGACCGCGACCTCGGGCCCGGGCATGGCGCTCAAGGGCGAGGCCATGGGCCTGGCGATCATGACCGAGCTGCCGCTGGTGATCTTCGACGTGCAGCGCGCGGGCCCGTCGACCGGCATGCCGACCAAGACCGAGCAGAGCGATCTGTTCCAGGCGGTGTGGGGTCGCAACGGTGACGCGCCGCTGGTGGTGCTCGCGCCGGCGACGCCCTCGGAGTGCTTCCACTTCGCGATCGAGGCCGTCCGCCTCGCGATCAAGTACATGACGCCGGTCATCGTGCTGTCGGACGGCTACATCGCCAACGGTGCCGAGCCGTGGTCGATCCCCAAGTACGCCGACCTGCCGAAGATCCCGGTGCACTTTCGCACCGACCCGGCCGGCTTCCATCCGTTCCTGCGCGACCCCGAGACGCTCGCGCGCAACTGGGCCAAGCCCGGCACGCCGGGGCTCGAGCACCGCATCGGTGGCATCGAGAAGAGCTTCGGCTCGGGCCACATCAGCTACGACCCCGACAACCACGAGAAGATGACCAAGGTGCGCGCGCAGAAGGTCCTGGGCGTGGCCAAGGATCTGCCGCAGCAGAAGGTCGAGATCGGCAACGATCGCGGCGCGCTCGCGGTCGTCGGCTGGGGCTCGACCTACGGCTCGATCCACCAGGCCGTGCGTCGCTGCCGTCGCGACGGGCTCGACGTCTCGCACATCCACATCCGCCACCTGTGGCCGCTGCCGGAGAACCTCGCGGACCTGCTCGCGGGCTTCGATCGCGTGATGGTGCCCGAGCTCAACAACGGCCAGCTCGCGCGACTGCTGCGCGCCGAGTACCTGGTCCCGGCGGTGCCGTTCGACAAGATCGCCGGCATGCCGTTCCGCGTCGCGGAGCTCGAGCAGGAGATCCGCACCCGCATCGCCGCGCCGCCGGTCAAGACCCACCGCCTCAGCTGATCAGGACGAACGTCATGGACACGCCAAACAAGCTCACGCAAAAGGACTTCGTCTCGGATCAAGAGGTGCGTTGGTGCCCCGGGTGTGGCGACTACGCCATCCTCGCGGCGATGCAGCGCACCCTGCCCAAGCTGGGCGTGACCCGCGAGAACACCGTGTTCGTGTCGGGCATCGGCTGCTCGAGCCGCTTCCCGTACTACATGAGCACGTACGGCTTCCACACCATCCACGGTCGCGCGCCCGCGATCGCGAGCGGGGTGAAGCTGGCCAACCCGCATCTGGACGTGTGGATGGTGACCGGCGACGGCGACGGGCTGTCGATCGGTGGCAACCACCTGCTGCACGTGCTGCGTCGCAACGTCGACCTGCAGATCCTGATGTTCAACAACCGCATCTACGGCCTGACCAAGGGCCAGTACTCGCCGACGTCGCTGGTGGGCCAGAAGACGCCGTCGACGCCGCTGGGCTCGCTCGACATGCCGGTCAACCCGTGCCTGTTCGCGCTGGGGGCCAACGCGCGCTTCGTCGCGCGTGGCATCGACACCTCGACCACGACGCTGGGCGATCTGTTCGTGGCGGCGCACGGGCACCGCGGCGCGAGCTTCGTCGAGGTGCTGCAGAACTGCCCGGTCTTCAACGACGGCGAGTGGGACAACGTGACGATGCGCGACGTCGCGTCGGAGCACCAGCTGTGGGTCGAGCACGGCAAGCCGCTGCTGTTCGGCAAGGACAAGACCAAGGGCCTGCGCCTGGCCCCCGGTGGCAGCCACGTCGAGGTCGTGACCGTGGGCGAGGGCGGCGTCACGCTCGCCGACGTCGCCGTGCACGACCAGACCAATCGCACGCTCGCGTTCCTGCTCGCGCAGCTGGCCCTGCCGAACTTCCCCATGGCGTTCGGCGTGCTCTACTGCGACCCGATGCCGAGCTATGACAGCGCTGTCGTGGCTCAGAACGCCGCGGCGGTGGAGAAATCCGGCGCGGGCGACATCGACCGCCTGCTGCGCAGCGGCCACACCTGGCGCGTCGAGTAGGCGCCGCGGCCGCGAGCGTCTGAGGCGTGGCCGGGGCCACGCCGCGGACGTCGCCGCCGAATCGTTGAATCCCAGGGCCGTACTAGGCCAGAATCAAGCGCGGGCCCCGGCCGTCTCATCGGCCGTCGCGCTCGCGACGAGGACTTTCCATGCACATCTCTCGCTTCTCGATCAGGTCGGTGGTCACGGTTCTCGCAGGCGTAGCGGCAGGAGCGTCGCTCGGCTGCATCATCACCACCAACGGTGGCGGTAGCAACGAGTGTGGCTCGCTGCTGTCGCACAGCCACGAGGTCAATGGCGGCGCCGACTGCCGCTGCGACGCGGGCTACACGTGGGAGGATCCGGACGATCCGGACAACTACTCCTGCGAAGAGATCGAGGGCAAGGGCAGCGGCGACGCCGACTGCAACAACCCGCACAACTATCTGCAGGGCAACACCTGCTACTGCGACGTCGGCTTCAACTGGTGCGCGCCGACCGATCCCAACGACTACACCTGCTGCGAGGACCCGGCGCAGGACGCCGCCAGCGGTACCGACACCAACGCGGGCACCGACACCGCCACGAGCGATGATACTGCCACCGGCGGCACCGGCAGCGGCAGCACCAGCGCGGACGGCTCGAGCAGCGCCGCCGACAGCGGTGGCACCGACACCGGCGTGACGCCGGACCCGGCCGACTGCACGCCCGACTCCGAGGGCGCGGTCTTCTGCAGCAACGCGCAGGCCGACGGCCCCGGCAACAGCCACTTCTGGACCTGCATGGGCGGCGAGTGGGTCGAGATGCCCAGCGCCGGCGACGAGTCGTGCATGTTCGACGGCTACGACTTCGCCTACGGCTGCATCGACGACGGCTCGCAGGTCGCGTTCATCTGCGGCAACGGCCCCGGCACCGCGTGCGACGGCAGCACCGAGTCGAGCTGCGTCGACATGGACGTGGTCAACACCTGCCTGTTCGGCCGCCTCACCGAGGACAGCTGCGCACGCATCTGCAACGAGATCGGTGACGACATGGGCGTCACCTACGACAGCGGCTTCTGCGATGCCGCTGCCAGCCCGCCCGACTGCTTCTGCTGCGACGCGGGCGAAGAGGGCTGCCCCGCCTGAGCCATCCCGCGGGCGGATGACGCCCGCCGTATCCGATCAACGACTGCCCCGGAGGTCCGCATCGGCGAGCCCCCGGGGCAGTGTCATTCCCAGGCGCGCGAGTCCCTGCGCGCCGACGCGCTCGAGGTAGTGCTTGCCGCACACCGGCGCGTACTCGATGTCACCGAGCACGATCTGCTCGCCCTCGACGACCGCACGGCCGTCGCTCATGCGCAGGTTGTACACGGCCTTGCGACCGCAGAACTGGCACGTCACCTTGACCTCTTCGATGCTGTCGGCGAGCTCGAGCAGGCGCAGCGCGCCCGGGAACGCCTGGGTGCGGAAGTCGGTGCGCAGGCCGTAGCAGATGACCGGGATGTCGAGCACCAGCGAGATGACGCGCAGCTGATCGATGATGCCGGTGGACATGAACTGGGCTTCGTCGACCAGCACGCAATCGACGTCGCGGAAGGCATCGAGCTCGAACACGGTGTCGTCACCGACGAGCATGTCCGCCGGCGCCTCGAGCCCCGAGCGCGAGGCGATGCGTGCCTGGCCGTAGCGATCGTCGAGCGCCGGCTTGAGCAGCAGCACCCGCTTGCCCTGCTTGCGGTAGTTGTGCGCCACCGCGAGCAGGTTCATGGTCTTGGCGCTCTCCATCGCGCCGTGCCGGAAGTAGAGCTTGGCCATCGCGCGCGGACCCTACCACGGGCACGGCCGCGCGATCGCGACGGTGGGCGTGCTCGCGGGCGTCGCTGCGCGGCGGGTCAGAAGCGGAACTCGACCACGATCGGCAACACCTCGAGGCCGAGCAGGAAGCCGCCGCGGCGGCGCAGTGCCTGGTCGGGGTCGGGGCGCTCGCGATGCACGAGGAACCCGATGGGCAGCGCGAGGTCCATGCCGAAGCCGAGCTGCTCCCACGGGAAGATGCGGAAGCCGCCGCCGGGCCGGATCGACACCGCGCTGGTGTGGATGCGCGCCTGCTTGAAGTTGCCCTCGCCGCCGCCCACCGTGGGCAGATCGAAGAACGAGTAGCCGATCGTGCCGCGCACGTACGGCACGAACCACGGCTTCTTCGCGAGGTAGAAGCGGTAGGTGTAGCCGGCGTAGACGTCGACCCCGACCACGCCGCCCTCGTTGCAGATGCCGTTGCCGGTGGCATCGATGCCGCAGCTCTTCTGGCGGAAGTTCTTCCAGTCGCCGCGGTCGAACAGCGCGCCCACGCCGAGGTGGAACCAGTGGCCCTTGCGGATCTGTCGGTCGTACTGGAACGCGAAGCGAGCCTTGGGCAAGTAGCCGACCAAACCGAACTGCAGCGGCGCGAGGAACGAGACCGCGTTGCCCGCGAGCACGACCTCGGGCCAGTCGTACTTGCTCTTCTTGCCGCTGCTCGAGCTCGATGCGCTCGCCGGCTTGCCCCCGCCGACCTGCACGCTCGCGGAGCCGCCGGCGGGTGCGGCCGCGGCCGGCGCGGCGAGGCCGAGCGCGGCGGCAGCGGCGGCCACCAGCAACGCGGCGCGCCGCTGCGTGCGGCGAGCGGATCGGGTGCTCAGCTCGGTGCGTGCGCGAGGGCAGATCCGACGACGTCGTTCGATCATGGCGTTGTCCCCCGGGCGCTCGCTCGCGCGGCCTCGAAACGCCGCGTGCGGGCCCGACGGGGATGCTAGCAGAGGGTCTTGGAGCCACCGAAAAGCCGGCGCGCACACGTGGGTGAGCGCCGGATCGGTGCGCCTGCCGCGACACTTTGCTACGCTCGGCGACGCGGTGCGTGGCCTGCTCTCGAGCGTGCGAGACGCCGCCCTGCTCGCCCTGTTGGGTGGGGCACTGGGCGCAGGTGCGCTCGCGATCCAGCTCGACGTGCCGTGGACGCCCGAGTCACGCACCGACGAGGCGGTCGCGGCCTGCGGCTTCGACGAGCCCATCGCGGAGCCGGCGCGGCCGCCGTTGCCGCGCATGCCGGTGCGCGAGCTGGCCTCGGCGCTGGCCGAGGTCGTCGTGGTGGACGCCCGCAGCGACGTGGCGTTTCGGGACGGCCACATCCCCGGCGCGATCTCGCTGCCGGTCGCAGACGTGGCCGCGACGCTGGCGCAGCAATCCTTGCCGCTGCCGATCGATCGCGACATCGTGACCTACTGCGACGCGTCGACCGGCGCGGACGCGGAGTACGTCGGGCGCCTGCTCGAGGATGCGCTGGGCTGCGATCGCGTGCGCGTGCTCGAGGGCGGCTTCGATGCGTGGCTGCAGGCCGGTGCACCGGTCGAGGGAGCGATGCAGAGTGGCTGAGCCCGCGGTGCCGTGGCGCGCGCGGCTGCTGCCCGTCGCGATCTGGGCCGCGCGCGTGGGCGTGGCGGCGGTGTTCGTGTTCGCCGCCGTGCCCAAGCTCGGCGACATCATGACGTTCGCCGCGGACATCCGGAACTACCGCGTGTTCCCCGAGCCGTGGCTGCACCTGTTGGCCGCGGTGGTGCCGATGGTCGAGCTCGTCGGTGCCGCGGCGGTGGTGAGCGGACGCGCACGTTGGGTGCGCGCGGGCACGCTGCTGCTCGGGCTGCTGACGGTGGCCTTCATCGCGCTCATCGCCTCCGTGATCGCGCGCGACATCGACTTGGAGTGCGGTTGCTTCGGCAAGCAGGCCCAGGCCGAGCTCGTCGGTTGGCCCACGCTGTGGCGCGACGTCGGACTGCTGCTGGCGATCGGGCTCGCGGCCGTGCCGCTGCCCCCGCCGCGGCGCTGATCCGCGGGTGTCCGCGCGGCACCGCGGCACGACGCTGCTGCAACGACGCCGCGCGTGTGCACTCACGCCGACGCGGGCGCCGGGGCCCCTGCGAAGCCCTGCAGCGTTTGTGGTAGAGCAGGGCCATGCCGGTGGCTGCGACGCCCTATCTCATCACGATCGATCACCTGCTGAGCGACGACGAGCGCTTGACCTGGCGGGCGGCCCGCGAGTTCTGCGAGCGCAACGTCGCGCCGGGGCTCGAGCAGCACTACGAGAACGGCACCTTCCCGCGCGAGCTGGTCAAGCAGTTCGCCGAGATGGGTTTCCTCGGCGCGCCCTACGAGGGCTACGGCTGCGCGGGCATGAACCCGGTCGCGTACGGGCTCACCAACCTCGAGCTCGAGCGCCAGGACTCGGGCATCCGCTCGTTCTGCTCGGTGCAGACCTCGCTCGCGATGTACCCGATCTATGCCTACGGCGACGAGACCCAGCGCCAGCGGTGGCTGCCGGGCATGGCCAAGGGCGAGATCGTCGGTTGCTTCGGTCTGACCGAGCCCAACGCCGGCAGCGACCCGGGCTCGATGCGCACGCACGCGCGCCAGGACGGCAAGGGCGGCGACTACGTGCTCAGCGGTCAGAAGCTGTGGATCACCAACAGCCCGATGGCGGATCTGTGCATCGTGTGGGCCAAGACGCTCGAGCACGGCAGCGACACGCCGGTGATCCGCGGCTTCGTGGTCGAGCGCGGCAGCAAGGGGCTGTCGACGCCGACGATGCACGGCAAGCTCAGCATGCGCGCGTCGCTGACCGGCGAGATCGTGCTCGACGAGGTCCGCGTGCCCAAGGAGAACCTGCTGCCGGGCGTGCACGGGCTCAAGGGCCCGCTGGGCTGCCTGACGCAGGCGCGCTACGGCATCAGCTGGGGTGTCATCGGTGCCGCGATGTCGTGCTACGAGCGCGCGCGCAGCTACACCATCGATCGCGTGCAGTTCGATCGCCCGATCGCGTCGTTCCAGCTCACGCAGCAGAAGCTCGTGGGCATGCACAACGAGATCGGCAAGAGCCTGCTGCTCGCGTACCACTTCGGCCGCATCAAGCAAAACGGCAAGCTGTCGCCCGAGCAGGTCTCCATCCTCAAGCGCGAGAACGTGGCGATGGCGCTGCAGACCGCCCGCACCGCGCGCTCGATGCTCGGCGGCAACGGCATCATGGGCGAGTTCGGCATCATGCGGCACCTGTCGAACCTCGAGACCGTCTACACCTACGAGGGCACGCACGAGGTCCACACGCTGGCGATCGGGCGCGCGCTGACCGGGTTCTCGGCGTTTGCCTGAGCTCGACCCGGCGCAGGCCGGCCGTCGGCGCGGCGCGTGACGGTCTCCGATCGTCGGGCCGCGGTCGGGCCGCGCGGCCGGGTGCGAGCTGGGCCCGCGCGGCCCGAGCCGGCCCTGCGAAGCGATCCCGGGCACGCTGCGCTCGCGCCGCCCGCGGCGGGCCGCGAGGCGGCCGGCGAAAGCCGAGGAAAAAGCCTGCCGATGGCCGTCCGTGGCCGCCCGAGGTCGCATGCCCGGGCTGCGTGCGATAGGCTTCCACGCGAGCGTGACGCATCCGGTCCAGAGCGTGATCGAGTCGCTGTACGCAGCCGGACGTTGCCCGCGGCTGCACGTGAACGCGATGGGTGAGGGCGTGGTGTGCCCCGACTTCATCCGCGAGCAGTGGCGCGAGCGGCTGATCATCGATCTCGATCCCAGCTACCCGCTCGATCTGACCTTCACCGAGACCACCCTGTCCGCCGATCTGTCCTTCGGCGGCTACGTCACGCGCTGCACCTTTCCGTACGGTGCCGTGTACGTGGTCGCGGACCGCAGCACCGGCCGCGGCATCGTGCTCGATCAGAACATGCCCGAGTCGGTGAAGCGCAGCCGCTATGGTCGCCCGCCCGCGGCGTCGCAGCCGGCCAAGCCCGCGCTGCGCACGGTCGCGCAGGGCGAGGGCGTCGCGCCGACCACCGAGGGTGAGGCGGTCGCGACCGAGGCGCCCGCGACCGAGGCGCCGGCCGAGACCAGCCCGGACGCGGTGCAGAAGCGTCGCGCCGCGTTCAAGGTGATCGACGGGGGCGGATGAGGCCTGCGGTCCGTCGCGCGCTGTCGATCGGCTGCCTGGCCGCGGTCGCGCTGCTGTTCGGGTTGTGGTGGGCGTTCGTTCGCGCGCCGGGTCCGCAGGAAGTGTGCACGCACATCATCGAGGTCACCGCGCGCGAGTCGGGCCAGACCGAGCTCTCGCTCGAGTCGCAGACCGCGGTGATCGACCAGATGCGCGAGCGCTGCGTGCAGCACAAGATCGACAAGATCCAGCTGCGCGGCCGCGTGGCGTGGGCTCGCTACGCCCGCTGCGCGATGGCGGCCGACTCGCTCGACGGCGTCTTGCGTTGTTGACCTCCGCGGGCGAGCCGCCCGCGGACATCGCCGTGCGTCGGTGGCGGCCGCGTCAGCGCATCGGCACGCGATCGGGGAAGGGCTCGGGCGCGCTCGCGAACGCGGTGCCGCCGGCGAGCGGGATCCCGCGCGCGGCCAGGCCCTGCGCGCTGTCGTAGTAGACCGCGAACACGGCATCGGGGCGGCGCTTGTGCTTGCGCTTGAACTCGACCTCGTGCACCGACGAGGCTTGCGACTGGCCGTACTCGGTGCCGAGCTCGTTGCGCGGCACCGGTGGCGGCGCGAAGCCGGCACCACCGCTCGCGCCCGCGTCGGCACGGCTGGTCGCGGTCGGGGCCGCAGCTTCGTCCTCGCCCGCCATCGACGGCGCGCTCTTGGCCGCATCCGCGGCGCCGGGGCTGACCTCCATCGAGCGCGGCTGACCGTCGGCGGGAAACGGCGACTGCGTGCTGGCGCCGGGCCCGACCGCGAGCGGGCCGCTGGCCTTGGGCTTGCCGCGCTCCTCGAACACCGCGACGCCGATCACACCGGCGTGTTGCGGCGTGCCCTGCAAGGCGGTGTAGCTCTGCTCGAGGCCGCTGAAGCGAAACGCGGCGACCTGCGCGAACGATTGCCGGAAGCCATCGACCACGACCTGACCGAAGGGCTCGATGATGTAGCCGCGCTGCTTGCGGTAGTCGCCGAGCTGACCGGAGACGACGTCGCGGCCGTCGACGGTGACCACGACCTCGACACGGCGCGCGGTGTTGTTGGCGATGCGCACCGCGTACTGCTGACCCTGCTGACCGACGAAGTACATCGCACCGCCGAACAGCGTCGACGGCAGCGCGCCCATGCCCGGGCTCTCGAGCGTGACCGAGACCGGCGCGCCGGCGACGGGCGCGGTGGTGGTGACGCCCGGCGCGGCAGTGCCGCGGTCGGCGGACTTGCTGCAGGCGGACAGGGCGGTGACGAGCGCGAGGACGCCGAGGATGGTCTTGCTGGGCCGCATGGAAAGCTCCGAAACGCGGGCGATGCGGGCGGCGAGGTCCCGGCGGCGCATCGCCTGCCTCCCGAACGCCCCCTCGCGAAGCAGGCTTACATGGGCGCGGCGGCTTGGGGTACACACCGTGCCGTGGCCACGCTGCGGCGCCAATGGGACTGGCTGCGCGAGCTCCTGCTGCGGGGCCGTGGGCCCGCGCGCACGCCGTACGAACTCGGCACCGGTGCGCGCTCGCGCCCCGCGACGCGCGTGGAGGCGCTGCGCGACGCGCTGGGGCAACTGGGCCTGGGCGACGCCGCGTTGGTCGAGGGTGTGGCCGAGGCGCTGCGCCTGCCGGTGGCGCGCTTCCGCGAGCCGATCGCGGCGACGCTGCTCGAGGTCGAGGCCGACGACCTCGCGGTGATCCTGCCGCTGTTGGCCGAGCACCGTTCGAAGGTCATCGCCGCGATCGGTCGCACGTGGCTGACGTTGCCGGAGACGATCTACGCCATCGCGGCGGATCAGGGCGAGCAGTGGTTGCTCGACTCGGGCGTGGTCGGCGATCTGCTCGCGCCGCGCGTCGCCGGCGAGGGGCTGGCATGGCTGGGGCCCGAGGCGCTGCAGCGCGTGGCGCAGCGGGCCAGCAGCGCCAGTGCCCGCGACGCCGCACGCGGTTGGGTCGCGCGACTCGAGGTGCAGCCATGACGTGGCTTCGCGCGCTGTTGGTGTCGCTGGCGCTGGTGCCCACGGCGTGTCGGCCCCGCGTGCCGCCGGGCGCACCGGGCTCGGCGACGGCGATGGGCGACTGGCACGCGTGGCGTGATCTCGCGCCGTTGATCGACGTCGCGAAGGACCATGCACCCGAGCCTGCGTTGTCGGCCATGCAACAGGCCGCCGAGTTGTTGCGGCAGAGCAAGCCTGCGTCGGCCGATCGCGCGCTCGCGGCCGCGGCCGACGGCGCGGGTCGTCACTGGATCGCGGTCGCGCGCGGCGACCTGGTCGCGCTGCACTTCTCGCTGTGCATCCGCGGCGTCGCGCTGCGGCTCGAGGACGGCTTCGAGCCCAAGGCGACCGAGCGCAAGGCCGACTTCTCCGAGCACACCCGCGTCGAGCCCGGCGACATCTCGGTCGAGGCCACGCTGGTGAACCTCGATGCCGCGGCGCAAGCTGGCGAGCCCGTGCTCACGACCCAGGCTCGCATCGCGCGGGCGCGCGTGGCCGCGTTCGCGGAGCAGTGCAGCGCCAACGAAGAGGTACACGAGATGGCGCAGCAGGTGCTCGAGGGCGACCTCGCGACGCTGGCCGCGGAGGGCCACCTCACGCCCGATCTCGCGTACATGTGGGCCGGCGTGCAGATGTCACGGTTCTCCGGTGCGGCCGCGCGACCGTTCCTGCTGCAGGCGCAAGAGGGTGGCTTCGATCACCCCGCGGTGACGTTCATGCTCGCGGTCATCGCGTTGGAGCAGCGCGAGCTCGACAAGGCGCAGACGCTGGCCCAGTCCGCGACCGATGCGTACGCCCGCGCCAAGGACGTCGCGCACGAAGCCGAGGGCCGCTTCCTGCTGGGCCAGATCGCGATGGCGCGCAAGCAGCCCAAGGCCGCGCGCACCCACTACAAGGCCGCGCTGACGCTCGACCCGACGCATGCGGCGTCGATCCTCGCGGTCGCGGAGCTCGACGCGGTCGCGGACGCGAACGCCGGCACCGCGTCGCTGCAGCGCTCGCTGCCGGCGTTGCTGCTCGACGGTGCGCTCGATCAGCAGCGCGCCCAGGCGGCGGCAGAGAACCTCGAGCGCCTGCTGGTCATCGCCGTCGAGCCGCACCAGGTGCAGCTCGTTCGCGATGCCCTGCTGTGGCAGATCGAGCAGGAGACCGACGGCATGCGTCGCGGCCTGCGGTACTTCTTCGCGGCGACGCTCGACGTGCGCCTGCGCGAGTACGAGCTCGCGCAGGGTCACGGAGTGCTGGCCAAGGAGGAGTTCGGCGAGTCGGGCATCACCCCGCCGGTCGACGTCGAGGCGTTCCTCGAGCGGCTGCGGGCGGGCTGACGTCCGTCGGCGAACCCGTCAGTGGCCGCAGCCGCGCGCGAGTTCCTTGCGCGCCCACGCCCGCACCGCGCTCTTGGGCCCGAGCTCCTCGGCGAGGAAGCGCAGCGCGGCCTCACGCTCGCCGCGCGAGCGCTTGGGATCGAGCGCGGCGTCGACGAACTTCATCGTCCGCTCCTGCCGCTGATCCGACAGCTGCAGCGCGCGCTCGTACTTGTACGCGCGTCGCTGGGTCTGCGCGGTCTGTTCGTCGCGCGCGGCGACCTGCAGCCAGCTCGCGATCGGCAAGCTGGTGGCGAACAGTGCCAGCGCGACGATGGTCAGCGTGCCACGGCGGCGGGGGACCTCCGGCATCGGTGCGACGCGGGTGGCCTTGGGTCGCGAGCCGCGGAGCTCGGTGAGCTCCTGCTCGAGTTGCGCGATGCGAGCTTCGACGTCGAGTTGGGGATCCATGCGGAAAGCGAGCTCCTCGAAGACAGTGCAGGGTAGCAGCACCAGCCAGCCGTGGTCGATGGCCGCGGGGCCCTCGGGGCGTGGGGCGCCGGGAGCGTCCGTGGACGATCGGGCGTCCGCGCGCGCGGTGGCCCGCTATCGCGCCGCGAACGGGCGCGTCGCCGCGAAGCTCGGCCGCTCGTCGAGCTCGGCGAGGCAGCGCGCGAGCCGCGGGTGCCGCTCGATCGGGTAGGTGTCGCGGAAGCGCATCCATCCGAGCGCGGTGACCAGCGCGATCTCGGGCAGGCCGAGTCGATCGGCGTCGGCGCCGCGCGGCGTCGCGCAGGGACGTCCGCGCGCGTCGATGCGCGCGTCCAACCACGCCAGCGCCGCCGCCGCCCGCTCGCGCTGCTTGATCAGATAGGCCGAACCCTCGACGTCGAGTCCGTCGCGTCCGACGTAAAAGACGTTGATCAAGGACTCGAGCGCGGCGTCGATCACCGCGACCGCGTTGCGCTCGTCGATCGCGACCGCGGCGTCGTGTTGCCACGACGCCGGCGCCCGCAGCGGCGCATCGGCACCGGCACGCTGCAACAGCAGCTCGGTGATCGCGTGCGAGTCGAACACCAGCGTCGCGTCCGGCAGCTCGCGTGCGCCGGAGACCTCGGCGATCGGGACCTTCCAGATCGGTGAGCGACTTCGCAGCTCGCGTTGGCCGTCATCGCCGTTGGTGTCCACGAGTTGGTGTTCCACGCCGAGCTCGAGCGCGACGATGCGCACGCGTCGGACGAAGGGAGAAGTCACCGTGCCCCAGATGCGGAGCGACGCGAGGGCGGACGTGGTCATGGCTGCGGAGCGTGGCACGGTCCGGCGGGCCGGACCAGCGCGGCGGATCCCCTCGCTGACGGACGCGAGCGTGCGCGGTTGCACGATTCCGAACCGCCGCGGATGTGGGATTGCACCCAGTCGGACGTCGCTGCGGCGCTTGGGTTCGGCCGCGGTCGTGGGCTAGGCTCCGCGCCGCCATGCGCCCCCTGCATTCGATTTCTTTCGCGACCTTGGCCGTGCTGATCGCCGCGTGCGGCGAGGATGCGTCCGGCAGCCCGATGACCGCCACCGCGACCGAGGCCTCGAGCTCGGGTGCGCAAGACGACGGCAACGACGATGGCAACGACGATGCGCAGGGGACCACGAGCAGCGGCGCGAACGAGGACAGCAGCGACAGCGGCGTGACGGTCGCGAGCGCCGACACCACTGCGAGCACCGATCCCACCACCGATCCCACCGCGGGCACCGAGACCGGCGACGACACCGGCCCCGAGCCCTTCGGACCCTCGCCGGGCTGTGGCATGCAGCCGGGCTCGATCGTGTCGGGCACGATCAACGCCGACGGCATCGATCGCGAGTACATCCTGCAGCTGCCCGACGACTACGATCCCGACTATCCCTATCCGCTGATCTTCGGCTTCCACGGCCTGGGCGAGAACATGGACACCGCGCGCTGGCGTTTCCAGGCCGGCGAGCAGTGGGGCGGGCAGGCCATCGGCATCTATCCCCAGGGCCGCTACTTCGCCAACCTCGGCGCGACCAACTGGGAGTACGGCGAGGACGACTCCGACGTGAAGCTGTGGGACGCGCTCGCAACCGCCGCGAGCGAGCAGCTGTGCATCGATCGCGATCGCATCTTCGTGCAAGGCTTCTCGTCGGGCGGCTTCTTCGTGCACGCGCTGATGTGCTACCGCGGCGACTACATCCGCGCGGCCGCGCCCTCGGGCGGCGGCATGGTCGTGACCGACTGCGGCGGCGCGGTGCCGATGTGGTCGGCGCACGCGACCAACGACGACACCGTGCCGTACCACTACGGCACCGACATGCGCGACTTCTGGCTCGACAAGGCCGGCTGCAGCAACATGACCTCGCCGATCGATCCCAGCGACAAGTGCGTCGAGTACCAGGGCTGCGGCGACAACCCGGTGGTGTGGTGCGACTTCGACCAGGGCCACTGGTACATGGAAGACTGGAAGACCCCGGCCACGACCGCGTTCTTCATGCGCTTCGAGCCGCTGGTCGAGTAGTCACGGCTTGGGCGCGACCGCGACCTCGAGCGCGCGCGCCCGCTGCTTGGCCGCGTCGGCCTCGGCGACGCGGCCGGCGTCGCGCAGCAGCTGCTCGAGCGAGCCCAACGTCGCGATGGCGGCCTTGGGCCACGGCTCGCGCTGCAGCGCGATCGCGGCCTCGAGCAGCGCGACCGCGTCGTCGGTGCGGCCCTGGGCCTGGCGCACCTCGGCCAACCACCGCTGGGCCTCGGCGAGCTGACCCGGCGCGGTCGCGAGGTTGCGCTCGCGCAGCACCAACAGTCGCTCGAGCTGCGCCGCGCGTTGGTCCAGCGGCGCCTGCAGCCGCCGCGCCGCGGAGACCGCGACCGTGAGGCTGACCTGCTCCTCCGCACCGCCGCTGCCACCGACGATCGCGAGCGCCTGCTCGACCAGCTCCATCGCCGCCGCGGGGTGGCCGGCGGCCTCCTCGATCGCCGCGAGGTTGTTGATCGAGGCCGCGACCTTGGGGTGGCGATCGCCGAGCAACCGCCGGCGCACGTCGAGCGAGCGCGTGACGTACTCGCGCGCGGTCTCGAGATCACCTTCCATGATCTTCACGTTGCCGATGTGGTTGAGCGTCATCGCGACCTGCGGGTCGTCGTTGCCCAGCAGCCGCTGCTGGGCCTCGAGCGCGTCGCGGTACAGCGCGAAGGCCTCGTCGTAGCGGCCCTGGCGGTAGCGCAGCCCGCCGCGGTTGTGCATCAACGTGGCGCGCACGAGCTCGTCGTTGCCGGCACGCTCGACCGCGGCGTCGGCGAAGTGCGACCACAGCTCGCCGGTGCGCACGTCGTTGCGCTCGACGCCGGTGACCCACAGCAGCCGCACCCACGCGTCGGCGGCCACGGTCTCGTGGCGACAGGCTTCGGCCTGCCACACCGCCTCGAGCAGCTCGCGCTCGGCGGCCTCGAAGTCGCCGCGCTTCTCCAGCACGCTGCCCAGGCGCAGGTGGGCCTCGGCGACCAGCGGCGGGAATCCGATCACGCCGGCGCGGTCGTTGACGTCCTGCGCCAGCGCCTGCGCGGCTTCGTAGCGGCCGGCGGCTTCCTTCGCGCCGGCGTCCGCGAGGCGCTCGCGCAGACCGTCGACGCGCTCGCGGCTGGCGTCGTCGACGGGCCCGCGCAGCGACGCGGCCTGCGGTTCGGTGCAGCGCTCGAGCCGGCCCAGCCCGGCGGCGGCCTCGACCGCGTGCTCGACGACCATCGCATCGGCGTGGGCGAACTCCTCGGTCAGCGCGCCCAGCTCGCGCAGGCGACCGCGCAGGCAACCCATGCGCAGATCGAGCAGCTCCTGCGACTGCTCGCCGTGCACGTGCGTGGCCTCGCAGGCCTCGCGGTGTTGCTGCACCCACCGCGCGGCGTAGCCGTCGAGGCTCTGCTCGATGCCGGTGAACGCGGTCGCGGCATACAACGCGCCCGAGGCCTCGAACGCGGTCTTCACCTGCGCGCGCACGCCGTCGTCCCAGACTCCGGCGAGTCGCTCCGGCGCGCTGGTGCACATCGCGGGCTCGCGCGTGGCCAGCACGTACGCACCGGCCACGCCGGCGGCGACGCCCAGACCCGCAGTCGCGGAGATCAGTCGGCGTCTCGTGCGGCGCGTGCGATCGCGGCGCAGCTCGGCCAGCAGCGCGCGCATGTCGGGGTGGCGCGCGGCCGGCTCGGTCGCGAGCCCGCGCTGCAGCACGCGCCGCAGCCACGACGGGACCTTGCTGCCGCGCGGTGGCTCGTCGAGCAGGCCCTTGACCACGTTCATCGCGGTGGTCGTGGCGGTCTCGCCCCGGAACGGCCGCGCGCCGTAGAGCGACTCCCACAGCACCACGCAGAACGAGAACTGATCGCTGCGCGCGTCGACCGGGTTGCCCAGGTGCTGCTCCGGGGCCATGTACGCCGGCGTGCCCAGCAGCGCGCCGGTGCGCGTGAGCTCGACGTCGAGCTCGCTGCTGGTGCCGCTGGGCGGCGCGGCGGCCTGCTCGTCGTCGTCGTCGTCGTGCCCGCGTCGCGACGACTCGCCGCTGTTGCGCCGCGACGAGCCCGAGCTGCTGTCGTCGTGGCTGGGGGCCCGGCGCGCGAGACCGAAGTCGAGCACGATCACGCGACCGTTGCGGTCGACCAGCACGTTGTCGGGCTTGAAGTCGCGGTGGACCAGGTCGGCCGCGTGCGCGGCCGCGAGGCCCTCACCGGCGGCGCACAGCACCTCGAGCACGTCGGTCCACGCGCGGGTGCGCTCGCGCAGCCACTGGCGCAGCGTCACGCCGTCGACGAACTCCATCGCCACGAACACGCGTCCCTCGAACTGACCCACGTCGTGCACGGTCACGACGTTGAGGTGGCTGAGCTTGGCGATGGCCTTGGCCTCGCGCATCAGGCGTTGCCGTCCGCGCGTGCTGGTCGAGTCCGCGTGCAGCAGCTTCAGTGCGATCTTGCGGTCGAGCTCGGGGTCGTACGCGGCATAGACCACGCCCATGCCGCCCGAGCCCAGCTCGTAGAGCACGACGTAGCGTCCGATGGTGCGGCCGCGCTCGAGCTGCATCGGCCGCCGCCGCACCAGCTCGGCCTCGGCACGACTCTCGTCCTGCGTGCCCGAGCCGCGCGCGTCGGTGCCATCGGAGACCACGGCCGATCCAGGATGCCATGGAAACACCGCGCCGGATCCGACCGCGGGCCCGGTGGGCGCGGCAGCGGCTCAGCCCTCGCCGCCGCCGTCGTCGTCGGTGTCGGCGCGGTAGGGCTGCAGCGTCGCGAGCTCGCGGAGGTACTGCTCGATGGTCGCGTGCTCTTCGGCGAGGAAACGGTCGACGGCGCCGCGCAGGCCACCGTGACGGATCCAGTGGCCGCTGTACGTCGGCGAGGGCGCGAAGCCCCGCAGCAGCTTGTGTTCGCCCTGTGCGCCGGCTTCGAACAGCGGCAGCCCGCGCGCGATGCAGCGCTCGATGCCGCAGTAGTAGGCCAGCTCGAAGTGCAGGAACTCGACCGGCACGTCGGCACCCCAGTAGCGGCCGAACAGCGCACGGTCGGTCTCGAGGTAGAGCGCGCCGGCGATGGTCTTGCCGCCGCGGCGCGCACGGACCCACTGCAGGCGGTGTGGCAGCAGCGTGCGCAGCTCCTCGAAGAAGCCCGGGCGCAGGTAGTCCTGCCCGCCGTGCTCGTCGGTGGTGTGGCGGTAGAAGCGATCGATCGCGGCGAGATCCTCGGGCTGCAGCTGGTCGCCCGCGACCCACTCGATCTCGTCGACCGCAGCGCGTGCCCGCGCCCGTTCCTTGCGCAGCTGCTTGCGCTTGCGCGAGGTCAACGCCTGCAGGAAGTCGTCGAAGTCGCGCCAGCCGCGGTTGCGCCAGTGGTACTGGAAGCTCGCACGCGGCGCGAAGCCGTGGGCCTGCAGCAGGTCGCGCTCGCGCTCGCGGTGGAACAACCAGTGGATCGACGAGCACTGTTGCTCGTCCGCGAGGCTGCGCGCGGTGTGGATCAGCGCCGCGGTGACGGCGTCGCGCTGCGCCGGCGTCAGCCCAGGCGCGAGCAGCAGTCGCGGTCCACTCGCCGGGGTCACCGGCGCGGCGACGACGAGCTTGGGGTAGTAGCGGATGCCGCCGCGCTGGGCCGCGCGGGCCCAGCCGAAGTCGAAGATGTACTCGCCGTAGCTGTGGTGCTTCACGAAGCACGCGATCGCGCCCAGCAGCGGGCGCGGCGCAGGGTCGTCGGCGCCGGGTCGGCCCGCCCGTTCGGTCAGGTCACCCTCCACCAACACGTAGTAGGGATCCCATCCGGTGCCGGGGCCGATCGAGCGCGAGCGCTCGAGCGCGCGGAGAAAGCCGTGCTCGAGGAACGGGCTGCCGTCGTGGTCCAGCGCGTCCCAGCGCGCGGCCTCGACGCGTTCCAGCGAGCGCACGACCCGGACGACCCCGCCATGTGGCCCGTCCGCGGCCCCGGACGTGGATGCCGCGCCCGCCTGCTCGGGGTGGTGATCCGCCGTGCCCATCCATCCGGTCGTGTACGGGAAGACCGGCCCGCTTTCAACCAACGACAATCGTCCTGCGCCGACGCGGGACGGTTGGACGCGCGGCACGGTTTGGTAGACTGTGCTCGAATTCCGAACCGATCGAGAAACGCGGCAATGAGCGAGCGACGCGACGAAGAGCGGCAGACCGGCGTGGCCCTGCGAGAGCGGGAAGAGAAGAAGGTCAAGCGTCCGCGCATGTATCGTGTCATCTTGCACAACGACGACTACACGCCGATGGACTTCGTGGTGCGGCTGCTCGAGACCGTGTTCCACCGCAGCGAGTCCGAGGCCACCGCGGTGATGCTGCACGTGCACCACCACGGCCAAGGTGTCGCCGGGGTCTACACCCACGAGATCGCAGAGACCAAGGTCGCCCAGGTCCACCTGCTCGCGCGCAAGAACGACCACCCGTTGATGGCGTCGATGGAGCCGGAAGACGAAGACGATGCTGAGTGACGAACTGAAGGAGACGATCAACCACGCGATCGAGGACACCCAGCGTCGTCGGCACGAGTACCTGACGCTCGAGCACCTGCTGCTCGCGTTGGTCGACGACCCCAGCGCCTCGCGCGTGATGCGGGGCTGTGGCGGCAACCCCGAGGCCATCCGCGCCGAGCTCGAGAGCTTTCTCGACGAGACGATGGAGAAGATCCCCGAGGGCGCGGCCTTCACCTGCCACCAGACCATCGGCGTGGGGCGCGTGCTGCAGCGCGCGGTCTATCACGTGCAGGGCGCGGGCAAGCGCGAGGTCACCGGCGCGAACCTGCTGGTGGCGTTGTTCGCCGAGCCGGAGTCACACGCGGTCTACATCCTGTCGAACCACGGCATCACGCGGCGCGACGTCACGCTGTACATCTCGCACGGCATCTCCAAGAGCACCTCGAACTCGCTCGCGCGGCGCGGCACGCCGCCGGGGCCGGGCCCCGGTCCGCGGCCGGGCGCCGGCGAGGACGGCGACGGTGGCGACGTCGCCGACGATCCGCTCGCGGCCTACGCGGTCGACCTCTCGGCCAAGGCGGCCGCCGGCAAGATCGAGCCGCTCATCGGTCGCGAGGCCGAGGTGCTGCGCGTGGTCCAGGTGCTGTGCCGACGTCGCAAGAACAACCCGGTGCTGGTCGGCGAGCCCGGCGTGGGCAAGACCGCCGTGGTCGAGGGCCTGGCGCTGCGCGTGCACGAGGGCAAGGTCCCGCCGGCGATCAAGGATGCGCACATCTACTCGCTCGACATGGGCGCGGTGCTGGCCGGCACCAAGTTCCGCGGTCAGTTCGAGGAGCGGCTCAAGGCCGTCATCGCCGCCATCGAGGCCGACCCCGACGCGATCCTCTTCATCGACGAGATCCACACCGTGGTCGGCGCCGGCGCGACCTCGGGCGGCTCGATGGACGCGAGCAACCTGCTCAAGCCGTCGCTGTCGTCGGGCGCGCTGCGCTGCATCGGCTCGACCACGTTCAAGGACTTCAAGGCCTCGTTCGAGCGCGACGCCGCGCTGGCGCGGCGCTTCCAGAAGGTCGAGATCGTCGAGCCCAGCAAGGAAGAGACGCTGCTGATCCTGCAGGGCCTGCGCGAGGTCTACGAGCGCCACCACAACGTGCGCTACACGCCCGAGGCGCTGCAGGCCGCGGTCGAGCTCGCGCACAAGTACCTGCGCGACCGCCACCTGCCGGACTCGGCCATCGACGTGATGGACGAGACTGGTGCCGCCGCGCGGCTGGGCGCGGCCATGCCCGCGCTGTCGCTCAACGACGCGATCGAGGACACGCCGCCCGCGGCCCGCGGCAAGACCAACGAGTTCGGCGACGACACGCCGACCGCGGCCGATGCACCCAAGCCGACGCTGATCGACGTGCCGCAGATCGAGGCCGTGATCGCGCGCATGGCCCGGATCCCGCCCAAGTCGGTCTCGACCGACGATCGCCGCGTGCTCGCGCGGCTCGAGGAGGGCCTGGGCGAGGTCATCTATGGCCAGGCCGACGCGGTCAAGACCGTGGCCCACGCGATCAAGCGTGCGCGCGCGGGCCTGGCCCGCGCGGACAAGCCCATCGGTTCGTTCCTGTTCGCCGGTCCCACCGGCGTGGGCAAGACCGAGCTGGCCAAGCAGCTCGCGCGGTTGCTGGCGCTGCCGTTCCTGCGCTTCGACATGAGCGAGTACATGGAGAAGCACAGCGTCAGCCGCCTGATCGGCGCGCCGCCCGGCTATGTCGGCTTCGATCAGGGCGGCCTGCTCACCGACGCGGTGCTCAAGCAGCCCCACGCGGTGCTCGTGCTCGACGAGATCGAGAAGGCGCACCCGGACATCTTCGCGGTGCTGCTGCAGGTCATGGACAACGCGACGTTGACGGACACCACCGGTCGCAAGACCGACTTCCGCAACATCATCCTCATCATGACCAGCAACGCCGGCGCGCAGGAGATCAGCGCGCGCAAGGTCGGCTTCGCCGACGAGGGACCCCAGGCCGCGGACTCGAACAAGGCGGTCGAGCGCACCTTCAGCCCGGAGTTCCGCAACCGCCTCGACAAGATCGTGACCTTCCGGCCGCTCGACGAGGTCGTGATCCAGCGCGTGGCCGACAAGATGCTCGGCGAGCTCGAGCTGCAGCTGGCGGACCGCAACGTCCGCATCACCTACAGCGATCGCGCGCGCCAGTGGGTCGCGCGCAAGGGCTTCGACAAGGTCTTCGGCGCGCGGCCGATGGTCCGCACCGTCGACGAGCACATCAACGGCAAGCTGGTCGACGAGCTGTTGTTCGGCAAGCTCGAGAAGGGCGGCAGCGTGCACGTCGACGAGAAGGACGGCGAGCTGGTCTTCACGTTCACCGCGGACGAGCCCGAGCCGCCGCGCAAGGGCGACGACGACCGCACGCTGAACTGAG